>CP064989.1:362881-725762 GCA_016699875.1 Candidatus Moraniibacteriota bacterium | reverse complement strand
CTTTCTGAAATCTGTCACCAACGGCAATCAATGGGATATCACCGTAACTGGAGCAACTGTCAGCGTGAGTTATGCCGATGTGCACGATGGCAACGCCGTCACCACAGCAATCACCGCAAGCAATTCAACTGCCGACAACGACAACAATACTAACTGGACCATAAACGGAGGTGCGTGCGGTGGAAATGCGAATCCAGATGCGCCGACTTCGCTCACCCAGAAGAACTCAAGCAATGCCTCTATTAGTGAATCCGCGTGGACCACAACAAACACACCGAAACTCGGCTTCACTATCACCGACCCAGATACCGACACCGTGAAGTATGAAGTACAAGTCGCAACGGATTCCGGATTTTCCGCACTTGTCCTTGATTACACACATGGATCCTTCTCAGCTTCCGGTACAACATTCGAATTTATTGTTGGCACATACGGCAGCGGATCCTGCTCTGGCACATGCCCATCGACACTCTCCGACAGCGCAACTGGCTATTGGTGGCGCGTCAAAGCTATCGATAGCAATAGCGCCGAGTCCGCCTACGTGGAATTCGGCGTCGCGGGAACGATGGATTTCAAAGTAGATGCAACCGCGCCAACTGGCGGAACGGTAAACGATGGCACAAGCGGTGACGAAAACTGGAACAATGGCACACTCACTTCCCTCTCTAGCAATTGGAGCGGGTTTGATGCAAATGTCTCCGGTCTCAATACATACGAATATGCTATTCGCCGCGCATCAGACGACTACTACTGGAGCGTCTGCTCCGGTGCAGGAAGCTGGCAGGCAAGTGCCAACTGGTGCGATAATTCAACGAGCACTTCCTACACTCAGTCGAGCCTCAACCTTGCAACCGGCACAACGTACTACACAAGTGTCCGGGCAACGGACAATGCTGGCAATGTTGGCACCGCCGTTAATTCAAATGGGGAGCAGGTCTTACCAACACTCTCTTTCTCGTTGAGCACCAATACCATCACGTTCAGCAATCTCAATAATGGCAACAGCTACACCGACACCAAAACGCTTACCGTCACCACTTCAACCAATGCATCAAGCGGATATACGGTGAAGGCTTACAATACTGCCAATCTCACCTCACTCGAAAATCCAAGCGATACCGTGGGCAACTTCTCCGGAAATTGGTCGACACCGCTTACCTGGAGTGGCGGCACGTATGGATTCGGCTACACCTCAAGCGACACAGACGTCCAAGGATCAAATCGCTTTGGAGGCGGGACGAAGTATGCGGCATTTACACAATCCTCCCCTGGTGATGTGGTTGCTGATCACACCAGTGCCATAGATGGTTCAACTGGCGCCGTTTCAAATGAGCAGTTCACAGTTACCTACAAAGTCTCGGTTTCAAACGCTCAGCCAGCAGCCACCTACCAAACATCCTCCGTATATATCGTAACGGCAAACTACTAAAATGGGAGTAAGTAGAGGAAATGAGGGCGAGCACTAGTCCGAAACAAAGCTTGCTTCTTTCCCGATTCCAGCCTTGTGCTTAATTTCCTCTTCTTCACCCCCTCTGTCATGATCATGGCAGATTGCCTATCGATTCCCTTCCAGATGGACAGAGCTCCAACAATGCACACTCTCCGCATTTTGGTCTTCTCGGAGTACAAATAGCGCGACCGTGCGTAATAAAGTACTCATTGACGTGGAGATACTCATTCGTTGGAAACAAGCCTTCGAGATCTTTCGCGATCTTCTCTTGTTCAGAGTGCTTTGTCAGCCCGAGCCGGGGCGCCATACGCATCACATGTGTATCAACAGCAACGCCCGTGTATTTCCCAAACGCTTTCGCCATCACGATATGCGCCGTCTTCCGTGCAACGCCAGGAAAGGTAAGGAGTGATGTAAAGTCACCTGGCACCTCTCCGCCAAATTTCTCGACAAGTATCGCTCCGATAGCCCGGAGATATTTCGCTTTTGATTTATAGAATCCGGTTTGATAGATATCTTGTTCCAATTCTATCGGATCAGCATCCATATAGTCCTTCGCCGTCCTGTATTTCTTGAACAGATTCTTTGTTACGCGATTCACTCGTTCATCCGTGCACTGCGCCGAAAGCACGGTTCCCACTACCAATTCGAGCGGACTTGACCATTCGACAAACGGTCCCGGTTTCGGATATATCTTTTTCAATCGATTCAGTATTTCTCTTGCCCGTTTTTTTATATCCATCATAGAAATTTTTCGAGTGTTCCCTATCGCATCATGAAATGCCGGAGGAGCGGACATGGAAAACTCATCTCAAGAATAATTTCGGAGCGATTTTGAAAATTTTTCGAGATAAACTCTGGAGATTTGATGGGAAAAATTTAGTGCAACGCATTCACCAGATGTTTCCCGAGACGAAATATCTCTCCATTACTTCGCACAATCAGCAAAGTAATGCTCCCATAAACCAGCATATTGATTCGCCAGCTCTTTGAGTAGAATTTGAGCGCACTCCCCAATGCTTTGTTTGGTACAAAGGGCACGCCGTGAAAGTTCACAGCCGCATAAACCTCATCAAGCACTAAGTGCACAATATATCCAAATGTCATCGCAACTCCCAAGAGAAATGACTGCCATTCGTCAAATCTCCAATAAGAAGCGAGTGAAAAGACACAGAGTCCGACAAGCACAGCGCTCGGAATCGAATGCGCCATGCCGCGATGCTTTGTAAACCTCCGAAAAAGTGTCCCAACAATCCCCCACATAAAAATTGCCGATCCAATAGTCCATTCCGCAATACGTAGAGGGTTTTGCGGGACGTATTTGTATGCCACAAGAAACGCCAATCCGCCAGCAATAATCGACAGCGCTCCGAATGTTACATGGAACGGTATCCCTGAATCACTGTCCATATCCGGCAAAATGGCGCCGATGGTTACCATGAGCCACAGGAGCACAAAGAGACTCCACGACTGTGGCACAAGCATAGAGATTACCAACAAGAACACACCGAGGACACCGCAAGCTATTCCCCACGAAATGTGTGTTCGGAAACTCGCCATAAGAACTTTTAGAAAAACGACACTCTCACGATACCACGTCGCAAAATACCCTCAAAATGCTCTTTGTTCATATCAGAACTCTATTCTTGAATTAGACTTCTATTTCGGTATACTTTGAAAAGAATGCAAACTTAGATATGCCGGTTCGTATAATAAGAGATCGATCAAACAGACCTCATTCATGGTAATCAAAGAGAATCTCCAAGAGAGCCAGCATCACGAGCTGAGCGACAGCGATATCGTAATTGCTTCAGTTGCTAATCCGGATGCTTTTTCGGGTATCGTCGAACGATACTGGGACCGGTTGTTTCGATATGTCCGCCGAATATCATTCTCCTCCGATGAAGACGTGGAAGATATTCTGCAAGAAACATTTATCAAAGTTTATAAGAATCTCAACGCATTCGATGACGACCTCGCATTCTCTACATGGATCTACCATATCTGCCGAAACACCATCATTGATTCGATACGAAAGAAATCCTCCCGACCAAAGACAATCGGTCTCGATACGGAGGATTTTTCCCATCTCTTTCAAGATCCGGAAAATATCACGCACACCATAGATATCAAAAACCAACTCCGGAAAATCTCCGCCATAATAGAATCGCTTCCACTCATCTATCGGGAAGTGCTCATCCTGAAATTCCTCGAAGAGAAAAGTTATGAGGAGATTATGGACATCGTCGAAAAACCGAAAGGAACTGTCGCCTCCCTCATAAACAGAGGACGAAAGCTGCTCAAAGAGCAGGCAGAAAAACAGGGAATTTACAGCCGCCTCACTGACGATACGCCCTAGCACTTGCCTGTCGTCGCACATGAAATTATCACCCCTATTTCTCCCTCTCCGTATGAATCAACACTCCATCACCGATATCGTTGAAACTATAAAGAAAAAACGCATCACACCGACGCCACGGTGGGTTATTCTTGCCAAGAACGCAGCTTTTTGGATACTCCTCGGAAGCATGGGGATTATTGGCGTAATATTTCTCTCTCTGGGATTGATTGATATTCTCGATATCGGACCGGAAATATTCCGCTCTTTCGGACTTCAGCATCCGCCACTCTTTCTCTTTTTTTCCACGCCGATTATTTGGATCAGTCTTTTCGGCATTGCCGTTCTCTTCGGCATTCTCACATTCCGAAATACCAAGCGAGGATATCGCTATCGGACAATTTTTGTTGGCAGCCTCATCACGCTCACCATTCTCACGGCGACACTTCTCGCACATTTTACCAAAATCGATGAGCGAATAGATCGAGCATTTGAAAACAGGACTCCGGAAATGTTCCGCGGAATCCTCCCTCCAAGAGCATCTCGATGGTCATCTCCGCAAGACGGCGCCCTCGCCGGGAAGATAACAGACGTACAGTCAGACTCGTTTCTCTTGCAAACACCAAATACTGAAGCCTGGACCATACAGGTGAATGGCAACACTCGCATAAGCCCGAGAGCGCGCATTCAATCAGGTGAGGATGTACTCGTGCTCGGAACACCAGGAAAGAACAACACTATTCAAGCACTCTTCATCCGACCGCTCAGAGAAAACTTGAACGATAGGCAAGAACCGAATGCAAACTCATTTCCAAATGAATCGTATAAAGGAATGCGTGGCGCACACGACCGATATAATCGCTAACAAAATTCTTATGATTTCAATACGAATACTCGCAGCACTCGTTATTGCATTTGGAACGCTTGCCGCAGGAGGATTTTTCCTCATAGGCAATGCCTCGGCGGAAGGGAATGCTCCGAGGACATCCCTCATCGAACGAATCGCCAGCCGATTCAATCTGAGCACCAGTGACGTACAAAGCGTCTTTGACGAAGATCGGAAGGAGCACCAAGCAGAAATGGAACAGCGATTCGAAGAGAGACTCTCCGAAGCCGTCGCAAACGGCACAGTTACCGAAGAACAAAAAGCTCTTATTCTCGCAAAGCACGAGGAACTTCAGAAAGAACGTGAAGCGAATTTTGAATCGCGCAAAGATATGACACCGGAAGAACGCCGCGCAGACGCCGAAAAACATCGGGAGGAAATGAAAACCTGGGCGGAAGCAAATAACATTCCCGATGAGTTCGTTGGTCCTGGCATGGATGGTGGCATGCACGGTCCCGGAGATGGGATGGGTCGCCGCGAAGAGTAGGTCACACGCAGATCATAGACAGAGTCAACAAAACAACAAAAACTCCCGCAATGTCGCGGGAGTTTTTGTTGTGTACAAGATCTATTTTCTCCCTATTTCCCTACTTGATAGAAATGAGCTCAGTATCGAATATAAGCGTCGCATTGGGCGGGATAACGCCGCCAGCTCCGGTTGCGCCATAGCCTTTGTCTGCCGGAATAGTAAGCGTCCGCTTCTCCCCCACCTTCATGCCAAGGAGTCCCTCATCCCAGCCCTTGATAACTTGACCCGCGCCAATGGTAAAAGTAAATGGTGTTCCGCGATCGACGCTTGAGTCGAACTTCGTTCCATCCATCAGTCGCCCCGTATAATGAACAGTGATTGTATCGCCAGATTTTACTACCTGATCACCGGTTCCCTCTTGCGTCGTTTCGATTTTCAATCCCGAGTCTTTCCCTGTAGCTGACTCATCTGACATCATAGCGTTCTCTGTTATCTTATTAACGTTTTGTCTTCCCTGTGCATCCGATGACCGATAGAACAACATCCCGACTCCCAATACCGCCAACCCCATCACGACAGCAAATATCATATTCATATCTTCATTTTCTCTCAAAAATTTAGACTCTCCTGAAACTTTCTATCATTTCCCCGTCCATGAGTACCATTCGAGAGCATCGATTGCAACCGGCTTATCTGATCGAATACGCACCGAGCGAAAACTTATATTTTTATCAATGCTCGAAAGATCGTCTTCCGAAAATCCGAAACCTACCGCAGAACCGACACTCGTAAGAATGAGCACATATTCTCTTCCGGACGCATCTTCCAATGAGATAGACACCTTCCGTGTCGAGCCATCTTTCAAGAGTAGCGTCCCTTGAACAAGGTTCGCATCGCTGATCAGCTGAGATCGCAACAACACTTTTCCCGATGTCCGAGTGATCCGAAGAGATTCGTCCGGAGTAAACGTCACGCCATCCTCTCCTACGGTTACCGGTCCGGAAATCGGGACTGTTATAGCGGAGTCTATTCCGCCGCCAAATCCCAAAAACCGCGCAAAGAGAACGAATATACCGAGGGATGCCACAACAACCAGAACAAAGAGCACGAATATCATAGACTTTTTGTATTTCTCATTCATATCGCTGGAAGATACTCTTACGGCGCTATTCTGACATAAAACAAAGTTTCTGACAAAGCTATCCTCGTATATCGTGATTTGCATCCGAACTACCCCATTTGACACGCCGATGCTCTTCATGTATACCTACACCATAGGTATAGGATAATACTTCACGCGGAAGCCTTATGGAACGAAAAGATAAAATCGCTATCGCTCTCAAGAAGGCCAAGACCAGCCTCGAGAAAATTCTCTTTGTTATCGAGTCGCAAAATGTTGACTGTTTCCCGGTCATACAGCAAAACCTCTCCGTTATCGGACTCCTCAAATCAGCCAATCTTCTCATGCTCGAGAGTCACATGGAACATACCGCGCAGAGTCTTTCAGGCGCTCAAGCAAAGCAGATCCGAACACTCCACAAAGAGCTCCTCAAAATCGTCAATATAGCACAGAACAAGTAACCGGGTTCAAGTAATCACTCTCAGCATCAAAGCAATTCCGACTCACAACAACCTTTATGCAAATCATTTCCGAACGAAAGCACATGAAGCTCCTTCTCCTCTTTCTCGCGGGTACTCTCGGGGCAGTCATTTCTTGGAACGCCTCCGCTGACCCGGAAGTCCAGCATGAATTGGCAACAGTATCGATGCCCGTACAGACCGTGTCTGTTTCCCGTTCGCAGATTCAGCCAACTGAAACCTTCTCCGGATTTGCTCGTGGCATTCGCCATGCGGATATCAGTCCGAAAGTATCGGGATCTGTCATAGCGCTCCTCAAAGAACCCGGGGATTCTGTTCAATCCGGGGACCTTCTTGCAATACTCGATGGAAATGAGCTCATAGCTGGAAATCAAAGCGCTTCGCTCTCACTTTCAGCTGCTCTCACCTCACTTGACCGGATGGAGAAGTATACAAAGCAACAGGTCGATGCCGCAGAGACGGCCCTCTCGAAAACAAAGGATGATCGAAAGCGCGGAATAGCAACCGACAAAGACGTCCGTGTCGCCGAGGATGCCGTTCGAACCGCCAAGAAATTGCGTGACACCGAAAACGCCCAAGCAGCCGCTTCCGTTGCTGCTCTCCAGGGTTCTGAAACAATATCAAGAGCCGCTCTCGAAAACCGCTTCGTCCGAGCGCCATTCTCAGGAATTGTCGCGACCAAACAAACATCTGTCGGTTCATTCGCAAGTCCAAATAGCGTTCTCTATTCCCTCGTCTCACCCAATGACATTGAAATTCCCGTCTCCGTACCAATCCGTCTTGCCGCGTCAATCCAGAAAGGATCGAGTGTCTCTATACTACCGGAACATTCAAATCAATCTATCGACGGCGAAGTATTTTCCATTGCACCCGTTGCCAATCCGTCAACCGGCGAAACCATCGCCATCATACGACTACTCGCACATGACGACCCATCTTCGACAATATTCCCCGGACAATACGCTTCGGTTGAACTCCCAACCGAACCATCGAGAGATACACTGCTCATTCCGGATTCGGCGCTGATCCGACAGTATGGCGAAACATTCGTTTTTACTGTTACTGATTCAAAGACACATAAGCAACCGGTTGTCGCCGGAAACCAATACGGGGACTCGAGAGAAATACTCAACGGACTCGACATCAGCGACACAGTCATTACTGAAGGCTTGCACTCCCTGCAAGAAGGGATGTCTGTATATGCCGTTCATCACGAATAGTCCGACACTATCACTATGAAACATCCTTTCGAAACCACTGATGTGCCTGTCGGATTTGCCGGAAGAGCTACGCGAATTTTTCTCTCCAACCAAAAAATTTCCCTGCTCACTATCGGCATACTCATCGTTTGGGGAACGCTTTCGTTTGCACTCATGCCAAAGCAGTACAACCCGGAGATTGTCGCGCCTGCGTTTACCATAACAACCGAACTTCCCGGCACCTCAGCCGAAGAGGTCAGCACTCTTCTCACAAAACGAGTGGGAGACGCTGTGTCGGGAGTGCCGAAAGTAGACGATATTTCCTCACAATCAATTGCCGGAGGGAAAAGCGTTGTCGTCGTGAAATTTCTCGTCGGATATTCCGAAGAAAGCGCGACACTCGCAATTAATCAGAAGCTTCAAGATATACAAACGACACTGCCATTCGGCGCTTCAACTCCGCTTGTGCAATCAATACGTCCCGACGATGTTCCCATCCTCGACATTGCCCTGACATCGCCAACACTGTCAGAGACGTCCTTACGCGCACTTGCCATCGACATTGCCGACATACTCAAACTGGTACCGGGTATATCATCGGCAGACATTCTCGGCGGACATACGGAGCAATTAAAAATAACACTGCACGCCGACGCACTCACCGCCAGAAATGTCACCATCGCCGACATTGAGAACGCCATAAGGAAATCAAACGGCTCCCTCTCCATAAGCGAACTCCAAAATATCGGTAAGAATCCATTTATAAGCATTGTTGGGATCATAGAGAACCCCGATGATCTCTCACATATCTCTATCCGAGAAGCAAGTGATTCGATACTCCGACTCGGAGATATCGCCGATATTTCCCTGGAGCCCGACGACATACGGGAATATGTCCGCATATCGGAGCGGTACGAAAACGCCAGTGAAACAGTCCATATTACTCTTTCGAAGCTCAAGGGAGAAAACGCGACTACGGTGTCGACCGAGGCACTCAAAAAATTAGAAGATCTTCAAAAAACTCTCGTACCGGACACAGTCAAAACATCGATTCTGCGCGATGAGGGCGCAACAGCACACGAAGAAATTTCCAAGCTTTCTTTCGATCTCGTTAAATCTATTGTCATTGTCGGCGCGCTCCTTGCACTGTTCCTTGGGCTGCGCAATGCCTTTGTTGCATCGATATCAATACCGCTCGTGCTTCTTGCTGTTTTCGGCATGGGACTTCTTGCCGGTCAGACAATAAATCGCATCACACTCTTCGCCCTCATACTCTCGCTCGGACTTCTCGTTGACGATGCTATAGTCGTGGTAGAAAATATCGCACGATCCTTTCGGCTCTTTCCAAATGAGAACAGGATCAAGCTTATCGTACAGGCTGTGGACGAAGTGGGTGGCGCGCTCGCCCTTTCAACTCTCACTATGGCACTCGCTTTTCTCCCTATGGCATTTGTCAGCGGCATGATGGGACCCTATATGGGACCGATCCCCTTCTTCGTGCCGGCAGCACTCTTTGCGTCACTCATTATCTCCGTCACGCTCAATCCGTTTCTCTCCCTCCTTTCCATGCCAAGAAAAATCCTTGCAGATACAGAGAAAGACAATCTCTTCGTACGAACGTTCAAAAGAATTGAAAAGATATACGAACAAACACTGTCCGCACTTCTCATGCACCGCAAGAAACGCGTCTTGGTGCTCGTGACAACCGGAGCGGCGCTCATTATCGCGCTTATACTCCCCCTGACGCCACTCGTACCTTTTCGGATGCTTCCCAAAGCTGACAAAGATCATTTCTCCGTATACCTCGACCTTCCGGACGGCACAGCACTCGATACAACCGATGCTGCGACGCACGCCATCGAAACAATCCTTCTCAAAGATTCCGATATTCTCCAAGTAGAGAGTTTCGTTGGTACGGCACCCGTAGTTGATTTCAATGGACTTTTCAAAGGAAGCTCCCAAAGAACCACTGAGAACCAAGCAACGCTCGTAGTTCACCTCACAGCATCGAACAGTCGCAGCATCACATCAGAAGCAATTGCCTTTCGCGTACGGGAAAGCCTCACCGATTTCCACGAAGCATTTCCTGATGCTGTCGCGCGCATCATTGAAGATCCACCCGGGCCACCAGTTCTCTCAACCTTTCTTCTGAAAGTAAAGGGTTCGAATAGCGAAATTCGAGAACAAATCGCCCGCGACCTCGCCAATGCTTCCGCAAATATAGATGGCGTCGTCGACATTGACACTTCGATTCCCGAACGAGGTATCAACCCAACCTATCGAATAAATACAGAGAAGGCATCTCGTCTTGGCGTCTCACTTCCGGATATTGAGATGTCAATTCAAACAGCATTCTCCGGATCAAACATGGGACTCTTCCACAGCACGACGCGCGAGAATCCTGCCAAAGAACCGCGATACATCGTTATACGGTTTGCGCCGGAAAATCGCTCGCAAGAACAAGATCTGTCACGTATAAAAATCTCTGGCAAGTCCGGCGATCTCATACCGATTACCGATCTCCTTGAACCGGTCAACTCCCCGACAGAGCAAGCCATACTCTCCGATAATCGTCTGGAAACAACGTTCATATCCGCCGAGATGGGCAATCGAAGCATCGTCTATGCCGTGCTCGATATATTCCCCACACTTCTCAGTTATCATCTCCCGGACAATGCTGGGGAGAGGATTTCCTGGTCGCCACTCGGCGTCACCTATCAAGATCGATCGACCGGCGAACAGTATCGCGTAGAAATCGGCGGCGAATGGAAACTGACCATCGAAGTGTTCCGTGACCTGGGCATTGTCATGGGAGTTGTCCTGTTTCTCATATTCTTCGTCTTGGCAGCACGAACAAAGTCGCTCATCATACCCGGTCTCATCATGATAAGCATCCCGCTCGGACTAATCGGCATACTTCCCGGGTTTGCATTCTTACAAGCAGTCAAAGGGACGTATTTCAATGCCACCTCGATGATCGGCGTCATCGCGCTTTCCGGGCTCTCCGTAAAAAATGCTATCATCTACTTGGAATACCTCGAGCCACTCAGACATGCCGGCATGCCAATGCGGGAAGCGCTTGTAGAAGCCGGGCGCATTAGATTGCTCCCCATTGTCCTAACTTCGCTTGCCGCCATACTCGGTTCGCTCACTATCGTAAGCGATCCTGTCTGGGAAGGACTCGCCTGGTCCATTATCTTCGGACTCTCCGCGTCCACCTTCCTCACTCTCATTATCTTTCCTCTCCTCTATTTCATCTTCGAGCGAAAACACTGGGAAGAAAAAGCTTCTTAAGCCACACGTTTATTCCTAAAAAATAAGCCTATGCCGCCACTTTTCTATCGCGCCGAAACAAAACGCTGGACCGTTGATCGAATCATCTTCTTAATTGCCGGACTCTTGGTCGCCATACTGACACTGCTCGGAATCTTCCTTCATCCGGGATTCCATTGGGCCGCACTCTTTGTCGGTAGCATGCTTATGTTTTTCGCCATAACCGGTTATTGTCCGGTGGCAATGCTTGTTCATGCGATTCTCGAAAGAGAAAAGCCCTCGTCGTATTGATCCGAAAACTATTCCCTGATGTCATTCCGAGCGAAGTTGAGGAATCTCAGTCGCAGAACCGCGCTTTTCAAGTTCTTACACATCCTGTCCGGAAATTCCTCCGCCTTGTCCCTCCAGTTACTCCAGTCAAAATGACAGAGAGAAACATTTGTTCGCTTCTTTCTCGGTTGGTATACTCTTCGTATGCCCACACTAAAAACAGTCACTCCGGATTCCTTCACGCAAAGCGCGCTCACGACATATGCCGCCATCAGCCCAGATGACGCGTCCTCTCTCAAGGAGATTACTTCATCACTTGCCGGCAAACGAATACTGCACGTCAGCTCCTCAGCGCAAGGCGGCGGCGTTGCCGAACTTCTCAGAAGCGGTTGCGCATTCGAACGCGCGCTTGGCATTGAGAGTTCCCGGGTCGTTATCGAGGACGCTCACGATTTTTTTGTCATTACCAAGAAAATTCACAATGGTCTTCAGGGTGCAGCCCACATGATTACTCCCACTGAACAAGCAGCCTATCTCGAAATCGCCGCAACGCTCCATGAACGATTTGAAACTATCGCGCGCGACTTTCAACCGAATCTCATAGTCCTTCATGATCCGCAACCGCTTCCGCTCATATCTCAAGCGCGTCAATACGCGCCTGTTATCTCGCGGCTGCATATCGATCTCTCAACCCCTTACAGACCAATTGCCGAATTCCTCATGCCGATGCTTCAACAAACCTCCGGCATCATCCTTTCGAGCGGTAATTATCGCTCAGCAATAGATACATACTCCAAAGATCAGACTGTCATTATCCGCCCCGCCATCGATCCGCTCGCTGAGAAAAATTCCCCCCTCGATAGAGATTCCGCTCAAAACATTCTCGAGAAACACGGTATCGATACGGCACGCCCCATCATTACACAGATATCCCGCTTCGACACATGGAAGGATCCTCTCGGCGCTATCGATACTTATCGCATTGCAAAACAATCCTTGCCAACGCTCCAGCTCATACTCGCCGGATTCATCGAAGCATCCGATGATCCGGAAGCACTCGAGTGGGTTGCCAAGACCACTTCTGCGGCATCGAGAGATCCCGATATCCATATATTTTCGGATCTCTCCCAGCTCATGCATGACACAAGCAATGCCCTCTTCATCAATGCCGTCAATACACTCACCAAGTGCACGCTTCAGATGAGCCGACGCGAAGGCTTTGGACTCACCATCACAGAAGCTATGTGGAAAGCCCGTGTCGTCATCGCCCGCCCCTCTCGCGGAGCCGAACTCCAAATCACCCATGGCGAAAACGGCTACCTCGCCGACACTCCGGAAGCAATCGCGCAGCACGTCGTCGAGACGCTGTCCGACACAGCGAAAGCACAAGTTATCGGTCGTGCCGCGCAAGAATCCGTCCGCACGCACTTTCTCCTCCCCCATTACGTCCGACTCAACTGCCAATGCTATCTGGATATATTATTAGGACGACCTCTTACGAAAATTGAAACACACAACAAGTAAAGTAGTCTTGAGAAAAATTCACAGAGGTCATTCCCACACTAAAAATTCGGTTTTGGCACAGAAAATAAAACACCCTCAAGCCTTGTTAAAGACTTGAGGGTTTTGGGAGTTTCCCTACTATCGTACCACTCCAAGATTTCCGATAGTCTCTATCTTACCATCGTAAACACGGAACACCGTCCAGCGATCATCCGCCTGCCGCTTATCAAGTGAGGTCACATAAGTACCACCACCCAGACCGCAACCACGCGCTTTGCGAATATCATCCATGCTGGCATACACCAACACTTTGAGATTCTCTCCGTCACCCGCATTGCAAACAGTCATCTTCCGTATGGCACCTTCCATGGCAGACGGTCGTACAACATTATCAGGACGCCATTCCGGAGCAACGGGAGTTACAAAAGTTCGAACGAGTTTTCCTTGACGGTCAGTCACCACTTTAAATGCCTCGATCGGTTTTTCATGCAGTCCGGACGCATCATCAAATCGTTCAACCGTCACTGCATAAGTTCCGGGTTTAAGATATCTCCATTCATTGCCGACGACCGGAATCCCCGAGAGAACCCTGCCGTCTTCAGACCGAACTGTTACGCTGTGTCGTCCTCTGATGCAGCGTGCCGATTCCATCCAAGCTTGCCGACGGGCAGCATGAGACATTTGTCGACGGGAAGGCTCCGGCTTGTTTCCGCTCATCACGCTGGCGGCTTCGGCGTCAGTCAAATAATATTCCCGCTCAAGATGTTGAGCGGCAAGTCGTTTCAATCTAATACTCCGATGCAAATCGACAGGACTATCTTTGCCAAGCGACGAAAAGGCGATGACTTCCATCACCCTACCTTCCCGGCCTCGTTCAACCAACGCAATTACCGCCTCATCACCCACCTGTTTCAACAGCGCGAGCCCCTGAAACGATTTCGGAAATAGCCAGAGAATTTGTCCATACTGGTCGAGTACTTTCGCCACCACGAAATCACCCCGAGAAGATACCTGTTTCTTTCGGAGAGTATGGACAACAAATGTCAGCCCATCCTGCTCAAGCACGCTCACCCGACCATAAACATTTGCTGTTTCAAACGTTTGAATCACACGAACAGAAGAAGTATTCACTGTTTATTCTCCGGTCTTTTCAGAAGAAATTGCCTCTCCCGGATACATATCAAGAGAGGACACTTTGCACAAGAAGCGAAGCTACTTATTGTCAACGAGCACGCTATTACTGCCCTAAAATATACCTATTTATAGATATATGTCAAGTTGAGAACATCTGTATACAAACAACGATACAAAACTCAATCGAATCTCCTTTACACACCATTTCATACTATTCAAGATACTCCGCCAAGACGAAGATTGACAGTGACTCGAAATAATGCTACGTTCGCGCAAGTTGTTTTCCTTCAAGAGGAGCGTGACCATGTCACTGTCACCGGCGGAAATATTCAAACAGGCATTTGTTCTCAATCAAGAACATGTCCCCTCGGAATTGGTCTGGCATCATAATTGGAGCGCCCTTTGGCAGATTCGATGGCACCTGATCGATCGAGCGCGTGCAGCAGCGCGGCAAAGAGGTCGGTCATATCGAGGCTTTCGTGTCTGAGCAGCCGCATTTCTAACAAGCACGGAACCAGAAGCGCTTCATGCTCTTGGAAGATCCGGTTACGCCATATACACTGGAGCAAATTTGAAGCTCGAAAGAGACGCGCGGAATACCTGCGCTGAGCAGGAAGTGGTGGCGCAAATTCGTCAGCAAGGACATTTGTTCCCGACAGAGAGAATGCTCGCACTCGTCGTGGCAGGTGAACCGCAAGACGAGCCCGATGGAGAAAGCGGGGTCATGACGTGCACGCTCCATCCCTGCCGGCACTGTCGGCGGCTTCTCCGGGAAATACCGGAGATGAGGCCAGACACTATCATCATTACCGTGAAACTTGAAGTAGATTTCTGGGAAATACACTCCTTCCAAGAAATACTCGAACTTCACGGCATCGCCACATAGAACACTCTGTTTCCACTTAAGCAACTTGGGACAACCTAAAATCAGCACATAGCAAAGCTCTCTTTTCGAGAGCTTTTTATTTTTTAAATCCTATTGCTCGAAAACGCCTTCGCGCGTCCATTTCTGCCAAACGACTTGCTGTTTTTTTAGAGTCTTCAATATGCTCCGAAGCAACTGCTCAATGCTCTTCTTTGACAAAAACAGGAGCCGGGCAACTCCTGTTTTCTCAGTTGTCTTGTTTCAATACAGTAAACCTCTTTAGGGGTATTCATCTTCCCTCTTTGGGCACTCGTATATCAAAACCAACTCAGCGGGTTCCACCAGCGGGCATCCTGCGAATTTTCTGATTCACTATTCGTCTGCGCTGTATCATCTCGCTCATCGGAATGCGAACTTTCTGGCATGCCGGAAGAACCATCACATCCGAATACGAGAGACTGCCCGACGTGCAGTGTCCCTTTGGAAATATCAGGGTATCGCTCCATATTCTCCCGAACAATCAATGGGTAGGCTGTCGCATCTCCATAGACCTGCTTGGCGATAGACCAGAGCGAGTCTCCCGCTTCAACGGAATATGAGCATACATTCGGCGTTCCCGCTCCCAAGTATTCCGGCATTTCCTCAATATTCGGCTCATCCTCTTTCCCTGAGGGGACAGACCCGCCCGTTGGCGCATCTTGAGAGACGCTCTCATATTCGTCTTCAAAGTCCAATTGTTCAAGATCGATTTTCTTGTCCGCTTCCTCCGCTTTGGTCCCCGGATTCACTACTTTGACAGACCTTTTGTTTCCCACTTTTACTTTCAGCAAATCGGTCAAACAAAAGCCTGCCACGATCTTCCGGCTCGATTTTCTCTCCACCCAGAGAGCCTTCTTTCCTCCGATTCGTACCTGTGGATGCTTAGCAAAATCGTGCCCGGTGATGACCAGCCTCACACGCTCCGGGCATGAACTCGATGGCACAAGCACGTTGTAGAGGGAGGCGCTCCATGAGTTTATATCGGCCTTCTTTACCTCTTCCGTGTCATTGTCATTGGAGGCATCCTCGCCGTCCCCCGTCCCACCCTCGCCTATCTCCGATCCAAACACGCCATAGGAAGAGAAATGTGACAACAGGCAGGTGAGCGTATGAGCGGTCGTATCAAGCGTACAGTTTTGTTTTATCCACTCTCCACCGGAGTAGCGGTATATATCCAGCGTCCCCTCCTCAAAAGAATCTTGCACATCGCTCCCGTAGTGCACAACAAACGTGATATCTTTGTCAAAAGCAGTTATCGGCACATCATCCTCAGATACCGCCAAAAGATCGAAAAGATTATCTCCTACCAAGCCCGTCCCCGATGGCTCGGAAGAAACACTGTCCGTGTCGAGCGTATTGATTTGAAAGGTTGCCTCTTTGGGAATCCCACCGGAAGTATAGAAATCACCGGGAATCGTAAGGGACGCCGTTCCTTTTGTGGTATTGGTAGAAACTGTCCCTCCGCTGGTGGGCACAGATTCTTCCCCGCCGTCTTCGATCGCAGAGGTGTCGCACCCAAGGGTGCTAAAAGTGAATATACTCGATGTTGCGGTATTGCTCGCGGCATCATCCGACACCAGGCGCACAAAGTAGCGGGCACACGCATGGAGTGAACCTATGTTCACACTATGACTGCCAACAAGCGAACTGTCTTTGGCAGTGGAAGATCCGAGAGACGATGTCAGTCCATACGATACCTGAGACGTGCTCGCTTCGTCTGTGTTCCATGTGATATCTACCGAGCTGTCCGTTGGCACAGCAGATGCTCCGGATATCGTCGGAGCACCCGAATCAACAAAGAGAGCCGAAACGGAAACATCCGTCGTAATATTCGTATCGGTCCGAGGATTGTCAGTCGCATCATCGCTCCATTTGGAAAACGCGTAACCACTCGACGGGACCACCTCGACAGCGCTGCCATCCGATCCATACGAGACGGTCTGCGTTGCCGACCCACTAAGAGACCCGCCCGTCCCGGCAGCGTACGTGAGCGTGAAAGTATCAGGCGAAAAATTGGCAGTAACAGAAACACTGCTCGCAACATTCGTATCGGTCCGAGGATTGTCAGTCGAGCTGTCGCTCCAGTTTACAAAATGATATCCCGTACTCGGTACCGCCGTTACCGCCGCACCGCTTGATCCTGAAGAGACAATTTGAAATGTCGTCCCGGAAACAGTTCCCCCCGCCCCGGCAGCATATGTGAGCGTTCGTTCGTTTGATGCGAGTAACCGCGGGTATCCGTCATTCGCTCCGCTTTCAATACCCCACACGGAGCCGAAATTCCACCCCGCCCCGGTAAACGTGCCCACAGTCTTCATCTGCGCGATTGTCTTGACGGTTGCGCCCAGAGCGCTTGATTGGTTTGATACTTCGCCGTCAAAAAAGTTAGCATCATTGGTAATGTTTCCTCCGCTAAATCCTCTGTCTGTCGGGTCGGATGTTCCGGCATAATATACGTTCCCCGTACTGTATGAGGTGTGAACCTCCGACTGATCGTCATACCAGCCGCCCATAAAGGCTCCGAGTGTTGCGCTAGTTGCTCCGGAGCTGCGCGTCACATCTCCACGAGCATACGAGTTTCGGATAATGCCGCCATTCATCACGCCTACCAGCCCTCCCGTGTAGGTGGACCCGCCCACCACATCACCCAAACTGAAAGAGCTGAGAATCTGAGACGAATCCGTAGCATCATCCCACATCTGCCCTACCAATCCTCCGTTGCGATATCCTTTTGCTGTCACCGTCACATGTGCCCAAGAGTTTTGGATTTTTGACCGGTAACCCCTTCCCGCAAGACCTCCGGCATTGGTCCAGTCGGTGAGCGAAAGAGCATCGCTGGTCACGCTCCCCGTGGCATAACAACGATCAATGAGCGCTGCATCAAAAAATCCTGCGAGGACACCGATCATGTAGGTTCCTTGTACCGTGGCATTCGTCAGTCCCACATTTTTTACTTCCGCCGTATATGGCGAAGACCCCTTTATATATCCGAACAACCCTCGATAATTTCCGGTTTGATTGATTGAAAGATGGTCAATCACATGGCTGTCTCCGTCGTATGTCCCGCTAAACTGAGCCGTACCGTCGCCGATAGGATGGAAACCATCACCGCCATTCCACGTACTCGTAGCAGAGGCATCGATATCAGCCGTCTGAATAAAATGACTGTTCAAACATGTTCGCACACTCTCAAGCTCATTGAGTGTAGCCACATGGTATGGATCCGCCTCCATTCCCGACCCTCCCGAAAAGTTCCCGGCGATGCACGTTGACACACTCTCCTCGCTCGCCACACTGCTCACGCTCGGCTCCGTTGATACATACTTCCTCACTCTCGCCCAATCCACCCTGGACGACCCCGCACTCGACATCGCATTGCCCAGATACATGTGGTATGAACTCAAACTATTGACACTATCACTCCCCGTCAGTTTTTGGCTGTAGTTGACAAAGAACTTCTGCGAACCGGTCGAAGGCCAAGCAAAAGACCAGATGCCACTCGTGTCCGACCCGAGCGATGTCACTGACACCGACCAACCGGCTGACGCGTTATCCCCCACGATACGATAGCTCGTACCCAGGGCATCGGCAGAGTACTCGCTATACAGATTTCCATTGTCTCCACGCGGCGTAACGCCAGTCGTTTGTCCCATACGATACGTCGCTCCGGACGGCGAAAAGGAATCTACTTTCGTTTCGGACAACGTTGGTATGCTGTATGTATTTACTGAGTCAACCCACACATAGTCAGACGTCGAGGTGCTACTCAACGTCAATTGCGAACTCCCGAGAGAGACAGATCCTCCCGCAGAACTTTGCTTCGCCCACTTCCCCGTATCCAAACTCGCTCCATCGAAATCGTCAAACAGCAAAAATGTATTGTCGCCGCTACTCACATTCGATGCACCCTCATTCCCGTAATAGCAATCGATAGTCTGAGTAGATGACAAGTTATCGGCCACCTTCACCCACACTGTCGCCGTACGATTTGGAGACGATCCCGAGATACTTTCCACCCAAAATGAAAGAGCTGTCGAACCATCATTATCGGTAAAAAAGAGATCGCCCCCCTGACCTTTCCCGGAGGGGAAGTTCGCAGCATTTCCCCCAAGATTAAAATTCGCACCCGATGATCCGGCGCTTTCTCCAATGAGAAGCTTCATCTGAAAATCCGTTCCCGCGCCTGATTGACCTGTGATGGTAATTGCCTTTCGATACTGCCAGTTCGCCAACCATTCAGCTGAAGCGCTTTTAGGAAAGATACAGAGAAAAATGCCCGCCACAAAAACAGGTCCAAATGACCAAAGTAAACGCGCGCTCAACTTTTCTTGACTCATACAATCAAAGAAGTCTGATACTCGATATTATACCATCAGAATCCTCTGAGAGTGTGGACAACGAGAGAAGCGTGATTACGGTACTACAATTACGAACGGATTCATTTATCCTTAAACGGACTGACTCCTCGTGAGAAAATGTTACAAAGTGTTACCCTTGAGTGTTAACTGTACATATGCATGTGGAAAATAAAAAACGACCTCTTTTGGCGGGTCGTGTGCCACTTATATTTGAATTTATAAGGGAGTCAGTCATTCAATGTGAGAGCTCGATAAAGTCTCTCGAGAGTCTGCTGCAACACCTTGTTGTATTCAAGAGCATCCGCATGCTGTTCTCTAGGCAGCACTTCATAAGCAAGTGGTTCGATCATCTCAACATCATCAAACCCTTCCTTAAGGAACGTTGGGGATCGAAGCGTCGGGTACTTGAGACCATCTTTGACGCGCTGTTTATTCTTGCCAACAGCAAGGAAATCCTCTCGAAGAATTAATCTACGATCTTTGAATATACTCTCGCGACCAAAATATACAACTGTCCCATCGGGCAGTTCACAGAAGTACAAAAGATAATTAATTGGTATGCCGTTTGGATTGAAATCGACTAAAGCTTGTTCCGTCTGCACATTTCCCAGCTCAACTTCAGCAAGAACACGTTCGAGCGTTGAGGGTATTTTTTTCATTACACCCGCTCCTTTTGTTGTTAAAGAAGTCGAATTCTACATCAGAAGTACTACCAAGGTCAACCCCGGAATTATAAACCTCGATCCAAGGTACAAAATAGGGAATCATACAAGTCTCTATTTGATCTGCTCTTGGATGGACAGCCTTCGAACGTTTGAGTGGGGGAGGATATTTCCTGATCCAGAAGATACTCTGTTACAGACTCAAAATCTCGTGGCACTCGTTTAATGCCCAAGCGATGGAAGAAGTTCGAACCTCTTTAAAAAAATAAAGCGGCAGACATGCTAGTCTACCGCCTGATAAAGCTCCTTTTAGAAGGATGCTAACGGACTATTACCATTCCCTGGCTATCTGAGCCAACTGTTCCCAACTCTTCCGTTCTATGCTGATGGTGTTTCCCATACCCGATCCTTTTGTGACAGCACCTGGAGCAAGGTAAACAACGCCGGATTGATTCATACCACTTACTTTAAAAGAATCCAGCACTATAACACAGACTGACTGATTCATTCCAGAAACAGCAACAGTCGAAAAGACACCAACAAGTTTTGAATCCATACCGGACAAAGTACCAGCACCCTGACACTTCGCCCGGACAAAAGACTCCGGGTCAAGCGCTGCGCCACGAGTCCGCTGTTCAGCAGCGACACCGCCAATCGTATCACCCTTACCGTTGGTATTGGTAGCAGTAGGAGCCTTCCACGCCAAGCTCACACCCAAGGCCGCGGGATCTTCATCCTCGACCGCCGCGTTGTAATCATCCAAAATACCTTGCCAACGCCGCGGCAGCGGCTGCTGAGAAATTTCCTCAAAGGCTGAGAATGGATCGATGGCGGCTGGGAAGAACCTATGTCGAGTGAATCGCGCCCACAAAATCGCTTTCATGAGGATACGATCAGTCTTCGACCAGTCATTTCCGGATGCATCCAAACCCTCAACCACCGGCTCGCCCGTAAATGGGTTAACCAGGGTCTTCTCGACAACGCCAAGGATGACATGGATGCTCTTGGGACGACGTCCCTGATACAGGCGTTGGGGAGTTGCCCCTGGCTTACCGAGATAGCGAATGTACGCCATTGTCGCGTCGACATCCAGCTTCGTTCCACCAGTGCCAGGAATAGCCCATGAATCCGTCCTAGCCGAAGCAGCAATCACTTCCGGCTTACCTAGCAATGTCGACAACGCATCTGCGTTACTGGTATCAGCGAGCTGTGAGAGAAGTTCGGAAGTTCCCATTTGATCGAACGATTTCGGCAACGATACCTCGACCTTGATGGGCTGCTTCGAAGTAGATTGATCCAAATCTACTGATTGACCGCCAGAACGTCTACCGAACTTTTCTGCCAAAAGCGAGGCTGGACGACCCTTGATGCCTAGTGCCAAAAAGTCATTGACATCAAGGTTAGTCAACTGGCTGACATCAGTGTATTCGTTATCGATCAAGGCAGCAATCGCCACATCGCTCACACCAACTTCGCGCAGAGCTTCTTCAAAGAAAATGGTGCTGTTACTCATTCTGTCTAGTCCTCTGTTAAGTTACTATCGGGTTTTGTCATACCTGGATTTCCAGACTGACAACTCACTATACGACATGAAGTATAAATTGTCAATATAGTTTACCCGGGTATCCCTAGTCAAAACTGCCAGCTAAGCAAAGACCACCTTCCTAGAGGAAAATATCGAGCAAGAGCAGCAATTTCTTAATTTTGTATCCTCTCGAACCAAGTCTTAAAGAAGAAAAGCTCTCCCGAGTACAGAAATCATTTATCTACAGGATAAAAACAAAGATTAATATAAACAAAAAATCTGCCTTGGGGACAAACCATCCAAACTAGCTCCACATGTTGGACGAAGTACGAACCCATGTATTAAGGGGATCAAGCACCGAGTTCAAATCTACATGCTGAGCATTTGAAATTGAAAAGCTCCCGCCGGATAGTTATCCTTTGGGAGCTTCTTCTCAGGGAGAATCAGTCGACAATTCCCTCCAATACAAGGTACTCTATGACCTCCAAGTCTTTTTTGTCGTCGTCGCGTACATACATCCGACCCCAGGCGTCCAGAGGATTGTCTGGGTTGTAGCAGTCCTTCCAGACGAGAACTCTGGCAATCATGATTTTAGGAGGATCCATTTTAGGATTTTTCACCTCGACAAGGATGGGTCCGTTGTCAGTCGCATGCCTTAAAGACTCACTCACATGCACAGAAACTTCAAGGAATGTCCATCCGTGATAATGCGGTGTTTTGAAGTGCACCTGCACGGTCAGGTTGACAATCCAATTTGACCCTTCACGGTTTACAATAGTCCCATGAATGACTACAAATCGGTCTGACCAAATTACATGAAGCGCTTTTGTTGCACTTTCATACAACGATGTGAGTAGATTCGGGAGGGTATATTTTTTAAGTGACATGATTGCAATCCTCTTTCAGGAAGACATTGCGGAAACATCCCAACAATGGTCAGTCATTTCAACTGACCTCTAATAATAGCATACTTTGTTGCTTCTGTCCAGACCGTTTAAATCCTCCTTCGGTAACAAAAACAAAGCTCTATTAAGCCTTGCTTTTACTAGCTCCGAGCTCTCAAAGAAGTTCGAGCCTACTTGAGAAAACAAGTAAATCCTCTACCGGTCTTTTTTGAATTTCTCACCGATCTTCCAAACTCCCTTCTCTCGGAAAGCCGGAATATTCTGTCGACGAGCTGCATTCGAGAGGGCGGGTGACGATTCGCCATGTTTCTTAGCATATTCGGAAAGAGTAATAACGTTCTCTCCTTTCAGGTAGGTGATACGCTTATGCAATGATTCTGTAAGAGCCAGGGAAAACATTTTTTCCATAGTTTTCGAATTCTTTTGATCACGATAATCTGAAAATGCTTTATAATAAATTTCTTTCTCTTTATTTCGAACGATGACCAAAGGAAATCCCAATCGAAGCAGTTGATAACAGACAAGAGCCCGGCCAATCCGACCATTACCATCGCAAAATGGATGAACATTTTCGAAATGTAGATGGAACTTCGCTATTTTATCAAGAAAATATGAATCATGATCGCTTCCGTATTCGGAAAGGATCGAGTCAAGCATCAGATTGATATGCTCCGGAGCCGGAGCGATATATGTTCCCACTCGAACATACTCTCCTTTATTTCGGAAACGCCCCGCAATCTCATCTTTAATGCCTCCAATGAGCATCTGATGCAAGAGTAAAATTACATCCCTATCAATTTCTTTTTCCTGGGACTTTGTACGGATATAGTTGATAACACGAGCGAGATTCTTCGCTTCAAAGACTTCCCGCACAGATACATCTCGCGATACGGCAATATCAAGGAGTATTTTTTCGGTCTCCTGGAGCGTCAGCGTTGAATTCTCAATAGCATTAGAGTTGTAGACACTCTCCGGAATTTCAGCTTCATCAATAAGAGTCAGAAGCGACTCCTTTCCCTTTCTTAAAGCGTCAAATTCTTTCTTTAATTTTTGAATACGATTCCGAATTGGTTTAGTAATGGCCATATTTTTTAGTGAATATTATGTGTTTATTATATTCTATTCACTATATTCTGTCAATTTACAGTTAACAAAATGCATAAGTATCACAATATTCACTGTTTTTTATTGATACGACTGAATCTGCTTGGTAAGAGCATAAAAACAGAGGCTTGTATGAGCCTCTATTTCATCTGCTCCGAGCACTGGACGATGTCAGAACCTGTCTTATAAATAATTAGGCTTACTTAAGACGTCTTAGAACCTGTTTACAATCTTTTCAACAACAATCGATCAAAACTTAAAACCATCATCTGTAAGCTCGAATCCAGTGTCCGTTCGCAATTCTTCCAGAGCCTTCGGCATTTCTCCAGCCAGGAGAAACTTCTCTTTCGATCAGTGACGTTAGCAGTGGTTACCGTGAACGCATGCGGCAATCCGTTGGTGTCAACGAGAATATGTCGCTTGATACCGGAAACTTTTTTTCCTGCATCATAACCTTTTTCTCGAGCCGTATCTGTATTCTTGACACTTTGAGCATCAACGATGCAGAAACTGGTTTTGCATTGTTTGCCATTTTTCATACGTTCTTGTTCGACCAATTTTTTTTAAGACTTGCTCAAGCATACTCTCTGTCTGTTTGTTTTTTCGTTCCTTCCAGACAAGGAAGTGTCGATAGACACTCTGCCATTTTGGATAATCCTTGGGAAGTGCCCTCCATTGGCAACCCGTGACCAGAATGTAGAGCAGAGCGTTGAATACGTCATAGGAATCAAGTGTCTTTGGTTTGGTTCTCTTCCTGGTTGATTCGAGAAATGGTCTGATGTGTTCGAATTGTTCTCGGGTTATGTCGCTTGGATACATGGTTCTTTTGGTTTGAGGATTATGTCCTCAGTGTACCGGAAGATTGTAAACAGGTTCTAATAATAATTCGTTCATAGCAAAAAACTCCGAAACCTATTCAATTGCTTCATTTTTTTCTCTTCGAGCGTCATAAAAAATATCAACATAATCTTTGTAAATATACGACCGTCGATATTTCCGATTCTCATCGCGAATATGCAAAATGCCGAGATCAACGAATCGATCAACCAGCTTTTGCGCCCCGTTCTGACTAAAACCGGTCCATCTGCTCACTGTCACAATATCGATAATTGGCAAGGCAAAGAGTTGCGGGAGTACAACTATAGCGCTCTGCGAGGATCTTTTGTCCAAACCTTGTATCTTCAAAATATCTCGTTCGCGCAGCTTCGTAATTCGATGTACAGTTTCAATTGCTTCCTGTGCCGTTTCCGCTACACCAGTCAAAAAGAATCGCACCCATTCCTCAACCTCACCCGAGTGATACCCTTCAAGTCGAGCATAGTATGTCTTTTGATATCTCTTAAAATACGACGAGAGAAACAGTGTTGGTTTTTCGAGAAGACCAGCTTCATGAAGGTAAAGCGTGGTTATCATGCGACCAGTTCTTCCATTACCGTCTCGAAATGGATGAATGGTCTCGAACTGTCCATGCAACATAGCGGCCTTGGTAAGCGGAAGTAGATTATCATCTTTATGTACGAATTTTTCCCAATCGTCGAGCGCTCGCTGCATTTCGTGTACCGGCGGCGGAACAAATTTCGCATCCTGAGGTTTCGTACCATTGATCCAATTCTGATCATGACGAAACTCACCAGGAACGGCATCATGGGTCGATCGCGCTCCTTGCATCAGCTCCTTATGAATCGATTTCACAAGTCTGCTACTTATTGGAAGTTTACCAAGCATTTCCATGCCCTTGTTAAGTGCATTGATATAGTGAACGATATCGTCGACATCATCAGGAAGGTCAACATCAATCTTAGCCTCCGCTTCCAGGGCATGAATCATGGTAGCACCCGTACCTTCAATCTGGCTTGATGACGTCGCATCTTTCAAGATATACATGAAAATGAAAAAGTCGACATCGGGAAGCAATTGAGTAATTCCATCAAGCTTACTTACTAAATGTTGGGCTTTTGCATCTTGTTTCACTATGTCCGGAGAAAACGAAAATCCGCCCTTTGGAGGGAACTTGTCTGGTATAAATGCCTTATATTCGCCTATACTACCGGTATTTTGTCGAATAAATTTCCCTAAAATCATACCTTTGCAATTTAGTTACATTTTATCTACCCGATACTAACTATAGTACATCTTAGTTATATTCTATGCAAGTAAATATAGCTAAGCTGTAAATCAAAATCATTTTTTGTTTCTCCCAACAAACCAGAAAGCCCTCCACAAAAACAAAAATTAAAGCTTTTTTAAAGCCTCTATTTAGCGCTGCTCCGCCTGGTGGACAAACTTAGAACTCTGGATTTGGGAGAAATTATGAAAGTGTTTCGGAAATTGGAATGGACTTTGACATAAAAAGCAAGAACCCACCGAGGCAGATTCCTGCGGTGGGTAATCAGTTATTGATCATCGCTCACCTGTATGAGGGGGGGGGCAACTGATACCTTTCATCTTTCTCAATTTTCGTAATAGTTTCCCCGTCAGCATCAGCCATTTTCCGAGCTAGTTCGCTAATGGAAGCCTCTGGCATATTAAATACTTCCCTCGCAACACTTGCATTTTCGGAATGGTACACAAGGTGATGCGCATACATGGCACTGTCCATGTCATCCACGAACACCGGATCGAGGCCAAGCTGCGCTATTGCCTGATCCACATACTTTTTGATATCCTCTGCCGGAACAGCGTAGGTTCTTCCGTTTGACATGGTAGACCTCCAACGTAGTGTTGTAAAACAAAAAAACAAATTTATCATCTGTTGTTGAAGTATTTATTGTGCCATAAGCCAAATAAATAGACCTCAAAACAACGTTTTAAAATAGCACATGTTAAAATTTATGTCAATATGTTTTAGTATGCATTCAGAAAAAACAAAAAAGAGGCTAATCTAAGCCTCTTTTTTAAATGGCTCCCTCTAGTGGATGAACTTAGAACTTTTGATTGGGGAAATATTCAGAAAGACTTAAAAGAATTGGAGTGGGTGGTGGTATAGAAAAGCAAAAGACCCAGAACAGCAGTCTTCTGCTTACTTCTGGGTCAGACTATCCCTTTATAAGGACCTTGTAGTAGTCGGCCAACTCCTCCATTGTCATCCGATGGTCATAACGGTCCGTATTGGGACAGAACTCGGGATACACTCGGCCATCCGTATCTCTTGGGCAGTCGTCGCATGTCCCCCAGCGTCCATTTCTGGCAAACTGGAGAAACTTGTCTCTGTCCGTTCGAGACAAATTACAATATTCCGCCATTGCGTTTATCCTCCTAAACAGGTTCGACTCACCACAACGCGTGATGTTTGTCGCGTCTATTTAGGAAGGTCAATGAATAATATATCTTAGCATAATTTCATCTTTGAGTCAATACTCCCAGGCAACAAAAAATGGCTATACTAAGCCATTTTCTGAAGTAAGCTCCGGGTACTGGATGATGTTAGAACCCGTTTGGTTAATCAACCTGGTCTACAAATGACTTTGACCCCTCGAGAACAACATCAGCATAGTTCTTAGGGTTATCCCTCTTCATATACACTTCTTCCTCAGCAAACCACTTATTCCACATTTCCTCGAGCTCCTGCGCTGTTTTCCCAGTGCCAGAATCTCTCTCTACTCCTCTTTGCAAACAAAGGTGTATCTACAAAAAAACCTAGGCTGATGTAATTACGAAATTCCTTTCTCAAAGAGCTCACTCCCTCAAGAATCATAATTTTTGTTACTGGCTGGTCAATAACTGGCTCTGGATGATGATTCTCCCACCACGATGATCGAGGATAACTTAAAGTCCTAGCTCCTTTTTTTATGGGATCAAATACTTTCTCAATGACAAGTGGCCACCAGTTTAGCGGGTTATCCCAGGAGGCAAAATCATCTGTCTGAATAATTTGTGCATCTAACTCTTCTGAAAGCCATTTTGCAAATGTTGATTTTCCAGAACCACCATGACCATCAACTGCAATAAAGATCGTATCCCCAACTTTTGCTTCTTTTTCAGAAAGTAATTTTTCTAATGAAATTTTAGCCATGCCCTTGATTTCTAACGTTCAGCGTGAATTACTTCTCCACTTTTATACTGATTTTGAGTAAGAATCTTTACGACCAGCTTTCCGATTTCTTCTGGGGTAGTTATAAATCCTTTTTTAGAATCCTTCAAAATCATCTCTTTTACTTCTTCTGTCATCCAACCAGTGTCAGTTGGCCCTGGATCGAGCGAATTTATAGAGATTCCGAGATTTTTCAATTCAGGAGCGAGTTGCGGTGCTAGCATCTCTAAAGCTGCCTTCGTAATAGTATAAGGAATTTTATGACCTCCCATACTACCGAGAGACTGGCCTGATGTCATATTGATGATATGTCCAGTCTTTCCTCTTTTCACAAACTCTTTACAGAGCATCGTAACAGCTCTGACATTCACTACATAATGCTAGTCCAATATCTCTGGTGAAAGTTCCGTGAAGTCAACTTCAAAGTCATGGCAAGCATTATTTACGAGAACAGAAGGAGTGCCTAACTTTTTTTCTACTTCCTCAAAGAGCCTCTCTGCAGAGTCAGGTTGAGACAAGTCTACTTCCCTGCTCTTCACTTTTACACCAAGTTGCTCTAAATCAGTACTAAGAGCTTGCATATTGTTTTCACTATCAGGATGAGTTTCCTGATCGTAGGGATGCCAGTAGGTGAAGAAAATATCTGCCCCATTTTTGGCAAGTTCACGACAGATAGCCATACCAATCCCCTCCTTTCTGCCAACACCAGTAACGAGAGCAACTTTAGATTGTAGTGATTTAGAATTTTCCATAGTACTTTTAGTATACCAGGTTAGAACCCCTTGTATCAAAAAAGAGGCTTAACAAAGCCTCAAATTAGCTAGCTCCGAGCCTTGGAGGAAGTTCGAACTTCTTTCATTAATTCATGAGACCCAGATTGGATGATGCCAGAACCTTATTATCTCAACTTAAAACTAGATAGCCTTTCTTTTTGAGATTCCATCTCCCCTCTTAGACGTTTTATTTCTGAGGTTATTTCTACATGTTCCCCCTCTTTGACTCTAAAAATATATTCTTTTTCAATTTGAGAGGGATCTTTATAATTATCCAAATAGAATTCGCCAAAAAGATTTCCATCATCTTTTAGTCTTCCAGTCGAATCAAATCCACATTTGAGACCTGCCTGTAATGTTTCTAAGCTCCTTTGGGATACCAAGTGATACTCTCCAGCTTCATTATCACTATCTATTTCTAAAGCAGTTTCTGCATATTTCAATTTTCCATTTTCATCTTTCTCCATATATTCAAACGGCAGATTTTTTCCAAGTTTAACTTTAATTAAATCGATTTCAGCAATATACAATACATCGCCTTCTTTTTTCTTTTCCTTGAGAAATTTATTTTTTGCATGCTCCAAGTCTTTAGCTAAATATACGGACCATTTTCCAACAGGCATATTATATTCACGGGACATAACGCCCATACCCGATCCATAATGATCTACCATTTTCCATTGATATGCCGCATGATCAGTATCGCTATCCCAATCATTTCCAATTCCAATACCTTTCTTTGCAAGCTCTTCATCCGTAACGGTTCTTGTGTATGGATGAATACTTCTCACAACATAAATTCTTGTATTATTTAATTTTAGAATTTTATCTTCCATGATTTAATTTCCTTTGCAAATAATAAATAAATCATAGCATCTTAAACAAATTGGTTCGAACTCCAGTCCGGGGTAACAAAAAATAAGGCGTGTTTAAGCCTTATTTTCATTTGCTCCGGCGGCAGGATTCGAACCTGCGACCTGGGGATTAACAGTCCCTCGCTCTACCGCTGAGCTACGCCGGAATAGAATTGTGGAAAGCCGTCTGTTTCAGGCGACTCCCACAGTATAGGCAACCAAGCCACCCTTGGCAAGCGACTCGAGAGCCAAAAGAACGTATTTTTAAACCAAGGCGGTGGTTTTACGCCGGCAATGCTTCCTGCACAACTTGCTTCCCATACTCTCCGGAATGAAACTGCCGCGAAAAAGAAAGTATTTCTTTCGCCACCTCAGGAGCATGCCTCTCCCGCGCATAGCCAAAGAAGACTGTCACATAATCTCCGACAGTCACTTCCTCTAGTAGCAACGCCGTAGATACAACTTTCTTTTCTCCTCCAACCATGACAACTGCTTGATCGCCACCAAGGAGAGAAATGACTTCAACCGGGAAGATGCTACACATACCTTGCTCCTTTCCGGAAATATCCGGGGAAAGTTGGGGATGGATTGCACTGAAAGAACAGACTTACTACAGCTAACACTCTTAATAATCTTTGAGCTTCTTTACAATATCATGATCGCGGATTTTTTCGAGTGCTTTGGCCTCGATCTGGCGGATACGTTCGCGCGTCACGCCGAATTCTTGCCCGACTTCTTCGAGCGTATGCACGATGCCGTCTTCGAGTCCGAAGCGAATCTTGAGAATCTTCTGCTCGCGTGGCGAGAGCTCGTCCAAGACTTCGGCAATATGTCCGGAAAGCAGTTTCCGCGCCGCTGACTGGTGCGGCATAATCGTCTCGGTATCTTCGATGAAGTCGCCCAAGACACTCTCATCATCGTCCGACCCGACACTCGTCTCAAGCGAGACGGTTTCTTGAGAAATCTTCTGAATATGCCGGATTTTCTCTACCTCAACGCCCATCTCAACGGCAATTTCCTCGGGAAGCGGCTCTCGACCGAGCTCTTGCACGAGACGGCGAGTCACTTGGGAATACTTATTGATCGTCTCCACCATGTGGACCGGGATGCGAATCGTGCGCGACTGATCAGCAAGCGCACGTGTGATCGCCTGGCGAATCCACCAGGTCGCATAGGTCGAAAATTTGAAACCCTTACGGAAGTCGAACTTCTCAACGGCACGAAAGAGCCCGATATTCCCCTCTTGCACCAAATCAAGCAATGAAAGATTGTGCGAACGCCCGACATACTTCTTGGCAATCGAGACCACCAGACGAAGATTAGCCTCGGTCAGGCGCTGTTTGGCAGACGCATCGCCCGCCTCCATCGCTTTCGCAAGTCGCACTTCTTCTTGTCCGGAGATAAGCGGCACGCGGCCGATCTCTTTGAGATACATCTGTACGAGATCCGACGAATCGCCCGAGCCCTCTTCAGGACGATCAACGCCACCCATGAGACTCGGGGCATCTTTCGTCTTCTTCTTCAACTTTCCTTTCTTATCCGAGAATGACTCGCCGATCTTGTCAGTCTCGAGCTTCAACATGTCGTTTGAGTCCACGACTTTGACGCCACTTGTCTCGAATTTTTCGTAGAGATTTTCGAGATTTTCCAAATCCTGCTCGATATCCGGCAGGATGTGTATGATTTCGTCTTCCGTCACAAAGCCGCGTTGACGTCCGCGAAACAGCAACTCTTCAAACGCATTAGCTCGCTTGCTTTCCCGTTCCTGTTTCTTCACTTCGCGCTCTTGTTTGGTAGGAGTCGGCTTCTTCTCAAGAGCAGCCTTTCGATTTAAAGAAGCCTTTGCTGACACCGGCTTCTTTGCCTTTGCCGGTTTTTGCTTTGGCGATGATTTCTTCGCCGGCTTTTTTGCTGGTCTCGCCACGGATTTCTTTTTTGCGGGGCGCACAACCGCTTTCTTGGTCGATTTCGTTTTCTTGGTCTTGAGACTCTTCATGGATGTTTTCGATGTCTTGGATACTCCCCGAACCGATCGTCGAGCCGACAACAGCACAGACTTCTTCTTATGAGAAGAGGGGGCTGTGCGATTCTTCTTCGACAGAGCCTTTCGAGAAGATGGTTGACGCGCCATAAGATATGAGAAAAAGAAAGAGACTCTATGTATCGTTTCATCCTCTATTCCCGAGCATAAACCAGCTTTATCCTACACGAGAGTAGGAAGAGAGTCAAAAGGAAAAGCCACCCGGAGATGGCTTTTGTTGATTGTAGCTTAACTCACTTCAAGCATCACACCTTTCAGCTACTGTCATTATTAGCTTCTGACTTTCCGACACCGAAGAATATCGGGTATTGCAATCCAATGCCCCAAGCGCTCTGTGCTGCCCGTAACAACTTCAAGCATTCCAGGGGAACACGTTCTTCCCGAAGAGGCATAGGATCATCTGGAAGATTCGCCAGAGAAATCACTACGCTATCATTGCCTACAGAAAGAGCACACGCTTGTAGGTCGTCGCCAATTTTATTCGAAAGAACCAGTCCGAAGCAAATCCCGTAGCGTTGAAAATTGGCGTCGAAGAAATCGCCCTGCTCAAGTTCTACTTTCATCTGAAACCCTCCACAAAACTTTCGACTCGAAAGCACTGAACTTCTATCATAATTCCAATATAGAGTCAATGTTCCATATGCAGATGAACTTGGCATAAAAACCTCCTTGACATATCACTCCTCCTCATCTACACTCAAATTCGGACTAAAAGAGTCCGTTTTCTATGAAAATATCTCGAAAGGCATCGTATGGACTGAGCGCACTTGTCGCTCTTGCTCGGCATCCGGAGGGTTGTTCGGTACACGCTCTTGCTCAAGAAGAACACCTTCCCGAAGACTACCTTGAGAAAATCCTTCAGCATCTGAAGCGAGGTGGCTTTGTCGTGTCCGAAAAAGGTGCGCGAGGTGGATATGCACTTGCCAAGTCTCCGCACAGCATCACCTCGTGGGACATACTCGAAACACTCGATGGCGGCTTTGAAGAAGCCGAGCGCCCCGCATTCTCAGGAATACTCTCTCCATGCCCCGTCATGACTCACTGTCAAACCAAGAGCGTTTGGGAACAGCTCGAAAGTACCGTTCGGAACACGCTTTCCCGGGTCACATTGGCTGATCTCGTACCGCACGAAGCTCGTGCGCAACAGCCCCGTTAATACCTTATTCATACTATGCTGGAAATCAAACACCTCACGGCATCAATAGAAGAGAAAACTATTCTCAATAATATCTCCCTTTCATTTCAAACCGGAAAAACCTACGCCCTTCTCGGACCAAACGGGTCGGGAAAGTCGACACTTGCAAGTGCCGTGCTCGGACACCCGAACATACGGGTACATGACGGATCCGACATCATCTGGAACACCCAATCAATACTCTCACTCTCTCCCGATCGGCGAGCACGACTCGGCATTTTCGGCTCTTTCCAGTCGCCACCTCCTTTGCCAGGCGTTTCTATTTTTGCATTTCTCCGATTCGCCCTTCCGACGGTAAGCGCTCTGGACGCTCGGAAAAAAGTAGGGGAATTCGCAAAAGAACTCGACATCCCCGCTCCGCTTCTGCATCGCGGTCTTCACGACGGATTCTCCGGTGGAGAAAAAAAGAAATTCGAAGCACTGATTTGGGCCATGCTCGCACCAAAGATCGCCTTTTTTGACGAACTCGATACCGGTGTCGATGTCGATGCGCAAAAGATTATCGGCAACTTTCTCAAAACTCATCGGACGCCCGAACAGACATCTGTCTTCATCACACACTCGCCCGCCTTTCTTTCAATCCTTCCTCCGGACAAGACATTTGTCATGAAAAACGGCGGCATATCCCGCACCGGCTATGGATCGCTCGCTCGAAAAATTATCGAAGAAGAAGGATTTGAGAAGAAGGAAGAGGAGAGTGAGATAGAAGATGGGATATAGAATATGGAAGATGCGTCTAAAAAACACGGGCTCGACTTCGACTATTCGTTCGGGTTTTCCATGCCGGAGGTTTCATCGCACAAATCGGGGCGCGGGCTCAACAAGAAAACGGTCGAGGAAATTTCTCGCATCAAAAATGAACCCGAGTGGATGCGAGAATTCCGACTGAAAAGCTACGAGACATTCAAAAAGAAAAAGCTCCCGGCATGGGGTCCGGATCTTTCGGCGATTGATTTCTCCGACATCACCTATTTTCTCAAAGCCACCAAAGACCGGTCTGATTCATGGGAATCACTCCCCGATGAAATCAAAGAGACCTATGACCGGATCGGCGTCCCCGAAGCGGAGAAGAAATTTCTTTCCGGCGTTTCAGCTCAATACGAATCCGAAGTGGTGTACGAGAGCATGAATCGCGAGCTGGAAAAACTCGGGGTCATTTTCTGCGATATGGATACGGCGGTTCGGAAACACCCCAATATCGTTCGGAAATACTTCGGTACGCTTATCCCGCCGCAAGACAACAAGTTTGCCGCGCTCAATTCCGCCGTTTGGTCGGGAGGCTCATTCGTCTATGTCCCGAAGGGGGTCACAGTACAACTCCCTCTTCAGGCATATTTCCGCATCAATGCCGAGCGGTTCGGGCAATTCGAGCGCACACTGATAATCGCCGAGGAAGGAAGCTTCGTACACTACACCGAAGGCTGTACCGCACCCATCTACTCGACGGATTCGCTCCATGCGGCCGTTGTTGAGGTGTTCGTTCACAAAGGCGCGCGTGTCCGCTACACCACCGTGCAAAACTGGAGCAACAACATCTACAACCTCGTCACCAAGCGCGCTCGCGCCGAATCAAACGGGGTTATGGAATGGGTAGACTGTAATATCGGCAGCAAAGTGACCATGAAGTATCCGTCCGTCTATCTCGTCGGCGACGGCGCACACGGCGATATGCTCTCAATCGCACTTGCAAGCAACGCACAGTGCCAAGATGCCGGCAGCAAAATGTACCACCTCGCACCAAACACTACCTCGCGCATCCTCTCCAAATCCCTATCAAAAAACGGTGGACAGACATCCTATCGCGGGCTTGTGCATATCGGAAAGAACGCGCGCCGGGCAAAAACAAGCGTCACGTGTGACGCCATGATGCTCGACGCATCAAGTAGGAGCGATACCTACCCGACCATGACCATCGATCGAAGCGATGCCACCGTGGAGCACGAGGCCACTGTAGAAAAAATCGGCGAAGAGAAACTCTTCTCTCTGGAGTCGCGCGGGATTGCACGAAGCGACGCTGAAGGGCTCCTCGTGAACGGCTTCATCGAACCGATCGCCAGAGAGATTCCTCTCGAGTATTCCATCGAGCTCAATCGTCTCATACATTTCGAGATGACCAAGAAAGTCGGCTAACATGCTATGCAATTCTTCAATCTCAACCATACGCCAGCCAAAGAGATTGTTCTCCGCCTCGAACCGAGAGTCTTTTTCCTGTGGAACGAATCGCGTCAGATAGAATTCTCTCTGGCACGTTCCGGCGCTGTCGCCCATATCTTCGCGCTTTTTATCGGAAACCGTTCCGATTCATTCAACCTGTCAGTTATCCAACACCACACAAAACCGGACACGCAATCACATCTTACCGTTCTCAGTATTCTCGACGGGCAGGCGCGACTCTCCTATAGCGGACTCATCCGTATCGAGCGCGAAGCGATTCGTACCGATGCATCACAAACGAACCGCAATATTCTCCTCTCCGAAGACGCGCGGGCCAGCTCTTCTCCTCAGCTCGAAATTCTCGCCGACGACGTATCCGCGCGACATGCGTCCGCAACCGGGACAACACAGCCCGAGTCACTGTTTTTCCTTGAAACACGCGGCATCAAACTACCGGGTGCTAGGCAGCTTCTTGCAGAGGGTGCCGTTCGGAGTTTCTTCGACCACATGCGCGCATACACCGATGATGCGGAAGTAGATGCTTTGGAGCAGGCAGCATTTCGGCAATTGACCCTTCATTCACGTTCATGATTCATCCGGAAACAATTCGAAAAGATTTCCCCGTATTCACGAATCAGCCCGATCTGATCTATCTCGACTCAGCAGCCACATCATTGAAGCCACGGGTTGTCATCGAAAAAGAACGCGAGTACCTCGAAGAATACCCCGCAAACATATCTCGCGGACTCTACGGACTTTCAAATCGTGCCACGCAAGAGTATGAAGCAACGCGAGATGCAGTCGCGCAATGGATCGGTGCCGAGAGGAAAGAAATCGTCTTCACCAAAGGAACCACCGAATCCATAAATCTCCTTGCAGCGACGCTCGGCAACACAATCTCAAGAAACAGCTCCATTGTTGTCACTGGCATGGATCACCATGCAAACTTTCTCCCCTGGCAAGCACTCGCACAGAGAACAGGCGCATCATTCCGCGTCGTACCGGTTTCGCAATTGGGAGAGATCGATATGGCAACGCTCTCATCCTATATCGATACGGCCACAAAAATCTTCGCGTTTCCGCATATCTCAAACGTATTGGGATCCATCTCGCCGGTCAAAGAGTTGGCAGATGCTGTCCACGCACTCGCACCCGAGGCAAAAATCGTACTTGATGCCGCGCAAGCCGCTCCGCACATGGCTCTCGATGCACGAACGCTCGGCGTAGATTTTCTCGCCTTCTCCGCACACAAATGTTTCGGTCCGACCGGTGTCGGCATTCTCTGGGGAAAATATTCTCTCCTCAATACGCTTCCACCCTTTCAATATGGCGGCGATATGGTGGAAAACGCTCGAATCGAAAGGTCAACTTTCAAAGAAGCGCCCCATCGATTCGAAGCCGGCACACCAAATATCTCCGGTGTCATCGCATTTCGCGCCGCCATCGAATACATGCAATCTCTCGATAGAGAAGGGGTTCGAAAGCATGAACACGTACTTACCGAATACGCCCTACACACACTCCGATCAACATTTCCGGATATCCGCATCCTCGGTCCGGACGAGAATATGGAACGCGGAAGCCTCATCTCGTTTTCGCTTCCCGACATTCATCCGCACGACCTCGCCGAATCGCTAGCCACAGAAAACATATGCATCCGTGCCGGAGCCCACTGCGCGCATCCGATCCATTCGATGCTGGGGATTCCGGCAACCGCACGCATGAGCTTCTCGATATACAATTCGAAAGAGGATATCGATCGGGCTATAGCGGGAATAGAGAAAGCTCAACATTTCTATCGCCACCCTGAAAGAATGTAAAATTAGATACACTCAGAAAGTAGCAGACTTCAAGCAGTTCAAGCAGACAGCGCACACATTCCATTTCACGAGAATAACAAGACCAGTCCATCCATTTATTATGAGCTCAAACGATCTCATTCTTGATCACTATCATCACCCGAGAAACTCCGGAAGTCTTCAGCACGCAACACATCACGCTGAGACCAGCAATCTCTCTTGCGGCGATTCGCTCGCCATGGACATCATCATAAAAGACGATATAATAGAGGAAATCGGATGGACAGGAAACGGCTGTGCCCTCTCACAAGCAAGCGCCTCAGTCATCTCGGAGTTTATAATGGGAAAATCAGTAAGTGACATGGAAAGCCTTTCAAAGGAAACCGTTCTTTCGTTTCTCGGCATCGAGACACTCTCCCCTACCCGCCTTCGTTGCGCCCTCCTCTCACTCGAAACCATAAAGAAAACTCTTGAAAAATAAAAAGATCTACTCCTCTAAAGCAGAAATATGCTTCAATTTGAACGTCAATCAGAAACATACTCTGAAGATTCATGGAAAGACACGACCCAGCAAGACCACGATTCAGTGAAAGACTTTTTGAAAGATCATGCCCAAACACCAATTGAACAAAGGTCTCGATACGACTCATTAACAGAGCTTCATTTTTCGGGAACCAATACAACTGTAAATGAAAGAATCTCGGATGGTTCAGCGAAGATACTCTACATAAAAAGATTTCCAAATATTGAAACCCCCAAGCAAATTCACATCGTATTTGAAGGAGAAGGAGCTGGTCACAATATCGATGTCTATCTCAAAGGGAGAGCTCTCAACAATTATTTGGAGTTTTTTCAAAAAAAATCTGAAATTAACCAATAAAGAAACATGTATGGCAAATGTCAAAGATACTGCAAAACCGCACGGACCGATTACCCTGAAGAACGGATGGACCGTCGAGGTCGATGCCAATACCTGTATCGGCGCCGGACCATGCGTTGGCGTTGCGCAGAATACATTTGTACTTGATGATGCCGCCAAAGCAACCATCCTCGAAACCTGTGACCAGGATGATGCCGAAACTATTTTGAATGCTGCGCGATCCTGCCCTGTCTCTGCGATCACCGTAAAGAACGAGAAGGGCGAGGTTATATTCCCGAATTAGAGAACACTCGCAAGATATCAAGAGAATATACAACAAAGAGGCGGCATCACCGTCTCTTTGTTCAAAAGCAAGAGTATGCCACCAAAGAAACCCGGCAAGGCCGCCATTACAAGAGCCCTCAAGACCATCCTTGATCCAGAGCTATTCGTATCAATTGTCGACTTGGGCCTCGTCTACGATATCGCCGTCAAAGACAGTGCTGTGAAAATTACCATGACACTCACCACCATCGGGTGTCCGCTTTTTCAAACCATCGAAAACGAAGTGAGAGAGAAAGTATCCGCGCTCCCGGGAGTAAAGTCAGTCGAGGTTGAACTCACTTTCGATCCCCCATGGGATCCATCTCGCCTTTCCGAACATGCCAAAGCGGAACTTGGCATGGAGTAGCAAGGGCTTCACATTTCTCTATGGACCAAGAAATACTTCATCGACTCGAACAGCAAGATAGAAAACTCGAGGCTATTCAACAATCGATTGAAAAGGTTCGTAAGCAGATATTCCTAAGATTTGTTATAAACACCATCCTCTTCATCTTACCGTTTATCGGCATTGCCATAAGCGTCCCCTGGATCATCAACCTCTTCACTCCCCTCTGTCGGGCTCCGTAACCAAAACCGGTAAAATCTCTCTGAAAAAAGAGCCTCAAAGGCTCTTTTTTTGAAACACTCTCTAGAGAAATCAATCAAACTTTGCTTCGTATCAACTCTCGGAACTTATCGGCATTCACCTGGTGCTTATAGTGCACTTTACCATGACTTGCCAGTTGATCTTCAAATATACGCCGATCGGGATTTTCATAGAAGACGCCGAGCGGGAGTCGATCCGTCTCGATAGCGCGCCGAAATGCCTCGATACGGTCACGCGTATCATGCGTCTTTTCGAGCTCATAGGTCTTCTCCTTGAACCACTGATACGTATTGATCTTGTTGAATACCGTGCATGGTTGGAATATGTCAACCAATGCAAAACCCTTATGTAGAATCGCTTTCTTTATAATCTCTTTGGCTTGCGGTACATTGCCCACAAACGCCCGCGCCACAAACGAGCAGTCCAGAGCGATTGCTGAGGCTATTGGATTGAACGGTTCGAGAATAACCCCTGCAACCTGCACCGGCGTTTTCATGCCCACTTCCGATGTAGGCGAAGCCTGCCCCTTTGTCAGCCCATAGACCATATTGTTATGGATGAGCGCCGTAATATTCGGATTTCGTCGAATCGTATGCGTGAAATGGTTCCCGCCCTCTCCATATGCATCACCATCACCGGTTTCGACAATCACCGTCAACTCCGGATTCGCGACTTTGATTGCCGTCGCCGGAGAAAAAGCTCGTCCATGCAGCCCATTGAACACATTCCCCTTGAAGTAGTGCGGCGCTTTCGCTGCCTGTCCAATACCGGATACGGTCACAAGCTTCTCCGGCGCGATTTCCAATTCCGCAAGCGCCATTTTCATGATGGTCAGAAGCGGAAAATTTCCACACCCCGGACACCACGCGATATCGGTTTCCGCTGGCATGTCAAATGATTTTGAAGAAATTCCCACTTCCATAGAGCTTTATTTCTTATTCCTGATTTTTTATTTTTTCTGCGATTTCCTCAACTGAGAACGGCTCACCGTCGTATTTCACCATTCGCTCGGAGACCGGCAATCCATGTTTCTCCAAAAGGCTCGCGAATTGACCGGAATAGTTATTCTCGATAACCACGATATTTTTGACATTTTTGAAAAGTTCTTTCACATTCGCCGGCAGCGGATACACTTGTCTAAAATGGAGATGTGCAATATCTGTTCGTCCGGATTTTTCAAGCGCTTCCGCAATTGCACCGAAGGTAGACCCCCACCCGACTAGCATGGTTTCAGCATCTTTATTGCCAGTCAATACCGGGGATAGCACATCAGCTATCATTCCCTCAAGCTTCTTGAGACGCTTATCCATCATGAGGACACGCATGTCGAGGCGTTCGGTGAGATGTCCGTCTTCGGTATGTTCATCACTGTCAACAACCACTATTCCCGCTCCCCAGCCAGGAATACCCCTCGGCGAAACGCCACTCTCTGTTAAGACATAGCGCTCATATTCCTTGGAGGTTTCAACGATCTCTCTCGTTTCCGAAGAGAAAGTAAATGCATCCTGCGAAACAGTTGCCACCGTATCAAGAAAATATTGATCAGATAAAAAGAAGATCGGGGATTGCCATTTTTCCGCCATATGAAATGCCTGTCGCATCATTTCAAATGCTTCCTCGTGCGTCCCCGGCGCAAAAATCGCGCGCGGAAATTCTCCATGCCCCGAATAGAGCGCGAGTTCCAAATCTCCCTGCTCAGTTCGCGTCGGGAGTCCCGTTGCCGGTCCCGGACGCTGCGCAATATGGATGACAATCGGCAACTCCATCATCCCGGAAAGGCTCACCCCTTCACACATAAGCGCAAAACCGCCGCCAGAAGTCGTCACCATCGCTCGTGCCCCAGCATAACTCGCGCCAAGCCCCATATTGATCGCCGCAATCTCGTCCTCCGCCTGCTCAACCGCAATGCCAAACGCTGCGGATTCTTTGGCAAGAAATTGCAAAACGCCCGTTGAGGGCGACATTGGGTAGGAAGCGATAAAACTGCATCCGCCGGCAATCGCCCCCAAAGCAATCGCTTCCGTCCCGTCAAGTATCACCTCCTCTTTCACTCGCACATCCTGCGCAATATGCAATTCCAAATTCTCCGCGTAAGCGAGATGCTGCCCAATTTTATACCCCTGTTTCCCCGCCTCAATATTTCCTTCGATGACGTTGTCATCCTTCTTGGCAAATCGTTCCCGAAGATATTCATCAAGGCCGTAAATATTCACCCCCAAAATCCCAAGCACCACACCCGCCGCAACTGTATTCTCAAAAAGCGGATTCCCGAGCCCTGTTGCGATGGATGATATCGGTACATGCACAACTGAGTGATCCATTCCGCTGGCCACCAAATGTTCATCGGCAAGAATGAGCGTTTCCGGCGTTACTCTCCGCCGTATATGTTCAAACGCCGCTTTGTCAAACGGGAAGCAAATATCCATTGACCGAACATATGCGCGGGGTCTCCTTCCGCCAATGCGGATTTCGGTTGAATTTGATCCACCGCGAACCCGCGACATATACTCTTTGGACGCGAAAACAGGATACCTTTCGCTCTTCAAGACCGAAAGTAGTATCCCTTCAACCGTTTGTACTCCTTTTCCCGCGGCGCCGGCAAGCACTACGGAAATTTCGTTATGAGAACTGTGCATAACCCGATTTCCAGAAATTTGTTGAGAGAAGAGTAGAACTTCAAAAGACCAGCGTTTCCAAATCATTTACGAGACTTCCCCGATTCTTCTACTATTACTCCCTTCCATTTCCACTGTCGTATAACAAGGAGACATCCGTTGAAGACAGGAGTCCATTATAGATACGGACATCATCTATCTTTCCGTCAAACGAATCGAAGCTGCCAAATTTCCCACCTACTTTTACTGGGTTGTTATTCTCCTGAGCATCCCCGGACGTGAACACTCCCGCCCCGGAACAATGGTGTGTGGTCAATCCAGGAAGAACCAGATTGCCGTCAACATAGCGTTTCATACTGCCTGAATCCCGGTCAATGACACCAACGTAGTGATACCATGTTCCCGTATTTAAAATGTCCTTTGTATCCGAACACGCTTGCGTACCGGAACTACTTGATGATGTCAGGTGAACAAATTTGAGCCCATTAATCCACACCGAGTAATTTTGAGAGGCATCAGATCCGGACGAGTCCATCTTCGACACAAGCGGCGCCCACCCAGATCCCGATGGAAAATTATCCACTCGAAACCAGAGCGATATACTTATTGTACGCTTCAAATCAAAATCCGACTCATTTGCCATCGTCACCTCTCCGTCCGCCCCACTGAAATCCAAAGTGTAATTTGGCGGACCATCCCCCCAGATCGGAAGAGACGAACCTCCAAGCGTACCATTTCCCCTACTCGACGCTTCATTCACTGCCGTCACCCCAGATCCATCATTGAATTTCCACCATCCGAGGAGCTTCGATCCACTCATTGCCGCCGCCTGAACGGCTCGCACCGTATCACCATAGGTTCCAACCGACTTCACCGAGACAACATCAGACACGTCGTCACCACATTTCAGCATCTGCCCATCAACATCTAAAAAGACAATCCGGTAGCTCCCACCGAGAAAATTCCCATCTTCCATAGCTGCGGCACTTCCGCCTGGACAACTTGTGTCAGGCTCAACCATGTCCTTCAAGGTTCCACTCGACGTGTCATTGAGCAGCCGTATCGCAATCTGAGATGCCGAATCAGCTATCTGAAAAGCACTAACGGATTTATCATTGGAAGAAACAGATTTGAGGTTCGTGACTGATGCTGACATCATTCCGATTGAAGCAACCAGAACAATGCCGAGCAAGATGAGTGAGTATGCGAGAATCGAACCTCGAGAAGACAGTATTGAAACGCGACGCATATTTGTATTATGTGTGGGAGCTGCGTTCCATGACACAAGCAAAACAGCTCGGTAGACAAACTTGAGGAAGGTAATTACTTCACCTCGATTTTTTCAGTGTATCACACATCTCCTCAATTAACTATTCTCCGTTCTCTTCATTTCATCAAACCAACTCTATCTCGCCGAGAAGTTTCCCGTTTACCCCAAGAAGCAAGCGCAAGACTTCTTGATTCGCCATTCCACATTCCACAAGTTACATTCTCCAAAAACATCACCACGCCACGGATGGAAAGCTCTCCAAACAAACTCTCATAGTCTGCACAGAACGCATCCATTCTCCTCTATGGCGCCAAGAATAATCGAATCCGGTTCACAACATCGTTATATATTGCCGTACCCGTTGAATAAGCAAAGAGGTGTCCGCCACTTGCATACCATTTCGCTTCCACAGCTGATGGACTCGAAGCAAGAAGCGCATTGTAAAACGGCTCCGCCTGGCTATCAAAGGATACCAACTCATCGTCTCGCGCATGCAAAAGAAGATATCGAGAAGAGCTCCGATTGCCAACATAGGAACTGGGGCTCGCTGCTTCTAAAGACGCGCCATTCAAAAATGTATTCGCCATACTTCGTACATCTCCGGAAAGAGTCGCGAGATTTGTCGGACCAGCAAGGGACACGACTTTTTTAAGCACTGGTGGTGAGGCATTCCAAGAACATGACGCATCCTTATATACATATGGCTGGAGACTATAGAGCAGGGCGATATGCCCACCAGACGAGTATCCACCAAGAGAAACGTTACTGGTATCAAATCCATACGCAGAGGCTGTTGCTGCAATCCACCGAAGCGCACAATTCGTGTCAAGGAGCGGTGCCGGATAATATCCCGAGGGAACCAGCGTATAATTCGGTGCGACAACGGTTATACCAAAAGCTGAGAGACTGCTGCCAATACGTGCCGCATCATCCGTCTTATCACCCTTATACCAGCCACCACTATGAAGAAGCAGGAGGACTGGTGCATGCGCAGTTCCATTCGCTGCTGGATAGACATCCAGCGAAAGCCCACCCTTATAGGAAACATTGCGCAAGGTTGGCGTTGGAGTTGGTGTTGGAGTTGGAGTTGGAGTTGGAGTTGGAGTTGGAGTTGGAGTTGGAGTTGGAGTTGGAGTTGGAGTTGGAGTTGGAGTTGGAGTTGGAGTTGGAGTTGGAGTTGGTGTTGGTGTTGGTGTTGGAGTTGGCGGCTGGACAGTGTCAGTCTCTTGATGAACTCGCCTCTGAACTACCATAGACATGCCGCGATAAAAACTCATACTTCGTATCAACACTGCCGAAGCAAGTTGATTGTTACAACTCAATCTACGATCTCCAACTCCATAAAACGATACCTCGTACTTTCCAATAGTAAAGTAGTCCCCGCTCAAAATACCGTCCGAACAAAGTCCGAGAGTACCGATGGAAGCATTTGACGATGCGTTTTGATATTTCTCAAAATACAGGCGCAGACCCGCGTCTGCCACCTCGAACGAAACGGGTGAATCCGTAGAAAAAGCAGTGCTTTTCTTCACAGCGAATACCGCCGTAACACCAAGAAAAAAAGTGAGGAGTGCAACAAAGAGAAACCCTCTCCGAACAGAAAGGTGTTTTCCAAAAGATCTTTGACTCAGTAACAACATACCTTCCTACACAATAAAACCAACTCAATCCGAGCGGTACACATTAAAAATATGCGCGCAGCAAAAACTGGGATCTACTAAGAATATACCATCTTTAGGGATCATCTCAAAAAATAATTTTTGAGCCCAAAAAAATCAAAATTCGAGATTCGAGTCATGAAAAATTTTTGAGATGAGCGCTAGTCAAGATACGAACCACTCCGTAATGAATAAGAAATATAAGCCTGTACTTTATACAATTAGGACTTACGCGTTTGCCTGAATCCATGAGAAAATGATATCGGACCCATTGGTCGCAATCCTTTTCTCATCGTTCATGCAAAAACAAAAATGTTCTTTCGGATTGTACACTCGTTTCCTCATTGCCAATCAGAATCGTTGTTCAAGCGTTGAGATGTCAAAATCATTGCCGCATACTTCAATAGCCCACGATGCCATTGATCGATGGAGACTCTCAAAATCGTACAGCCCTCTTCAGCTCTGGCAACATACCCGATACCTGGTAAAAAAAGAAACTGGCTACCTAATCTGCGATGATTCCATTCTCGACAAGCGGCACTCCCGAAAGAACGAGCTTGTCAAAAAACAGTATTCCGGCAATGAACACGGACTCATAGATGGCATATGTTTGGTAAACTTTCTTTGGACGAGTGGCGAGGAATACGTGCCGGTTGACTATCGTGTCTATCGCAGGGAAGACGATGGTCTCACCAAGAATGATCACTTCAAAAATATGCTCGATGTCGCCAAAAAAAGAGGGTTTTCACCAAGATATATTCTCACTGACTCTTGGTATTCCGGCCTTGATAACCTGAAGCACGTCAGAGACAAAGAGTGGCACTTCATCACTATGCTCAAATCCAATCGTCAAGTAAGCCCGAGTTATGGTACCACGCTCGCCATCCAAGATCTGGAGCTTGCCGATAAACAGGTAAGACAGGTCTGGTTGAGGGGTTTTGGTTCCATCCTTGTGTGTGCGTTGATCGACAAGAACGGCGACCGCACCTTTCTGGCAACAGACGATCTTACTCTTACCGAGTATGCAGACTTTACGAATCATTTCAATCATCGGTGGAAGATTGAGGAGTTCCATCGAGGCGTGAAGCAAACCACCGGTATTGAACAGTGCGAATCCATAAAAGCCGTTTCTCAAAGAACTCATATCTTCTCCGCCTTTGTCGCTTTCGTAAAACTGGAGCGACAAAGATTGAAAAGCGGTATCAGTTGGTACGAACAGAAGGCGATGATTTCAAGAATGGCTACACGGTATTGTTTGGCAAACGCGTAAGTCCTAACAATGTCATTCTATCTTCTTTCTTACTTCTTCAAATCTGTTCTCGATCTCACCAAGACGCTTTCGACTTGTATCAAGCAGAGCAACCGCTTCTTCAATTTTCCTGAGTCCCTCTTCGAGGTTCGGCTCATTCTGTTGTTCAAACCACGCGGCAATTCCTTCCAGTTTCTTAAGCGTCTCATCTATAGAAACAGATCCCGTTCTCTTTTTCATATATGCTCTTATTGGAAATATCGATCCGAACCAAGTTTAATTCCGGTTATAAATTGTTTCTAAGAAAAGTTCCGCACCAAGGATTCCAACAACTACAAACAGCTTTTTTAGCTATATCGTATCTCCTGCGCACTCGCTCCGACGCATCCGTCAGCAAGCATCACCTCGAAAGCGTCCCCAACAACAACTTCCGAAACGCTTCGGACCACCCGGTTATCTTTCCGCAATATCCCATACCCGCGTTCCAAGAGGCGCTTCGGATTATTGGCCTCAATCCGAAGTGACAACTCGTCCAATCGTTTGTACATACGCGATGTATTCGCCATTCGAGAAATCAGATGCGAAAAATGCGAGTGCTCTACCCTTGTCCGATCACACCATGAAGAAAACATCGACGAGATACGAACGCCGACACGGTCGATTCTTCGTATGGGGTCCGTTATTCTCTCACTCGCTCGACGAACAGTATCCGAAATATCCCGAACTCGTTCCATGCTGTCGAATACGTTCCGCTGGAAATCATCAAGTATACTTCGGGCAAGAAAAGAACACCGTTCTCTCACTTCCCTTTCAGACACACTGAGAATCTTCGCTACTGCTGTCGGTGTCGACACCATCATATCTGCGGCAAGTGCCGCAAGCGATATATCCTTCTCATGTCCGATTCCAGCAATTGTCGGGATATGGGACTCTGCAATGGCGCGCACCACTGGTTCACTATTGAATGCTTCGAGACTTTCCAGGCTACCCCCGCCACGAATAATCACCAAAATATCCCAATTCTTCGGGTGCTGATTGAAGAATGCGATGCCCTCGAGTATATCGCCAATAGCGCGTCTCCCCTCGACATGTGCATCAAACAATGCTACGGAAAACCCATATCGTTCAAGATTAGCAGAGAAGTCACCCAAAGCAGCACCCTCACGCGAAGTAATGAGCGCCACCCTTCGCGGACTCACAGGGGTCGGCCGCTTTCTTTCCGACAAAAACAAACCTTCTCGCTCTAGTTTGAGCCGAATCCGATCGTATGCCTTTTTGAGCGCTCCCGCACCGGCCAGTCGGATTACTGACACTCGAAAGGAAAACTTGCCTCGCGGCTTCCAGATATTCGGCATCCCTTCCACAATCACCTCCTGCCCTTCTTCAAGATGAACTCCGTGGAGCAGAAAATCATTTCGAAAGATAAGACACGAGAGCATCCCTTCTCCGTCAGCATCCTTGAGAGAGAAATAGATGACATTGCGCCGATCCTCAACACTCGATACCTCCCCTCTAATTGCGAGTCGCATGCCAATGAAACTCTCATTCAAAACGTCAAGGAACGCTCCGACCGTTAAGGTGCAGGTGCCATCCATTTCTTGATTCCCTCCATACATCACATTACTGTGCCACATAGAAAGTGCGGGGGTATTTTCAGTATGCGATAATGAGTGCCCTACGATCCCAGCGCGGCATCAATCGCCTTCTTGAATTCCGAGTACGGCATGGCCCCGGAGATGAGTTCACCTTCAACTGAACCTCCACTACTTATCTTCCCAATGACAAATCCCGGCGTTCCGGATATGCCGGTATCCGTCCCTTCTTGAAGATCCGCATCAATAACGCTCTTAAATTTCTGATCACCTATACATGAAGCAAGTGATTTCCCACCAGCTTTTGCCGCAAGACTTGCCAGGGTTTCATCTGGCATCCCCTTTCCGTTGGTCCCGGTTGTTGCATACACATCACCCACAAAAGAAAAGTATGCTTTATCGCCAGCTGCCTCACGAACACACAGTGCCGCATTCGCCTCCTTTATCGCTGCCTCGCCATGAAAACTCAACGGATAATTCCGTAGCACGAAAAGCGCTTGCCCGGTATCCACATAGTTCTTCACGATTGAATCGAATGTTTGATCATGAAACTGTTTACAGAACGGGCATTCCAAGTCGGTCCACTCGACAATAGCCACTTTTGCCGTTTTCGGATTTCCTAAAACCGGAGAGCTTCCCATCGATGCCATTACCACGGTCTTCTCCGTCGGAGCCGGAACATTCGCAGCAGATGGAGCCGCCTGGTTCCCAATAGCAGGCACTGCTGCTGAACCGGCTTTCTGCGAGGCGTCCGATGAAACAAAGAGGCTTGATTTCAAAATAGCGAAAGTGATGGCAACCGACCCGGCAACAATCGCAATAGAGATCAATATCCCCGCGCCCCACATACTCGAAGCTATGAGCGATCCTTCCGATCGTCGGCGACGCGTCGGCATTTCTTGTCGTTCCTTTTCTTCCATAGGAGAGAAAAAAGTAAATTATAGTTATCAATTCGTTCGAGCATTCCTCTTACAAAAACCCTCGCCTCATTCCAAAATATCCGGTTCATCCTCCGTGTCAGCCAAGCCGACTGACAACATCCGGACGAAACATGAGCAGATATCCGAGAAGAAGCATAAGAACACCGCCAATCAGTGCCGACCACTGCGAATATTTTTCGGTCAGGTGCATTTTCTCAAACCCCCAGATCGCCAATCCAAACACCAAAATATCATCAATCATGTAGAAGAATATGAATATTGCCATCAGGAACTGCGTTTGCCAAAACCCTAAGTGGTTGAGCTCGATAATCTTTGTAAACGCCTGCGGAATCCCAATGGAGCAAGCAAATTCGATTACATTTACAGTAAAAGCAAGTCCAATGATACCAAGCGCCGCCAAGACGGTAAAGTCCCCGGTAATGAATTTTTTTATTTTTTGCACAATCTTGGACCGGTTTTCAGCATCGACAATCTGACACGCTATTTTTGTTCCAAGCGATTTATACCACTCATAGAGAAAAAACAGACCGCCACCCGTTGCCACGATACCGACAATCGGCGTCACAATACGATCAAGCCCAATGAAATTCCATGTCGTAAACCAAACATTCAGGATAAGGTAGTACATGACTGTCTCCGCCACAATAAAGAGTCCGGCAACCTGAATCAATTTCTTCCTCGACCCCGTCTGAGCAAGAAGCACGAGAAATGTCACCAGAACCCACATAGCACAGGGATTGAAGCCGTCAACAAATCCAAGCACCACTGAAAGCATTGGGAGAGAAAATTTTGAAACATCCACCGCACTCCGAATAAACGGCAGGGAGACCAGGTACGATTCGGCATTCGGAAATGCGCACACAGTTCCATCTGCGCATGAAGCTCCAGCCACTTGCTCCGCTTTCGATGCACGACGCTCGCTATCCATAGCCAAATACTGATCAAACGTCACTTGTTCTTTTCCTTTGCTCGCATCGAGAAGCGATTCGATGCGCTTTCCAGTCGTATCCGACGCATCGAACCCCTGAATGATGACCCCGCCAACAATCGTAACGGGCGTTGCTTTCGGAAGTTGTTCAAGAGCAGTAATTCTGTCAAATAATTCCTTTCCTTCCCTATCTATATCGTAGAGCTTGACCGAGAAATCATCCCGACGCGCGCTCAGTTCGGAGAGAAATTTCTCCTCCTCTTGACAGTGCGCACAGTCGGAACGTTCGAGCACCTCAATAACCATGGTCTCATCGGCATGCGCTCGCATTATTGGAGACGCGCCAAACAATGCTCCTGCAAAAACAAGAAGCGCTACGACTATTTGTTTGATTCCTATTTTAGACAACATGGAGCGTTCTCAAAGTCCAAGCCATTCCATACGGATCAGCATAACAGTCCGTTCGCAATGAAACGACACATTTATACTGAGTACATCAGTATACCGCATGTGTTCGAAAGAGAGAAGCGCGCGCGGATTTTTTGCGCCAATATCATCTACATTAAGCCGCCCAATTACATACCCCGCACAAACAGCGCAATGAGCAAGGCGAGAAATATCATAATAGCCGACAGTAAGAAGAGCTTCATACCATACTTTTCTGTCACATCCTCAAAGCGGGATCGATCCCAAAAAATAGGATCAGCTCCCCAAGAATGATGCCGACTCCGCTTCTTTGTGAGTGCCGTTATCAAATCGATCACATTCTTTGGGGCGGAAAATCCTCGCACAAAGAAACCATCCACATTGAATTCAACGGCCTTGGCGCGATCAATCTGCCGATCATTGTGGCTGTTTACAATAAAAAAAGGCTGCGGAAGATCGCTCTCGCGAATATGAGTAATGAGCGAGAAGCCGTCCGACCCAGGAAGATCGATCCCGGTAAATACTACTTGCGGAAGATGCTGTTTGAACTTTGTGAGTGCATCTTTTCCATCCTGAGATTCGATAATGGAAAACCCGGCCAATTTCAAGAGATCCCGATATACCTCACGAGTCGACTGATCATCGTCAACAATGAGCACGCTAATATCTTTTTTGTTTGTTTTCATAGCATCAGAAATCACAATGACGCCGAAACAATATCACCCCAAATATTCACCCATAAAGAAACTGTGGGCATAACTTTTTTCCAGTATATCACGCGTGTGAAAAATCAAAGAATGGTATAATACGCAAAGAGCTTTCACGTCGCCATTTGCCCCTTTCTATGTCCACGCCCATTATCGCCATCAATCGACTCCGCGTCATCTACAATCAGGGAAAATCAAATGAGGTTCGCGCACTCGAGGAAACGAATCTTGAAATTTACCCGGAGGAATATGTCATCATTTATGGACCGTCCGGATGCGGGAAATCAACGCTCCTCTACTCAATATCCGGACTTCAAAAGCCGACTTACGGCGATGTAATCGTCAAACAAAAGCCCCTTTCAAAGATGACGCCGCGCGAAGAACTCGAATTCCATCAAATGTGGATTGGGATGGTTTTCCAGGCATTCTATCTCATTCCTTCTCTCAACATTGTCGAAAATGTTTGCCTTCCAAAGACATTCCGAGGTGAAAACGTCAAGAACCGCCGCAAAGACGGCATCAAACTCTTGCGACGGTTTGGCATTGCTGAGCAAATGGATAAGTTCCCCAACCAGCTCTCCGGCGGACAGAAGCAGCGAGTCGCTATTGCAAGATCCCTCGTCAACAATCCGGAGATAATTCTCGCAGACGAACCCGTCGGCAATCTCGATAGCGAATCCGCGCAGAACGTGCTCGAAATTCTCAAAGAACTCAACGAGGTCGACAAGAAAACGGTCATCATGGTAACGCATAATGCCGAACACCTCCCTTATGCCGACCGCGTTATCTACATGAAGGACGGACGAATTGAGAAAGAGGTTGTACAGAAAGACAAGCGAAAGCTCGAAGCGAAGAAACCGGAACCTGAGCCCGTCGAAGATAACCTCCCGCCAGAACTCAAAATGCTCATGGGGTCATTCCGAAGCCTCTCATCCCAGCAAATGAATGTCCTTCTTATTCCCTTCAAAGCCAAGCAGCTCCTCGCGCATGTGCTTTCTAATCTGACCGAAGAGCAGCTCTCATCTGCAGAAAGCTTCCTCAAAGAGTATCTCTTCAACAATATCAACCGCGAACAATTCTCTAGCAAGCTCGACCTCGATCCGGAGAAAGGCGGTGGCGGATGGAACAAGAAACAGGCTCGAAATTTTTCCAACCGAATCGAATCGCTCGTCACACAATCAAGAATCATTGCCGACCACGTCGATCGGGCACACACGGCACTTTCCGACTATCTGAGCGACCAGTTCAGTATAAAGCTTTCGGGCGTCGCCCTTGATCGTTTTCGTGCCGCACTCAGACTCCGCATTGACAATCGCATTAATCGCGCCGAACTCGAGAAACGCCTCGATGCGCCGAAATCTCTCGGGGGAGTTGGCCTCTATAGCAACACTGCCGATCGTATCGTCCGCGAGGTCGAGATCATTATGCTGTTGAAATATTCTTAACAAAATTCCGTTCTCACTCTCTCCATATGCATTTCTCTGACATACTCAAACTGTCCCTTCGCATGTTTCGCGCGCGTACCATGCGAACACTCCTCACAATTCTCGGCATGTCAATCGGCATCGCTGCTATCCTCTTCCTCGTATCGCTCGGGTACGGATTGCAAGAAACCCTTCTCCAACGCATCACCACATCCGATGCGCTCGCAACACTCGATATTTCCGAGGACCAAACGAAAGGCGCTATCATTAACCAAGAATCCATAGATACCATACGAGATCTTCCCGGCGTCACAGCAACCATTCCCGCCGTTCGTGTTCGCGGACAGGGAAAATTCGGCGATATCACACTCGATCTCGACACCCTTGGCTCTTCGGCCACATTTCTCCGATTGGAAAACATCAAGACGCTTTCCGGCACACTTCTCTCCACTGATCCGAATACGATAGTAATCACCTCCGGCATTGCAAAAACATTCGGAAAATCTCCGGAAGAGATGATAGGGAAAGATTTCGCGCTTACACTTTTTCTCCCCGTCGAAGGAGAGGCTGGAAAAACTGCCACAGCCGGCCCGAAAACTTTTCAGATCGTCGGCGTCGTTGAAACCGAAGAAAATATAGCGTATTTTTCCCTTGATGATTTTCCCGCTGCCAACACCGGGCGCTTCCAGGCACTCAAAGTAAAGGCGGAAACTGCCGATCAAACCACGCCCATACGAGATAAAATCCTCGCGCTCGGTTTCTCCGTTTCATCCATCTCCGACACAATCAGTCAGGCAAACAAGGTATTCAGTGCGATACAGATAATTCTCATGGCATTCGGACTGGTCGCCCTCTTCGTTTCCGCAATCGGAATGTTCAATACCATGACTATCGCCCTTCTGGAGCGCACCGAGGAAATCGGCATTATGCGATCAATCGGCGCTTCGAAATCAAGCATCTCCCTTATGTTTATCGTAGAAGCAACCCTCATGGGTTTCCTCGGAAGCTTGGTTGGAGTCCTCTTGGGATGGTTCGGTGGCAAAGTGTGCAATTCTCTTCTCAACTTCATTGCAACGCGCTTTGGTGGCACAAGCGTCAGCCTCTTTTCGACACCTGCCTGGTTTATTCTTGTCGTAGTCGCATTCGGGTCTGTCGTCGGACTCTTCACCGGACTCTTCCCAGCCCGACAAGCAAGCCGCATTGATCCCCTGGACGCTCTGCGATACAAATAGAGACACACAACACACAAACTGTTCGCAGCAAATCGATAAAAACCGCTGCAAATTCAGAAAGCGGGAATAAAAACAAGAGTTCCATGACACTCTTGTTTTTATATGTATAACAGCGATATCGTCCGCTCAGAAAACATGATGCGCACTACACTTCATTGTCATTCATCCCTTGCAAGATACTTTCAATAACCCGTTTGTCATTCCAAGGAATCCGACGACTGCCGACTGCCATGAATTCCTCGGCGCCCTTTCCTGTCACCAGCACCATATCGCCCGGAACAGCCAGATCAAGAGCTTTTGCAATCGCCTCCCGCCGATCCATGATCACAAAAAGATTTTTCCCAAGGATCTTGTTCACAATTCCCGACTGTATCTCACGAACAATTCTGCCGGGATCTTCCGTATACGGATCCTCATTGGTCAATATGATGATATCGGCGTTCGATGAAACGATTTCTCCCATAAGAGGCCGTTTTCCTCGATCACGATCGCCACAGGCGCCAAAAACAGCGATAACTTTCTTTTCTCGTGACGTTCTTATGCTTGAAACAAGAGCATAGAGATTCTCCAATGCATTCGGTGTCACCGCATAGTCAATTAAAACCGTAATACCCCGATCATTTGCCACATGTTCCATGCGCCCCGGAACACCTCGGACATGAGACAAGGCGCGTGCGGCAATTTCATAGGAAATATCGCACGACACCATTGCAGCAACTGCCGCAAGCGCATTCTCGATGTTAAATAGTCCCGGAAGCGCCAGACAGAATTCTGTCTCGCTGATACGGAATGCCGACCCTTCGAGCGTTGCGGAGATATCTTCTGCCAAGACATCCGCCGAAGCGTCTACTCTGCTGTATGTCACGTGTTTGGGCGGAGGCGTTGCCAGAAATTCCTCGGAGTCTTCCATATCGAGATTCACCACGCCGACCTTCGCTCGATCAAAAAGCCGGCGCTTTGCCCGGCGATATTCCTCCATGGTCCCGTGATAATCGAGGTGCTCGCGCGTCACATTGGTAATAACCGCCACCTCGAACGGCACGCCAAATACCCTCCCCTGATCAAGAGCATGTGACGACACCTCGAGCACAGCATACTCACATCCGGCAGAAACCGCCTCGCGCAAAAACTTCTGCACCTTCCAGCCGGAAAGTGTCGTGAATTTCGATGTATTCACCCATTCCCGCTCTCCGATACGGAAGTTGATTGTCGACGCAATCGCTGCCTTCTTTCCTGACTCGCGAATAATGGCGCCGATACACTGGACTGTGGTTGTCTTTCCGTCCGTCCCTGTTACCCCAATCACTCGCAATTTCCGCCCCGGAAACCCGAAGAAAACACCCGCCATCGCAGCACCTGAAAGATGATAGATATTCTTCAACGATTGCGGAAAAAGCCTCTTCAAAAAGGTCCTCATCATGATTTAAAGTATAACACACAGGAGAACAACGATTAGAAATCTACATTTGAAATAATCCAAAGAAATACGCCAAATGGCTTCCGTACTTGACAAAATCTCAAAATATGCTAACTTCGAGATGTAGTGTCGGTGTTCGCGCGTCTTTCCAGCAAAGGATCGGGAGGATTCGCGGATGGTTCTTTCACCTCCGAAAGCTCTGTGCACAGAGTATAAGGAGACTCTCCCATGAAGGAGAAAAGGTCATGCCGTACTAAAATACCCCCCCCCAAGGGCTCCGGAGAATATTTCGGGGCCCATTTTTTTATGCTTTTTATGTGCACTTTTTTGGTTTCTTCTATTTCATTCTCTGCATACTATTGCTCTGTCCGTTCTCTGTTCACCCATTTCCAGGCAAGTTCAAACACTGCTCTAAACGACTGAGCTATCTCTTTGTCCTCAATCACAACACCCATAAGCCTATCTTTGAACGAAGCAATGCGAACCTTGTCTTCATAAAAAGCGATATCGCACGTAACAGGAAAATCCTTTAGCGGCAAACGAACCAGATTGGCATTCTCTACACCTTCTAAATCACCAGCCTCTCGAGTATATATAGCTTTTGCCTGAAGTTTATTAACGACTCTTTCTTTTCGCAGAGTTTTTAACTCATCTTGCGACACCACTTGCTCAATAATATCTCGCGAGAAAACATTGTAAAATGTCTGATTCTTACTCAACTTGATATGCTCTGATGTCATTGTGAGAATCCCATCTTTCCCTTCGTAGTATTTCACAACTGGCTTGTCTTTGTTGCGATTGTTGATTGACTGCAGTTCGGGAAGCAGACGCTTAAACTGCTCTTCGCGAAGCTCCAATTCCTTCCGCTCCTTGGCGATAAGATCGAGAATACGCTCCGGCATTTCCGCCATGAAGAGCTGCTTCTTCCCCTGATAGTAGCTCGACATGAGACCGCGCTCCATCAGGTTCTCGATGATGAAATAGGTGGTCGGACGCTTAATACCCGCTTTCGCCGAAATCTTCTGCACCGTCGCTTGCCCAAGCTCGAGCGATGCGAGATAGACCTTCGCTTCTTTTTCGTTGAGACCGAGAGATTGAATATCTTTTTCGATCATAGACATAAGGTTAAAGCTGTCCGCCTCCATTCGGACGTGCAATTATCGCAATAAATTATTGTTTTGTCAAGACACGTTTTGCTTTATTGACAATATATTTTGACATACTCATCGCCTTATACAGGCTATATCTGCTTGGTATAAGCACTATATCATAGCTTCCAGGATACCGGATAGCGTTGACATTTCTTGCAAATCCTTGCTTGAATCGCGTAACACCCGAAAGACTCGGCGCAAAACCCGCCGTGTCGACACCGCCAAAGTCATAGCGCACGCACCCGCGACGCCGTGCCATTTCTATCGCGCGCCACTGCAAAAGATACGGCGCCATAAGACCGCGTTCATCGTCACTCGAAGCGCCATGCAAATAGGTCGCCGTATCTCCGAAAAATACTACCAACATCGCCGCAAGATAACGCCCTCCATGCTTTGCTATAAGTAACTCGATTTGATCACTCGGGAAAGAATCCAGAAGCATCCGGTAATGCTGGTCAGCATGCGTCGAAATCCGATTCCGTCGAGCCATCTCTTGATTTATGCGGAGAAATTCACAGAGCATACCTTCGTCCCGACCGGAAAAAACTTCGACCCCATGCCTCTCGGCAATCCGGATATTGTACCGCGTCTTTGATTTCATATTGGCGAAAAGATCCTCTTCACTGCCCGAAATATCCGCAACCAAAATCTCTCTCGGTTGCATATCGTGAGGCGCCTTCCTCATGGAAAATTCTTTTGACCATTCGCCGACACGGCTGAGTTCCTCCTCATTTTTCAGCTCCATTCGTATCCAGCCCAAGGCATTTTTCTGCGCCTCTTGGAGAATATCCCGCCAGCATCTTTGCTGAGAATCAGATATCGGCAATTCAAGGACGGGTCCGCGCGGCAGATACCAATACTTCCCCGCTATCGGAAGCGCGTACTCGATACCATTCGCCCACAACTCATCGCTTTCAAAGTGTCTTGTAACAAAGCCCTCTCGATCATTGAGCCGTCGCCACTCCTCCGACTGAAGAAGTCCGCCATCGGGACACTTCGCGTTGAGCCACCGTGTTTGCTCCGATATGTCCATATATTTCCATTCACTTCCACCGACTCCTTTGCCTAAGCAAAGAAAAAGATGTGTATGAATACAATGCTACCGTTTTTTCCCAAGCACCTTGAGGAGTTCGCTGATTTTTTCTTCAACACGAGTCGCTCCCGGAGCAATCAGTTTCATCGCCTCTCGAACCTCTCCCGGCGAATAGCCCATCGAATTAAGCGCCTCGATCACTTCGCTCTCCTCCGTCGCGCCTTTGAGCCCCTCTGCCGTGAGTGTTCCCACTTTATTCTCAAGGTCGAGCAAGATGCGCTCTGCCGTGCGTTTTCCAATGCCGGAAATCCTTGTCAATATGGAGATATCTTTCCCGACAACCGCCGCCCGAATCGACGCCGGTTCGGCAACCGACAAAATCCCAAGCGCCATCTTGGGACCGACACCATTCACCGATATGAGAAGCTCAAACATCGCGAGCTCCCCTTCATCCAAAAAGCCGTAGAGCGTAATAGCGTCTTCGCGGACATTGGTATATATATGCAGACGAACTGACGCCACTCCGGCAATCTTGCCCAATGCGTACGGCGTAAGATACACCTTATAACCCACACCCCCCGTCTGCACCACCGCAGAATCATGACGCAGAGCAACAACATTTCCTTCCAGTAAAGCAATCATAATGCATCCAAAAGTGTCTTTACACTATCACAAAAGCCTTCCCCTTGCCAAAAAACAAATCGCATGGTAAAAAAGGAAAACGATTCACACCCTATGGGGATGCTAATTTGTTTTTGAAAGCATATGCCGATTAAGGATTCCGCCAAGAAATACATGCGCGTCACCGCCAAGAAGACCGAGCGAAATAAAGTCGCCAAGGGTGTTTTCAAGAGCGCCATCAAGAAGACGCGCGAAGCGGTCAAAGCGAAAGACATCGAAACCGCACAAAAGGAGCTCAAACTCGCTATCAAGAGCCTCGACAAAGCAAGTGAAAAGAATATCATCAAGAAAAACACCGCCGCGCGCAAAAAGTCTCGCCTCAACGCGCTCGTGAAGAAGGCGGTGATGGAGAAATAGCTATTCCCACATGGAGACACCAGAAAGAGCCGTCGGCATACCGACGGCTCTTTTTCCTGAAACTTACTCGCACATACCCGGCTTTCCGGTGTGTATACTTCTTCCCGGGAAGGCTCTATACCGTTGAGTGAGAACTAATGCATCAGAACATTAGTTCTGCGTCATAAGCGTCTGAATCTCACCCTCCGACAGTGCTCGACTATATATGCGCAGTTCATCCATACCTCCCTTCCAGTATCCGGGAACAACTGTGTCAGAACCGAGTCGAAGCATGCTACTCGATAGGTTTGCCGTTGAACTCGGGACGGTTCCATAGAAATTTAACGATTGACCTGCACCATTTATATACACCTTCATCCGATTGGCATTTCCGGAAGCTGTCCCATCAAAAACAAAGGCTGCATGATACCATTGGTTTTGCGTTACCGAAGAAGCGTATCCGGTCCATTCCGCCGCAACATCACTTCCATTCCCCAATTCCCAATACAGGATTCCGCTATACGTATTCACATTGAAGTCGTGTGTTGCATCAACAGATTTCCCAAAGATAACCCTATTTCCATTCTTATTACTGTCTTTGAACCACCCGACAATAGTAATTGCTTGAGCGTTATTGAGCGCTGAGATATTGCCGGCGCTCAAATAGTCATTGCTTCCATCCAATTTGACACTGTTTCCAAACTTCCCAGCCACCCATGTTGGACCATTCACCAGCGTTGCCGCGTTCCCCTGACCTGAGGAATCCGCTGCTGTTGTACCGGATGTTTCATCAAAATTCCAGTATGCCAGAACATCATTAGCAAGTGATGTCACCACCACCTCATCTCCCGACATTGTCATGTTTCCGGAAGCGTCTTTTGACTTCACACGATAGTGGTACGTTGTATTTGCGGAAAGACCGGAAAGAGTGACACTATGATTGGTCACGAGAGTAGTATCGAGTATCGTGCTTTGTCCATAGCTTATTGTGGTGCCGTATTCGACTTGAGAATCGGAAGGTTCGTTGGTAGTCCAGGTTATGATTGCTCCGGTTGCGGTTATGTTCGAAGAGGCGATATTGGAGAGCGTGGGAGGAGTGGTGTCGGGAGTGAGCGTCGTAACCGAGACGGTACTCGAAAGCGCCGACTCGTTTCCCTGCGCATCGTAGGATGAGATTGCATACGAGTACCGTGTTGCCGGAACAAGACCCGTATCACTCGCACTCAACGACGTCGTTGTTCCGATCTCGCTGCCATTGCGGAAAATTCTATAACCGGCAACACCAATATTGTCGGACGATGCCGACCAAGCAAGGTCGATACTCATTGTCGAGACCGCTGTCGCTGAAAGATTCTGAGGAACACTAGGTACTGTCGTATCAGTGTTTTCCACTGTCACCGTTATATTGTCTTCCGCCATATTGAGAGCAGCATCGAATGCTCGCGCCAAAAACGTATGCTGCCCATCGGCAAGCAATGTTGTATCAATCGATATCGAATACGGACTCGATACATCGGTTGCATTCAGTGATTCATCGACGAGAAAGTTGACATGATCCACTCCGCGATCATCCGAGGCATTTACTGAGAGAGAAACCGTTCCCGTAACAGTCGCCCCATTCGTCGGAGCTGTTATCGTTACTGTCGGATCGGCCGTATCGGGAGCAGCGATATCAAATGCAATCGCAAAGTCATCCGTATTCTGATTTCCGATCGCATCTTCACATCGAACAAAATAGACATATGATCCGCTCGACAGTCCGGAAATGGCCGTTGAATGGTTGATTGTCCCCGTTGTTTGGAAAGTATCAATCATTGCGGCGTATGATGTTCCGGAAACCGTGCTGTACTTACAGGTCGCCGATTCATCTGTTGAAAGACTCAGGGTCGCATCGGTAGTTGTCTCCGAAAGCGTTCCGGTTGGCGCTCCATTCGAACGGATTGGCGGTGTCGTATCTTCAACCGTTCCGCCAACCGGCGTATTCATATCGCTTGATATTTCACTCCCCGAAAGCGCCCGATTGTAAATACGCACATCGTCAATTTTTCCGTTCCATGACTGCCCACTCCACCCCATACCGATATGAACATCATCCGTTCCAGCAAGGATCGATGCCGATACTGATTGCGTTCCCACTACATTTCCATTGACATAGAGAGAGAACGTATTCCCGGTATCGTCAAACAGAGCAGCAACGTGACTCCATGCATTAAGCGGCATAGATTGAGCAGAGGCATTGAGGTAATACCATGATCCGGATCCATTGGAAAATCCGACTTGCAATTGACCACCAGTCTCCTGGAAATGATACTCCGAAGACGAACTACTGACCTTGGTAATAATATCTCGATCGCCGGAAAGACTCACCGGATACACCCAGGCCGAAAAGGTAAAGTTTGATAATGACAAAGCGCTCGGATGCCCAAGATTTACAAAATCATCAACACCGTCAAACTGAAGTGCGTTTCCGTTTTTCCCACTTGTCGTCCAAGAAACACCATTGGTCAATGTGCCGGTAATGCTATTGCCACTCGCATCCTGCGCTGTTGTTCCAATCCCTTCATCAAAGTTGTACGCCGCAACAAGTCCGGCCTGCGACGGAGATTGATTAGTCGTCACCACCACCTCATCTCCCGACATTGTCATGTTTCCGGAAGCGTCTTTTGACTTCACGCGATAGTGGTACGTTGTATTTGCGGAAAGACCGGAAAGAGTGACACTATGATTGGTCACGAGAGTAGTATCGAGTATCGTGCTTTGTCCATAGCTTATTGTGGTGCCGTATTCGACTTGAGAATCGGAAGGTTCGTTGGTAGTCCAGGTTATGATTGCTCCGGTTGCGGTTATGTTCGAAGAGGCGATATTGGAGAGCGTGGGAGGAGTGGTGTCGGATACTGCGGTCCCCCCTGCCACTATCGCATCATTTCGCCAGAGGTGAATGTACTGCGGCGCATCATAGGCAATGCTTACGATATCCGCATCACCATCATCATCAAGGTCAATTGCGCGCGTACCAAGATGCGATTCCTTTCCGGCGCCCACAACTTGCTCAGTAAAATTCCCCGATCCGTCATTTTGCCAAATGCTCGTCGTTAAAGATCCCTTGTGTTCCCCAAGAAGAATATCCATATCGCCATCCTGGTCAATGTCATCCACATCCATGGAGTTCGTACTTCCTTGTGTTGCAATAAGATGCCGTATCCAATTCGGTGATGTAGGATCGACCGGCGCTTCCCACCAAAATGTCTCCGCTCCAGATGCGAGACCATTCTCTTCTGTTCCAATAATGTCCCGGCGATTATCTCCGTTCAGATCAACAGCAGCAAATCGATCCGGATATACTGCTTCATTCATATCCCCGATAGTAAATGACTGCCAGTCCGCAGAGCCATCACCCGGATTCCGATACCACTCTACCAGTTTCGTATCACCCGTTCCCGCAGCGATATCAAGATCGCCATCATCATCCATATCTGCTACCCCGAATCCTTCATCGGAAGGATTACTACTCACATGCACCTTCGTCCACGAATCGACAGCGGGGTTTGCCGGCACTTCAAAATACCAAATGCCATCACCGCTCGAAACCACTATCTCCGGTTTGCCACCGCTTCGCACATCAGCTAGACGATACCCTTGCGCGCCAAGGACGTGACTCGCCGCGGGAGCATCACCAATATACACGCTATTCCACGATGACGCCGAGGCATCCGTTGCTTCCAGCCAATAGAGTGCCAATGAAGATCCCTCCGTTTTTTGAGCAATCACATCAGACAGCGAGTCATCATCCACATCCCCGAACAATATCGCCTCCATTCCGGATGGCAGCGATATCGACTGAGTCCACGTACCCAACATATCTCCGCCTGGATTCCGATACCAATATTGTCCGGATATGATATCCCTCCTTCCATCACCGTCAATATCGCCAAAGCCCAGTCCAAATGTTTGACTATGTCCATCCGTTATCTGTTTATAGGTCCATTGGTTTACAGGAAGCGGATCCGAAGCATGATTCTCCCACAGTGAAACAGGCGGGTGTCCTAAATAATTTGCACCGAAAATATCCAGATCGCCGTCATTCCCGATATCGCCGATACATTGATTATGTGTACCGGATGTTGAAAGAATTGTCTTCGTAAATGTCGGTACCGATCCACCATCGCTTTCATATATGGAAAGCTCTTGAAGTTCGAGGCCAGTTACCACATCAAGAGCACCATCACCATCCATATCCCCCACTTCGAGCTTATGACTCCCCATATTGGAATCAATCACATGCTCTGTCCATGTTCCCGAAATCGGATCAATTGGTCCCGCATACCAAGCAAACTTCCCGCGCGAATGCTGGTTGATCATGAGAATATCCGGGCGCGTATCGGCATTCACATCCGCAACCGCTCCTGTCACTTCCGTGCCATAGCCGAATGCTATCGTATGCTTTACAAATGTTCCCGTCCGAGCTGCTGTTGGTGTCTCCACCCACGCGCCATTTACAACAAGGTCGATATCACCATCATTATCAACATCTCCCGAACCCATACCCTCACCGCTATCAGCCACTGTCGAAGAAATGTCCCGCTCGGTCCACAAAGTTGGAGTGTCTTGAAAAAAAATACGAGTGGACGTCTTTCTCGTCACAATATCAAGTTTTCCATCACGATCCATGTCTGCTACTTGAACATCATGAATCCAATCGCCATGTGCACCAACCACATGAACGGTCCATGTGGCAGTTGGATCGCCGGACGGAAGAGGGTTTTCAAGCCAAATGACATTATTCGTTCCATTTCCATCGCCAGTTACAATGTCAAGATCCCCATCACCATCGATATCAGCCAGTTGCATATCCGTCGTAAATTCAATAGCAGCTGAAGCAATGGTGTGTTTTGTCCATGACGGGTACTCATACCAATTCATTTGCAGTCCGCCAATAACCACATCCGGAAATCCATCACCGTTTACATCGCCAATTCCTTTTACATCTCCTGCAAAATCGCTATCAATAACGGTTTCATCAAAAGAAAAATCGGCTTTCGCCGAATAAACATTCATCACATTCCCCAGAATACACGAAAGCACCAAGACTCCCATTCGAAAACACCACGCAACAGATTTTCCTCTTCGTGCATTCCAAATTCCATACAGAGCATCTTGACGCATACGATTTAGATTACGGTTTAGTTTACATCCCTATTCAGCCTAGCAGCTACTTCTTTCCTTGTTTCTGCATCTCACTTAAATTGTTCTTCTTCACGTGCACATATCCTCAACAAGTTAATACTAGCAGAATTCATACATTCCAACAAACCCTTATAACCCACACCCCCCGTCTGCACCACCGCAGAATCATGACGCAGAGCAACAACATTTCCTTCCAGTAAAGCAATCATAATGCATCCAAAAGTGTCTTTACACTATCACAAAAGCCTTCCCCTTGCCAAAAAACAAATCGCATGGTAAAAAAGGAAAACGATTCACACCCTATGGGGGATGCTAATTTGTTTTTGAAAGCATATGCCGATTAAGGATTCCGCCAAGAAATACATGCGCGTCACCGCCAAGAAGACCGAGCGAAATAAAGTCGCCAAGGGTGTTTTCAAGAGCGCCATCAAGAAGACGCGCGAAGCGGTCAAAGCGAAAGACATCGAAACCGCACAAAAGGAGCTCAAACTCGCTATCAAGAGCCTCGACAAAGCAAGTGAAAAGAATATCATCAAGAAAAACACCGCCGCGCGCAAAAAGTCTCGCCTCAACGCGCTCGTGAAAAAAGCAGCTTTGGAAAAGTAACAAAAGCAACATCTGGACATCAGTGTTTGGTTATTAAAACTCCCCCGGTCATTTGGCTGAGGGAGTTTTGTTCTTACACTACGGTGAATAGGATTCATTCATCACGCACTTGCGAGTTGTTTGCGCATAGCAGCCATCGCGATAAGCAGGATTCCCATAGCAGCCATAGGAAGATAAAAGAACCGCTCGATATCAGAGGCAACAAGTATTGCTACACCAAATACAACCATTCTTCCCAGCACTGTCGGAATCTCTCGCAAGATAATGAACTCCGTGTCCTGATCTCCCTTCACTTTCCGGTAGATCATTGCAAAGTATGAAACCAAAAAGAGCGTCATAATGAACGATGAGGAGACCGTGATCAGATATGCCGGGAGCGGCGTCCCGATAAAGAACCGAGCACACCACACGAGCACCAAGAAAATAATGCTTACAAATAGAGTAGCCATGGTACTTTTCTGCTTGTTCACATACCGCCCGACAAATATAGTGAACAGAGCGCCTCCGAGAGATTCGAGAGATCCCACAACACCAGGTGTCGCAAGCGATCCAATAAGGAGGTACACAATAATTCCCCAGAGCCACTCCGATTCTTCCACGATATTGTCGAATCCCTCGAGAAAAAAGAGGAATTTTCGACGCCGAAGCATTGGCAACGTCTCAGAAAAACGAAGATCGATTCGTTCGTCATTTTCAAGCGCCCGCAATGGAAGAGACGACAGAAGAAGACCGAGAAACGCAACAATGAACGTTGCCCAGAATCCCAAGGAAACAACCAGAGCTGCCCCAAGAAGCGGTCCCACGAGACCAAATATTGTTGGGAGCGCAAAAAATACTGAGAAATCTTTGGCGATGGTCTCGCGATCCGTATGCCGCATGAACAACACATTGAGCGGCACATAGTAAACCATATTAGCAATACCACCCACTATAGCCGCTGTCCATACGGAGAGATGCGCGCCACTTCCAAAGAGCAACAGCCCGAGAAACAACATCTGTAACGGGTAGTACCACCGAATCGTCGTCACCATGCCCCACCTTCGGAGCATCGGCACCACAACAGTGAAAACAGCCATGAGCCCGACTCCGTGATAAACAACAAAGAACAAAATCGTCTCGCGAAGTGAATACCCGTTCGTCAGAAGAAATGCCGGCACGTACACACTTACAAACGAAAGTGCTACCGACCGAATCACATGCGCCGCCTGCACGCGATATATCATGCGACTGTTCAACATGGAAAAGAACTTTCCTGCAGATTCTCTCATCATAGCAACTCCATAATTTAGGCTGAAGGGGTCTCAACCGGTAAAATCCTACCATCTTGCTGCAAGACAGACAACTCAACAAAAATATACTTTCGCGCTATCATTGAGGCAATTTCTACTCCACTTCATGAGATATTTTCTCCGAAAAATCCCGCTGTTTTTCTTTGCGCTCTGGACACTCTGTGTCATGGCGGCGTATTTCTATTTCTATCGAACCTACGGACAATCCTATCTCGATGCTTTTCTTTTGTTTCTTTTCCTTGCAGCATTTTTCGCACCGCTTCTTTTCTTCGCCTCGCTCCCCTATCTCTTCCTCAGAAAAGAATTCCCGCCAATACACTGGATCCGTCGTCTGCCAAGTACGGTCTTTGTTCCCATCAAAAGCCTCATCATCGTTTTCTACGGCTGTACGGCGAGTTGGATACTTCTCATTTACCTTCTCAAACCCGACATTGGTATCTCGATAAACAGTACCATCTCTATTTTCCTCGTCACTCTCATCACGCTTGCCGGCTTTTCGATCGGAAGCCATCTCATCCGCCGAGTTCATGTTGAAACAACCGAACTTCTCGAACACTTCATTCTCTCGACACTCCTTGGTTTCGGCATACTCATGCTCATTGTTTACATTGCCGGCATGTTTGGATTTCTCTATGGGACATTCGCCTACGCGCTTGTTTTGGGCACACTCCTTGCTTTCCGAAAAGAATGGTTGACGCTCTTCTCCGATATTAGGAGAACATCGATTTCGTGGAATATCAAGCCATTTTTTACCCTAGACAACTTCGCAATCATTGCATCCTTCTTTCTCTTCGTTTTCGCAACAACCGGACTCCTCTCCCAATTCGCTGCCGGCTGGGACGAAATGCATACGTATCAAGCCTTCCCGCACGCCTACGCGGAAGCACACAAAATTGTCAATTTCAAGTATTGGTTCGCAAGCGGATTCCCACAAAATACCGAGATGCTCTTCACGCTCGCACACCTCCTGAGGGGCTTCACTCCCGCCGCAGGACTCAACACCGTTTTCTACTTTCTTCTCCCCGGAATTCTCATTCTTATCAAACGGTTTGTTTTTCCAAAGGCGAGTTCTCCCGTTATTGTCCTCTTATATATGCTCTCTGCGATTCCGTACCTCATGATCACTGTCGATCACAAGATTGACCTCGCCTTTTGGTGCTACACGCTTCTCGCCACACTCTATCTCCTGAAGTTCTTCCAAACACCGGAACGAAAAACCTTTCTCCTCTTCGCTATTCTTGCCGGAATAGCAAGTGGCACAAAATACAATTTCTTCTCCATAATTCTTCCAAGTTTTCTCGCTGTTCTTCTGCTCTTCCCAAGAAAATTCAGCTTGAAGAGAAGACTCGTCCACATCACGCTCCTCCTTACTGTTATCGCCATCTGTTTTTCGCCATGGGCAGTGAAAAACATCATCTTCTCCGGCAACCCTGTCGAACCTGCGCTCGGCAACCTGCTCTCCCGCAACGACACCTTCTTCAAGCAAATCGGAAGGAGTTATTCGAAACACCTGCAGGAGCAAACTTCCGATTCTTATATCTTCACGGAAAATCAAGAAAACAAAGGCTGGTTATTTCTCCTTGAATCCCCATTTCGTTTCACATTTGATTACGACAAGAAAAATCAGAATGATATCACAAACATCGGTCCTCTATTCCTTCTCTTTCTCCCTATACTCTTTTTCTGTTCAACAAAGAAAGATGACATTTCAACAAAACCGTTCAGAAAAATTCTCGGCACCATTATCATTCTTCAGGGAATCTCCTGGGCAATATCAAGCAATCTCAATTCATGGTACGCCATGTCAATGCTATTGCTTACCCTCCTCTATTTCGGAGATATTCTCTCAAGAAAGCAGTTTGACGTCATAAAAATTCCACTGTTTTTTTCCATCATAGCTCTTTCTCTTGCGGTTGCCGTCGTTCGTTTTGATAATGTTTTCAGAAATGGAACTCTCTTTGTAAGGGAAGATTCCGGGAAATACAACCTGTACAGTACAGCCGATTTCCTCAATAAAAACAACTCCAATGGCATTATATGGGATTCCATTGGCCCGTCACTCAACTACTATGTAAAAAATCCAGAGTCAATCGTGACATATGATTATTGTTTGCACTTGTTCCACTTTCTTCAAAATAAAAACCAAGGCGCTCTACTCGCAGAAAAGTTAAAGTCTCTCGAAGTTTCATATTTTATCTTCAAAGAAGGCGACCTAAGACAATGGCTTGATTCTGCCAGGTACGCAAAGGATACTTCTCCAAAGACTTCCGCCCTCTTCCGGGAAAGCATAGAAAACTACCTCGATTTCAGAGAAAAATATCTTACCGAAATATTCCGAAGTGGAGATATTGCCGTATACACCTACCGAAACTCCCCATAAAAACACGGATGAAAAAATCAACTGAGACTCCAAAGAGAGAGGTAGTTATTATAGGTGCGGGTCCGGCCGGACTCACTGCCGGATACGAACTCACACAGCGCGGATTCAAAGTTACTATCCTCGAATCGGACCGTGTTATTGGTGGCATCTCGAGAACCGTCCGGCACAATGGGTTCCGTTTTGATATTGGCGGACATCGCTTCTTTAGCAAAAACCAAGACATAGAAGCGTGGTGGAAAAAAATGCTTGGAGATGAATTCCTTGATCGTCCCCGCCTTTCCCGATGGTTTTACCGGGGAAATTTCTTTCATTATCCCATCCAACTCATTGACATTCTTAAAACTTTTGGGGTAAGGGAATCTCTTCACATATTCTTGAGCTATATCCGAACGAAACTGTTTCCAATAAGACCGGGGTACACGCTCGCCGATTGGTGTATCAATAACTTTGGAGCGCGCCTGGCAAAGCCATTCTTTCTCGATTACAACCGAAAACTCTGGGGAATTCACCCATCAAAACTCAGCAAGGATTTCGCTTTCCAGAGAATACGGGGGATTTCCTTTTTCAGCGTCTTAAAAGACCGGCTCAAGAAACTCTTCAAACCGGGAGATACTTCCATAAAATCACTTATCAAGACCTTCAGATATCCAAAGTATGGTCCCGGACAAATGTGGGAAACGGTTGCAAAAAAAATTCAAAATTCCGGAGGACATATACTCACACAGCACATTGTCACACAAATACATCATCGAGACGGAAAAATTCTTTCTATTTCTACGCAAACACCTTCCGGGAGAAAAGAGTTCCTTGCGGACTTCGTACTTTCGACCATGCCCCTCAAAGAACTTGTGACCTCTCTTTCTCCTGCGCCGCCGCAGAATATTCTTTGCGCTGCAAATGAGCTTTCCTTTCGCGATTTCATCACTGTTTCCCTAATGATAGATGGAAGAATTCCGCTACAAGACACGTGGATATACACCCACGAAGAGAGCATGCAATCCATTCGAGTCCAATTCTTCCACAATTGGAGTCCCTTCATGGTTCCGAATAAGAATTCATCATGCGTAGGATTCGAATTCACCTGTTCTCTGGGAGACCCCCTTTGGAAAGCAAACGATAAGGATTTGGTTGACTTAGCAAAGTCATACTTACAGAAACTTTGCGGAGACTATTCCAAATCCGTGTTTGACGCAAAAGTAATCCGGATGAAAAACGTATATCCTGTCTACACGCTTGGGTACAAAGAAAAAGTTGAGAAAATAAAGGGATGCCTCTTATCAACATTTAAAGACTATTCGCTCCAGCCGATTGGAAGAGGAGGTCTTCATAAATACAACAACTCAGATCATTCCATGATGACCGCTTTCCTTGCCGTAAAGAATATTCTCGGTGAGGGAAATTACGACCAATGGAACGTCAACTCCGATGCAGAGTACCATGAGATAGCCAATTTAAAAACTTCAAAAAAGATCCCAAAAGAAGGTAATTAGTGCGAAACATAACCAAAATAGACGCGAATAAACGGTTTGAAAAGATTCTTGTTCCGGTGAGTGATTGTAAAGGAATTATAGCGATTGAAGGTGTCCGTGTAGTAGACTGATCCCTTTCTGGTTCTCTTTCGGATGATTTCCATCAGCTCTTCGGCACTCACATGCTCCACCACCCTCGTATAGACTCGTCCATCGCACTCCAAGAGGCCGAAAACGATACTCTCACCTTGGCGCATCTTCCTCGTTTTCCCTTCCGTCTGCCCCCGAAATACGATTCGTCCATTTCAATCTCCCCGGACAGCCTACCTCCTTCCAGTTCAGCGACATGATAGAGCATCTCTCGAAGTCATTGATAGGTGCGCGTGATACCCTGATACTCCACGTCCAGGTCATGTGCCAGGCAGTGCGCGGGTTGTTGCAAATAGAATCCTCTCAGGATCGCAATCTCCCATTTCAAGCGCTGCAGGCTTTTCTGCCTCAAACACTGTCCGCATTTCACATAGCCTCTCCAAGTTCTCGACAGTTTGAAAGAACCACAGGGAACACTCTTTCTCCCTCTCTCAAAATTGGTTGCACAACTAAAAATGTTTGCTTGTCGTTTTACCATAAGGATATGGTATATCCGAATGGTTACGAAATGCACTAATTGCCTAACAAGTTTCTCCTGATTAAAACGAGACCGATAAAGATTCTTCTATCGCATCACCACACTAGCACGCAAATGCACGTTTATCGCATTCCCATCACGAAAGCAAGCAAGGCTCCCTCCGGGTCGCGATCGCCAGACTTTGCCTCACGATCCAGACGCGCAAGGAGCGAAAATGATTTCTCAAGCGCGCTCAATGAGAATTGCGAGGCGATGTGGAAACATTTCCCCGCAGCAAACGGGTGCATACCGAGAAGCTTTGCCGTATCCGAAGCATTTCGAATCTGCCCGTCCGTAAGAGCACCTTTCGTGCGAACAATATTGCGCAATTGCCACGCGCACATACCGAGAAGCCCGAGCGATTCGCCTCCCTCTGCCAACCTGGAAAAGAGCAACGCCGCATCCCTTCTCTTCCCTGAGAAGAGTAAATCAAGCGCCTGAAAAACCGTTTCTTCATTCGCCGCTTTTGGAGAGAGTGCGTGAACATCAACCTCTCGCACCATGTCTTTCGTCCGATATGCGGCGAGCTTCTTCACTTCCGTATCAAGCTGGAACATATTCGTATTCGGTTTCCCTCCCGAACGTTTCGGCGCTTCCCGGCAAATATCAATGAGCGCTTTTTTCGCCGAAAGCTCCATACCGCTTGCTCCGGCGCGTTTCACCGATTCATCCAACCAACGCAACAACATGGGCTCGCCAAGCGCTTCAAATTCCTGCGTCTTTATCTCTTTCTTCGAGAGCGTCTTCCAGAGCTTCTCCACTTTCTTTGGTTGGCCATTTTGACACAAAAGAAGTATCCGATTTTCATCAGCGGAGAGCTCAGTACTATTCACATCGAGAAATTCCGCGAGCTCGCGTCGCATCTCAATCGGCGCCTCGAAGATACCGCTCGCGATCACGAATTTCTTGGACACAAAAAGTCCCCTTTGCGAAAGACACTCGGCAAGAGCCCCTACCTCCGCCCCATCGGAAAAATCAAATTCGAAAAAACCCGTCGAACCCGGGTTTTTTTCAAAGAACGTATTTTTCAGAGCAAGTCGTTTCTCTTTCAACCGAAACGCATCCTCACCGAAAAAGAAAAGGATCATACATATATCACCCCCGCACGGGCGGGAATGACGAGACAGAATTTTTCTACACACCCGGTTCCCATTTGATACCTTGCCCGGGCTCCATTACATCCACCCATATCTGACCGGGCACAAAGAGAACTTCTTTCCCGGACTCATCGAGAAAGGTCAGCTTACTGTCCAAACTCTTCTTGTCCTTCTTCCACGTCCCCTTATACTCCTTGCCATTGAAATAGTAGAATGCGTCACCGCTGTCTTTGGTATCAAACCACGGATCACCCATGTTAATGTTGTTGTATCGTCCAATACCACCATAGTCGAGACCGTCTTGTTCGTCTTTTGGCACAAGATCCCATGGATTCTGAACACCGCGGGCAACATAATCGGTCGCAAGCTTTATTTGCTCCGACTCAGCAATAAGAACCGCGATATTCTTTGGCGCAATACGCTCTCCGTTATTCTTGTCCGTATCGGGCGATTTGTCCCAAATGCGAAGATACGAGTTCGTACTACGATCATAGTCGTAGGAAACGTCATACGGATTCGGGAAAGCAAGGCGCAAATGCCCGCCCGTTGGACGATTCTCAAATGGCGCCTCCTCCTGGTGTGGATACCCCGAGAACTCTCCGGTCGTTCGATAGCCATACTTTGCAATCGCTTGCTCTATAGCGTCCCGGGTAATATGCCCCGTATCCTCGTATTTCATGATACCGGTCTGCGTCCACCGCGGACAAAACGATGTGGTCAAACAATTGATATTGTCTATCACCTTCTGAGAGAGAAGCGTTTCGGCGAATTTGGAATACCCCCAATGCACGAAGATAGCATCGAGACTCTTGGCAAGTGGCAAATAGTCATGCCGCGCACTTCGCATAGAACCGATGTCTTCTGGAATATCGCAGAGGTACACTCCCATAAGACGTGTATTCGCCCCCGTGAAAACTGGCATTTCAAACACCATATCCGCACTGGAGAATCCGGCTGCCGGGCGCGCCGATACATCCGCCGGCTGCATCACAGCAACCGGTCGACGATCCCAGTGCTCGCAGGCGATACCAGTGATCGGACTCACCGGTCCCGTGTTTTTCATTGGCTCCGGTTCATCGTTCATGACCGACTTCCCATTTTCGATTTCTATCGCCTGCCGCGGCTCGCGCGAAGCAAATGGCCAAACCTCAAAATAATATGCGATACCCGCTGCAATCGCCACAATGACTGCCAACACACTTAGTTTTTTTCCAAGAGACATAGAGAAATATATGGAAGAAGTTAGAACGTCTTCACTGTATCATAAAATCAGAAGCGGAAAAACCGCGCACCCCCTCTACAGACTCCCAAAGAAACAATCAATAACCTCATTTTCTACTCGATGTTGAAACATTTCATCCGCGACACTCCGCCGGAACGCAAGACAACCCTCGCCGGCGACACGTTGAAAAAGTCGGCAAGCAATCTCACGATCCTTGTATTCGCCTTTCCTTTTTCGGGAACCGCCTTCACGCCAACGCGAAAATGCGCATCGTCGATCCGCTCAACATACTCCGCCTTCACATTTGTTTTCACAGCAACGAAAACTTTCATACCACTCTATATCTCACCCCAATTCTTCCCAACCGATACATCAACCACAAGCGGAACACGGAGCGTGTAGACTGATTCCATCACGCCTTTTATTTCGTGAGCGAAAACCGGCGCAACGGATTCTTCAACGTCGAATATAAGCTCATCATGGATCTGCAGGAGAAGCGTTGCCTTCCCAGAAAATCGTTCGCGAATAAACGAATCAACCGCGATCATAGAGAGTTTTACGATATCCGCCTCAAGCCCCTGCACCGGCATATTGATCGCCATGCGTTCCGCTGAGGCGACAACCTGATGATTGTCACTTTCAATCTCAGGCAAAAATCTCCGCCTCCCTAATTCCGTCTCGACATATCCTTTCTCCAGTGCGAATTTTCTCATCGAATCCATAAAAGCGCGAATGCCCGAGAAGTGTTCGAGGTAGTCTTCGATGAATTTCCCCGCCTCATCCCGCGTCATGCCCGCAGACTGCGAAAGTCCATAGGCTCCCATTCCATAGATAATACCGAAATTAAACGCTTTCGCCTTGCGGCGCATGTCATCCGTCACGCTTTCGGGAGGCGCATTGTAAACAAGCGATGCCGTACGTCGGTGTATATCTTCTCCGCGTCGAAAAGCCGCGCACATCTCCGCATCATCCGAAAGATGCGCCGCCACACGAAGTTCGATCTGGGAATAGTCCGCCCCGACCAAGAGCTTTCCCGGCGACGCCACAAACGCGCTTCGAATCCGCTCGCCCCACTCGCTTCGAATGGGAATGTTTTGCAGATTCGGATCGGTCGACGAGAGCCGCCCCGTTGCCGCCGTCGCTTGCCCGAAGGTCGTATGCACGCGGCTCTCCGTGTCCACCAGCCGCGGCAAAACATCAAGATAGGTGCTCTTCAATTTTGTCCGCTCGCGATACTGCTCGACCAAGGCAACGATCGGATACTCGTCTTTCAGTTTCTCAAGTTCGGAGGAAGCAGTTGAAACGCCCGTCTTTGTCCGTTTGAGATTTGCCGTCGGGATCTCAAGTTCAGCAAACAACACTTCGGAGAGCTGCTTCGGCGAACCAACATTGAATTCCCGACCGGCAAGCACGAATATCTCTTTCTGAATGGCATCGATCTCTTTTTCCATTTCTTCCGAAAGCGAGATGAGAATGGAACTGTTCAGCCGAATGCCGGCTCGCTCCATCCCGCGAAGTATAGCGATGAGCGGCATCTCCACATTCGAGAAAATATCGAGAATCGTTCTTCCGGATGCCTGCTCCTTCGCTATCTCTTGAAGTTTCTCCGAGAGCTTCTCTTGAAGTACCTGAATCCGCATGGCGGATTCGGCATCGAACGACTCGGCACTGTCCACATATTCCATCATAAGCGCCGAGAGCGACACTGTCCCACCGGCATTCAAGAGATATCCCGCCAAGAGACAGTCAAAATCAATGGAGCGAAGTTCTATTCCGACCGTCTCGAGCATCTTCATCGCCGTCTTCGCGTCATAGGTTGTTTTCAAAATATTGCTCTCGAAGAACAGTTTGAAAGATCTCCGGTTGTCGGCATCAAAAACAATGCGTGCACTCCCAGATTCGCGTTCTTTGAAAAAAGCGATATCGCAAGTAAATGCGGATGTCTGAAAAAGCGTTCCCTTCTCGGGCAGTATCAGAAACACGATGCGATCAGCCGATGCGCACTGTTCAAAAAAAAGTTCTTGATCCTTACGCTTTGTGAGAACATTCCCAGTCGCCTTTGATTTTTCTCCGCCATCATCTGATAACCCGGAATCACTTGCTGGAATTTTTTTCACCAAACTGAAAAATCCCATTTCTCGAAAAAAACCTTCGACCACCTTCCGATCGAAGTCGCGGAGACGACACGATTCAAGATCAAGTGAAACCGGCGCATCGGTATCGATCGTACCAAGCTCACGCGAGAGAAATGCCGACTCGCGCCCCGCCTCGAGTTTCACCCGCAAAGAAGGAGAAAGGTCTCGGAGATGCTCATAAACGGACTCCAATGTTCCATATTTCTTCAAGAGGTCAGTCGCTCCCTTTTCACCGATGCCACGCACCCCGGGAATATTGTCCGACGTATCGCCGCGAAGTCCTTTGAATTCGATCAGTGTCTTCGGCTGAAAACCATACTTTGCCACAACGCCCGTTTCATCATACAGCACCGTGTCTTTCACTCCCTTTCGAAGCGCAAAAACACTCACACGGTCAGACACCAGTTGCAAAGCATCATTGTCGCCTGTCACAATAATCGTTCGAACCAACGGGCGCTGCTGTTTTGCCTGCCGCGCGAGCGTCCCCACACAATCGTCCGCTTCGAATCCTTCTTTTTCATAGATCGGGATATTGAAGGCTCTCACCAATTCCTTCACACGAGGAATCTGTCCGTAGAGTTCGTCCGGCGCTTTGACGCGCGTCGCTTTGTACTCGGTAAATTTCTCATGCCGAAAAGTCGGCCCGGCAAGATCGAACGACGCCGCAATATATTCCGGATGGAATTTCTCCAAGACGGAGAGTAGTGTCAGCGCGACACCATAGACCGCATTCACCAGTTCCCCCGACTTCGACGTCAAAGGCGGGAGCGCATGATACGCACGATGTATGAGCGCATTTCCATCGAGAATGACGAGTGTTGGCAGCGTCTCTTTCATACCGAAAGCATATCGCATTCCCCCGCCATTGGGAAGTCGGAAATACTCTGAAAATTCTCCGAGATAATCCTCGTCTACAAATCTTGACAAAGTACTCGGAAGGGGTATACTGTTCGCTTCAGAGGATGTTCTTTGGGATTCCTCTGAGCAGCTTAATAATTAAAAGTACCCCTATGGTACGAGTTTCCTTGCTTGCCGGGCCGTATGCCGGGCAAGTAGTAGAGGCGCCGTTCGGGCTCGTGACCCCGCAAGATATCTTGTGCGGAGTCGCCGGCTATCGCTATCCGTGGACGACGGACTATTCCGACGCAACGGATGACGAGCGGAACCTCTGGGAAAGCCAAGAGCTTTCCATGAAACTGGTGCGGGCACTCGTGTCCGGCGCAACGGTAGAGTTCCTCGGAAAGGAATATCGAAGCGACGGCATCAAAGGTGCCTTCGAGATAGCCTCTCGGATCGAGGAAGATATACTCGATACCGGCAAGGTTGCATATCTCGAATCCGAGACCGATGACCGCGTCACTCTCGGCGCACGCTAGAAGAAACACGGATACCGCACACGCAACGCCGTCGCGCGACCCATGATTTTTCTAGAAAAGGCTGCCCCTTACCTGGCAGCCTTTTTCAATACTTCGTTTTTATGAAATGAATGAAAAAACCCGGAACCTGTTTGGTCCGGGCGCATGTCTGCAATTCTTGAGTCGGGATTGGATTTCAATATTTTCCGTTGCATCCAATAGTATAGTCAGGTTCTCTGTCCAGATGATCATAAACTCCCGCGAAAAAGTTTGGGTCTCCTTCGCGGAGGACGTAGTCCACTGTCTTTGCAAGGCTTCCTTTGCCAAATTGAAATTCTTCGATATCAACCGACTCTGCCGAAGGCGGCGTTTCTTCAGTATCAACCGGCTCTGCCAGAGACGGCGCTTCTTTTGTGTTTATGAAACCAAGAGCCCTTTGTCCTGCATTTCGTTTTTTTGCCATTCTATTCTCCTTCCCGTTTTCTCTACGGTAAATGAAATGCGAGTTGCGGTTTCCGGCACGAGTCCCGGAACGCGCTCCGGCCACTCGAGCAATACTACACCATTCGGATCACTCGCCCACTCGGCAAATCCCTGCGCACGAAGATCCGCTTCGCCTATTCGATATGCGTCCACATGATAGATACGCTCGATGCCCTCCAGAGGAACCGCGAGGTCATATTGCTTCATGATGACGAACGTCGGACTCGTGAAGGGTCCTGTCGCGCCCATCTCCGCAAGAATCCCCTGCGAAAACGTCGTCTTCCCCGCACCGAGCTCGCCCGAAAGCGCGACGACTCCCGGACAAATCCCCCGAGCAAAACTCGCCCCTAGTTTCCGCAACTCTTCCGCTGATTGTGTGTGAAAAATCGGCATAAAAATTCCTCTTCAACCGTACCGGCCAAAGAGGAAAACGTCAAACGAAAATACTGGGCGAGATTGAATAGACTGTCATTTCTAATTTATCAGGTTGCCTCCACTTCCTTCTCTTGCATCAAGCAATTCAATTAACTCACTCAACGAAACCGCTCTTCCTTTCGGCAACACTTCTTGGATTTGTTTCAAGCTATCCTGAAGAGGATCGTCGTCAAAATCCAGAGGATTCAAGTCATCCTCATACTCTACAATTCTTCTTGGAGAATGTTTTTTCACCTCACTGACTCCTTCTTGGTTTGTTGCAAAGTCGGAATACAACCCAACGCATCGCTTGCTGCTCAGGTATTTCACCTAAAAAGCACGGTCTTTTACTGCTGACGTGTGGGAGGATACACCACATGCATTCCTTCCACCCGCAAGAAGTCTTTATCATCGAAGGCGGAAGCTGGCACCTGATCTGCACGAGCAAACTGACAACCGCAATCCTCGCGCTCATCCAGATGATCAAGATTGCTTGGAGTAGCCGGGCACGACGGGCAGTGCCCATCGCAAAACAGATTCGAACAACAAACTTCTACCGTCATCTTCCCTCTCCTCATGTCCCCGAAAGGCGGCTGGGGTTCGCCGATTGTTGAAACGGCCATTTCCCTCTTTTGGACCAAAAGCCTGTGCGCATTCGCCCTCAAAAAGAGAGAAATATCGTCCCAACAACCGTTTGTTCAAATGGGAAAATTCCATTCGGAGTGTTCGTTTTTTATATCTTTTCAAAGAACATTCGCACTGTATCAGTTTGAATCACGTTTGTCAAGAATGACAGACAGGGAACTCTCCCGAGCTATTTGACCACTCCCGGCTTCTCTGGTAGGTTTGAGTATCTTGAAGCGTCTCTCACAAACCCATCAAGAACAAGTTCCGCGGTCTGCGAAATTCTTCGACGGGAACTCCGGATTTCTTTTTCATTCTCAGTCTCACACCGTATATGTCCCTCCCTCCCGAACTTCAGGTCAAAGAGCTCATTGAAAAGTCCGAGCATGTTCTCATCCTCATTCCCGAACATGCGGGTGGCGACGCGTTCGGAGCAGCATCCGGCATCGGCGCCTTTCTCGAAAATATCGGGAAGGAGGTTACTATTGCCGGGAGCGGCATCGCGGATATCGCACAGCCCTTCGGTTTCCTCAAGCCGCCGAAGAATATTCTTTCGTCCATATCCGGCGTGCGCGAATTTATTCTCTCCTTCAATACCGAACACAATGACATAGTATCCGTCCGCACCGAACGCGGCGATGGCGAATACAATATCTTCATCACGCCAGAGAAAGGCTCGATCGATCCGCGTGACTTCTCTTTTGTTCCCGCCAAATTCTCCTTCGACCTCGTCATCGCGGTCGGCACTCCGGACAAAGAATCCCTCGGGCAAATATTCGAAACCAATCCGGATATCTTCTACGAAGTTCCCGTGATCACCGTCGACCATCACGCCGAAAACGATCGCTTCGGGCAAATCAATATTATAGACATCACCGCATCATCAACAAGCGAAATAGCAACGGCGCTCCTTGAAAAAATAGACGGGAAATACTTCGACGTCCGCGTCGCGGGGCTCCTCCTCGCCGGTATCGTTATCGGCACCGAAAGTTTCCAGAAAAAGAATCTCTCGCCCGGCGCGCTTGGCGCCGCTTCAAGACTCATGGACAAGGGCGCCGACCAGCACGACATTATCTTCCGCCTCGTCAACACACAGCCGCTCTCCCTCTTGAAACTCTGGGGACGCGTCATGGCGGGACTCAAATGGAACGAGGAACGCCGGCTTATGTGGGCATTCGTCACGCCGGACGATATCGTCCAATCCCGGTCACGCCTTGAAGACCTCCCGCTTATTCTTGAAAAGATCCGCCACCACTCGTCTGTCGGGTCAACCTTCATGATTCTCTCTGCGGAATCGCCGTCAAAAACACGGGCACTCCTCAAGTGCCACACCAACACGCTTCTTTCCGAAATCGCAGAACATTTCCCCGAGTCCAAACTTCGCAACAACACCCTCGATATTTCGCTCCCGACCGCATCGCTCGAAGAGGCGGAAACTCTTATGCTGGAAACACTGCCGCCGACGCGATAATGAGAGGCATTCCGTGATATACTTGAGACACTTTTCTCTTCTGTCTCACGTTTATGGTCAAGGTGCTCCCTCGCAATGCTTCGACAGCAAACTTCCATTCCGAACGCGAACAACAAACCGCCAAGATTCTCACCACGCTGAAACGCTCTTCCGAAGAAGGCGAGGCAGCGGCGCTCGCTCATAGCGCGCGCCTTCCCTATGTCGACTTGCACATCTTCCCCATTGAAACAGAGCGCGTCGCGCTCATTCCCGAAGGAGATGCGACATCGCTCGGCATTTCTCTCTTTCAGAAAAGAGGCAAGGAAATCCGCATTGCCATTCTTGATCCGAACCGCCAAAAAGCGCTCGATTATATACGCGCACTCGAAGATCGCGAAGGACTCATCGCGAAGCTCTATGTCGCCTCACGACCTTCGCTCGAACATGCCTGGAATGCTTACAAAAAGCCGGTCTTTCTCGACTATCTCGATCATCTGAAAGTCAATCTTTCCGACAGCGACCTCGCGGCATTCGAGCAAGAATTCGGCAATCTCATTGCACTCAAGAACCGAATTTTAGAGATCCCCACGACACAGGTTCTCGAGACCATCATGGTCGGCGCGATCAAGCTCCGTTCGAGCGATATCCATCTCGAACCGGAAGAGCAAAACGAAATCCGGCTCCGCTACCGCATCGACGGAGTTCTTCAAGACATCGGGCGGTTCCCGGCCAGCATTTATCCTCTTCTCCTTTCGCGCGTCAAAATGCTCGGGAAAATGAAGCTGAATATCCGCGATAAATCTCAAGACGGTCATTTCTCGCTCAATCTCGACTCGAGGAAAATAGACATTCGCGTCTCGAGCATTCCAGGAAACTTCGGCGAGAGCCTCGTGATGCGACTCCTCGATCAAGAAACCGCTCTCCAAGATATTTCGACACTCGGACTCCGCGGACTCGCCTATGAGCAGGTCGAGCGCGCTTTTCAAAAACCGACCGGCATTGTCTTGAACACCGGCCCGACTGGAAGCGGAAAAACAACGACGCTCTACGCCATTCTCCGCAAACTCAATACTCCCGAGACGAAAATCATCACTATCGAAGATCCGATCGAATACGAAATTCCGAATATCACGCAGACACAGGTATCGAAGAGTCGAAACTACACCTTTGCCATGGGTCTTCGCTCCATCGTCCGCCAAGACCCGGATATCATCCTCGTCGGCGAAATTCGCGATGACGAAACCGCCAACATTGCCGTAAATGCCGGACTCACCGGACATCTCGTCCTCTCGACACTGCACACCAACAATGCCGCCGGCAGCGTCGCGCGTCTCGTTGAGATGGGCGTACGCCCCAACACCATTCCGAACGCCGTAAACGCTTTTATCGCTCAGCGGCTCGTCCGTATCCTCTGCTCGGAGTGCAAAGAATCATATGAGCCCGCCGAAGAGACCTCGAATTCTCTCAAAGAAATTCTCTCCCTGATTTCACCGAAAGCGAAGATAGACATACCCAAGGACATACAAAAACTCTGGCGGCCAAAGGGCTGCCTCCACTGCAACGGAACCGGATACAAAGGGCGGATCGGCATTTTTGAAGTCCTCACGCTCACCGATGTGATCACTGAAAAAATCGTCTCGCTCACGAGCGAAAACGACATCATGAAAGAGGCGCTCGAGGAAGGCATGGTCACTATGGCGCAAGATGGCATATTGAAAGCCGTGAGCGGCGACACATCACTCGATGAAGTCTGGCGCGTCACCGGACAAACCGAATTCCTCGAAGACCTCTACGACCAACTCATGTCACAAACACTCGCCCGAGCCTTCCCGGTCGGCGACACCATTCTCAAAGAGACACGAGAAAGCCTTGTTTCTTTCGACCGATTCGGAAAACTCATCGAAAACGCCGAGCAACGCGAAGCGCTCAAGTACGTATTCGCCGGAGCCCTCTTGACCGGCGCCAACGACATCCACATCGAACCGCAGGAGAATTCCGTCGACATTCGTTTTCGTATCGACGGCGTCCTCCAGACGGTTGCGACACTCCCGATGAACGAATACCCGTCTATTTTGGGAGATATCAAACTCCTCTCCGGACTCAAGACCGAAGAACGCGCCGGCGTGCGCGACAGCCGCTTCATGGTCAAGACCGAATCACCGCTTGCCGGAACAAGTGAGCAGAAGTTCGACATCCGCGTCTCCATCATCCTGGGAGGCTTTGGCGAGACCGTCGTAATGCGACTCTTGAACCGCGGCGCCGTCGCGCTCGACATCAAAACAATCGGCGTCCGCGAGCAGACGCTCCATCATCTTTTGGACGGCATGAAGAAACCGACCGGCATCATTTTGAACACCGGTCCCACCGGAAGTGGCAAGACGACGACACTGTACAGTCTTATTGATTTTGTCAAAACGCCGGAGACAAAAATCATCACCGTCGAAGATCCGATCGAATACCAGCTCTCCGGAATACTGCAGACACAGGTGAACGAAGAAGGCGGATACACGTTCTCATCCGCACTCCGCTCACTTCTCCGGCAGAATCCCAACATCGTCATGATCGGCGAAATCCGCGACGACGAAACTGCGGAAATCGCCTTCCAGGCGGCACTCACGGGCCATCTCGTCATCGCCACCCTCCACACCAACAATGCCGCCGGAAGCATACCGCGCCTCATCTCGATGGGCGTTCGCCCTGACGATATCGTAAATGCGGGCGGCACTTACATGGCACAACGCCTCGTCCGCAAGCTCTGCACCTGCAAGAAGCGCGCACCACTCGACGGCGCACTTCGCGAGACCGTCGAAAAAGTATTGCGATTGTTCAATGAAAAGTCCGGCGTCGCCATTCCAGAAATCCCAAACGAGCAATGGATCGCCGGCGGATGCGAAAAGTGCAGCAACACCGGATACAAAAAACGACTCGTTTTAAGCGAGGTCCTCGAGATCAACAAGGACATCCAACACCTCATTATGAACGGCGCTCTCAATCTCGAACTCGAAGAAGCCGCCATACGAAACGGCATGATCACCATGCTCATGGACGGCGTCTTACGGGCCCTCGATGGCGAAACCTCCCTCGAAGAAGTCCTCCGCGTGGTGCATCTGTAAGCCACGTCAAAAGAACTCGAGAAAGTTAAAAGCCGGCGCACTGCGTCGGCTTTTTAAAAGTTCAGGCTAGTCCTTTTATTTGTGGCTATTTTTCCATAAACAACCCCTCTGGGGCACTCCGAATCGTTCGGTATTCCGGATTAAGATGCTCGTCAAAGACTAACATCGTTACCCGTATACCATTCGGAATTCCGAGCGCACAGATAGAGACTTTCTGAAAAGCTCGTTGACGACAAGACCAAAAATCACGAAAGCCAGTACCGCTAATGTCAGGAGAGAGCTTTAAATCTCCCCCAGCAGCGTATGGAAGACCTGTCGCAGTTACGTGAGTTAATCCTAGTAAAGAGTTCTCCGTGACGGAATCTCTCATGTCCTGATTCTGCCGGATCAGAGCAGTATTTGGAGAGATCAAACCGCCGCACGTTAGCTGCTGCGCCATATTGAGGGATGAACCCCGTGCAGAGGAAAAGATGGAGACCTGCAAGTGTCTCTCCTTGTGGGACAATAACTCTTGGACAGTTACAGGTATTCCAACAAGCACTATTCTCGATAAGGAATCGCACGCGATCCCCATCAACAACAGCCTCTCGTTCCATCAGATTTTCGCCATGAAACAATGTCCATGCTGGGATATTCTTAATCTCGCTCATTTTTCTACCTCCGGTTTTTGAAAGCTACTTTTTCATCATCTTCCGGCGACCCACGTACCCCTTGCGCACGTGTACGCCACGACCGTTATAACTTTTCTGCCTGCCGCCACCCTTCCCCTTGCGACCTGCCATGTTCTTCATGAAGAGAAAGCCCTTCTCTTGAGCGTACTCGTCTGATTTCCGTACAATTTCCCAAGCTCGAACGGACTCACTCATCTCCTGAGCACCTCCTAAAACCCAAAAAAGATCTGCCATCTTACTTTCCTCCGGATTTCTCGCTAGTAGCTGCTTGCCGAACAGATAATCAATTCGTTTGGAAGCGACCGAACAAATCGATACTGTGGTTCAAGACTTGGATATCGAAACGTTATAATCGTTCCACTCCCATCTCTTTTCGGAAAAGCAAGTACCGATCGATAAACAACCTGCACAAGCTGTTCCCCTTGAACAAACCTTTCCTCAGAAGAAGAAAAAGCGGTCACCGTCGTATCAAATGGTGCTCCATTCGATACCAACAATGCTGCAGATCCTTTTCTCGTCGAAATACCGCCTTTTATAAAAGGTGAATATGCATATGCGCGAGGGGCGACTTCCTGATCCAAACGGATTACCTTATTACTTACACCTCCTTGAGGAATAAGCCCAACAAAAACCAGAATATTGTAATGTCCCAACATTATCTCATGAGGAACACGGAAAGTGCAAAACCTCGGGTCATCCATCACTGTACATACGGTATCATCATCGCCAAACTTGGAAATGACTCCGAATGTTTTCAACAAAACCTGTCCTTGTAGCAATGTCCACACTGGAATTTCCTTACTATTCATCACACACCTCCGCCCCGCAGGGCTTGCAATTTAACTATTCAGCCACCCAACAATGCCACCATTTAGCCGAGGCACAAAAACATCCCCGCCAGCCTGTAGACAAGTCCTCGAAGATATTTCCCCGAGGGAAGGAGCGGTGTCGAGGAATGGAAGAGCCGAAACCCTTCCACCCGATCTTGGCAAAAGCTCCCAGATTGAGGACAAAAGATAGAAGTCCCCAATTGTCTACAGACGGGCAGGGATGAATACTGAGCCACTGACAAACAGCGCACAACTGACAACTCCTGACAGCCCCTTATGGGCGTTTTCAATTGTCAATGAGCAAAAACAGCGCGACTGGAAATGGTAGCATAGCTTTTATTTTCTGTCAACCGGGGGTATACTGGCGTGAAACACACGCTATGACCCTCATTTCATCGACCGCTACGTCCGACGATCCCGCCCTCGACACAACGCTTCGCCCGCAAGGGTTCGGCGAGTACATCGGGCAAGAGAAGATCAAACGAAACCTCGGCATCTTCATCGAGGCGGCACGCAAGCGCGGCGACCCTGTCGAGCACGTACTCTTCTACGGTCCGGCAGGCCTCGGCAAAACGACACTCTCTCATATCATAGCCAAGGAGATGGGTGTCGGCATAAAAGTGACGAGCGGCCCCGCTATCGAACGCGTCGGCGACTTGGGCTCTATCCTCACCAATCTTGAGAACGGCGACGTGCTCTTCATCGACGAAATCCATCGCCTCAACAAGCTCATCGAAGAAGTGCTCTACCCGGCAATGGAAGACTACAAGCTCGACATCATTATCGGCAAAGGCCCATCGGCGCGCACCATCCAACTCGATCTTCCCAAATTCACCCTGATCGGCGCTACAACCCGACTCGGGTCCATTTCCAATCCGCTTCGAAACCGATTCGGATCCGTGCATCGTCTCGAATTTTATACCGAAGAAGAAATCGCCCGCATACTCACGCGCTCGAGCCGCATACTCAATATCGGCATCGACCCCGCCGGCGCTCGACGCATCGCCCAAGCGAGCCGGCGCACGCCGCGCGTCGCCAACCGCCTCCTGAAGCGCGTCCGCGACTACGCGCAAACGCGAGACGTCGAAATCATCACTCGTGACACCGCGCACGAAGCGCTCACCCTTCTTGAGATAGACCACCTCGGACTCGAACCGACCGACCGGCACATTCTCTCCACCATGATCGATAAATTCTCGGGCGGCCCCGTCGGCGTCCAAACCATTGCCGCCGCAACCAGCGAAGAACGCGAAACCATCGAAGATGTCTATGAACCGTTCTTGATCCAACTCGGACTCCTCGCCCGCACCCCGAGAGGCCGCATCGTCACCCCGGAGGCATATTCCCATCTCGGGGCAACTCCCCCTGAAGGACATGAAAACAAACTTTTTTAAGAAATTTCTACAGAATCATTGCCATATTTCCTTTTTTGGTTTACTGTTGTAAACTATCCACAGTAACGCGTTGTTTTACTCTAGGAAAAGGGCTATGAGTACGGAAACTATATATACAATTGTTGCATCAGTCATAACGTCATTCCTGACTTCACTTGCGTTTGTTACGTACAAATTCGGTCGGTACGCAGAAAAAATAGACCAGCTAGAAAAATGTAGCCTTAATGGAAGATTGTCCAAATTGGAGGGTCAGTTTGAAACCAGTCAAAATGCCTTCTTCCAAAGGAAGAGTCCTATATCGCTTACTGATAAAGGGTTAGAAGCTCTGGAAGAGAGCGGCGCTAAACAATTTGTTGACTCGAACATTGAAGAACTCTATCAGAAAATAGACAAGAAAAATCCTTCTACAGCATATGATGTTCAGGAACTCTCTAGAGCCATAGCGAGTGACCTGGAAAGCGATCCGCGAGTGAGCAAAATGAAAGATTTCGTATATGAACGCGGCATTGACTTTTCAACCATAGCGAGCGTAACCGGAATCTATTTGAGAGACGAGGTCCTTAAAAAGAAGAATTGGAGACAAGACGATATAGATAAATACGCTCCAAAAATTCCCTCTTAGCTTCAAAAAACTCGGATAGAGACTATCTTCGAACCAACTTCCACACCGGTAGGAAGTTGGTTTTTGTTTTCAGTAAATATGGTTATTCGTGGTATAATGCGACCATGAAACTCCTTGTCGGACCATTCTACGCACTCTTCATGCTCGGCATACTCTTTGCGAGTTTTTTCATCGTGTTTCACCTCGCAAATTACTCCGTCAATCGCCGCATTTCTCAACTCACCATTCTCATCTTTTGCGCCGGCACTGCGATACTACTGTTCGTCAATGTGGCGCTTTTCCTCTCGACTCCATTCGATACGATACTTTCGATCTTCCCATCCCTTCCCGGTAATGCCGGTGGCTCGTTCTAGATAGTTCCTCAATCTTCCTCGCCCCTCTCTCCTATGATGACGCCCAACAAAGAACTTACTCGCACCTGCTCCTTTGAAGGTCAGGATCGTGACGAAGAAATTCTCTATGTGATTCACCGTCACTGGTTCAACATACTCGTGCAATTTATTCCCTTCGTACTCGGTCTCATAGCCGTTCTCGCGGTATTCGTTTTCTTTTTCTTCATTTATCCGGACGCATTCGCCGCTCTCGATCGACGATTCTTCGCCTTTGTCGAAAGCGTGCTCCTCATTTTCCTCTGGATCTTCGCCTTCCTCATCTGGATAGACTACTACCTCGATGTCTGGATCATCACCAATAAGCGAATCGTCAATATCGAACAAAAGGGGCTCTTCGTCCGATCCATGAGCGAGCTCTATCTCTTTCGCGTCCAAGATACAACCAGCGAAGTAAAGGGGTTCTTCCCATCAATGCTCAACTACGGCGACGTCTTCATTCAGTCAGCCGGCGAACAAGAACGATTCCAGTTTCACAAAATCCCTGATCCCTACGCCGTCAAAGACACCATCATGGACATGGCGCGCGACACGCATCAGGAAGAAATCGAGTTTATGGAGGAAAACTTCCAGCACCGAGGAGCCAAGAAAAATCCGCCTGAGAAGAATAACAAGAGCAACGCTTGATCGTAAGATTCCTCAATCTCATTCAGAATGGCGAGGTACAGGCGGCGTATTTTCCGATTACTCCGCAAAGGCGGCAGGAACCCCATGATTCCCCAAGGAATCTGCCATGGCATGAATCTATGAAGAAGTACTATATTACAGGTGTAAGCGGAACAGGCAAGTCCACCCTTACGGAAACATTCAAGAAAAGAGGGCTTAATTCCGTAGACTTGGACAGTGGTTTTTGCAAATGGAGAAATATTGAAACCAGCGAAGAAGCTAACATAAAAGAAAAGGGTGTTCCGGGGTTTTACGATAAAAATGACTGGTACTGCGACCTGGAAAAGTTGACGGAGCTTCTCAAAGATCAGACAGGTCCACTCTTTGTTTTCGGAGCCTGCGCAAATCAAAATGATTTTCTCCACTATTTTGACAAACTTTTCCTGCTCAAGTGTAGTCCGGAAGTCTTTTCCAAGCGAATTGATTTACGCACAAATAACAATTACGGAAAATTGCCTTCGGAAAAAGAGAACGAGCTGCGATGGTTTGAAGAATTTAATGAAAGTGTCACAAAAAATGGCGCTATTGTTATCAATGCCGAAAACCCACCGGACCAAGTGGCAGAAGAGATCATTGCTCAAACAAAGATGTAAAGACTTCCTTCCCGTGTTCTTGAGAACCAGTGCCTGGTCCTTGAAAAAACCCCTCGGAGCGGGTACACTGTCGCCAGTAAACGGTTTTATTTGGAAAGGCGATATGTCAGGACACTCACACTGGGCGGGAATCAAACACCGAAAAGGCGTCAATGATGCGAAGCGCGCGAAAGTATTCACCAAACTCGCCCGCCCCATCACTATCGCGGCGCGCGAAGGTGGCGGCAACCCGGATACCAATTTCAAACTTCGTCTCGCTATCGACAAGGCACGCGAGTACAACATGCCGAAGGAAAACATAGATCGCGCTATACAACGGGGGGCCGGCAGCGATAAAGACGGCGTGCAAATAGATGAGCTTGTCTACGAAGCATTCGGTCCTGGCAATGTCGCCATCATCATCAAGGCATCGAGCGAGAATCGCAATCGAACCGTCAGCGAGATCAAAAGTATTCTCACCAAAAATGGAGGGAAGTTCGTCCCGACCGGATCAGTCTCATTTCTCTTTCAAGAAGTCGGAGAGATTGCCCTGGAAATCGACTCTCGCTCTTATGAAACCGCCGAACTCGCCGCCATAGAGGCCGGCGCCATCGATACGGAGTATGATATGAAAGAAGGCATTCTTTTTATTTACACCACTCCTTCCGATCTTCAATTAGTGCAAAATGCCCTTGCAAAAACCGGACTCATCGTGGCATCCTCATCAATTATCCACCGCCCAACGGAGCAGATATCACTTTCCGAAGCCGACCGATCTAGCTATGAATTACTCCTCGAGAGACTCAATGATCACGATGATGTGGATACCGTGTATGACAATGCGCAATAACCAACAGTCAACAACCGCGAGATACGCATCGACTTATTCCGTTACTTGTTATCAGCTGCCCGTGAAGACCTACTTTCATGAGAATACTCGGTATTGACCCTGGAACAGCGACTGTCGGATGGGGAGTCCTCGAAGTCAATGGGAACACTATGACTGCCATCGCCTACGGACATATTTCCACCAGCCCCGCACTTCCACTCTCCGAACGTATTGCCGAAATCTCCCGAGACCTCCGGGAAATCGCCAAGCGATACACTCCTTCCGAAGCTTCCGTAGAGAAGATATTTTTCTTTAAGAATCAGAAAACAGTAATCGCCGTGAGTCAAGCCCGCGGAGCCATACTCTTGACGCTTCAGACTCTGGGCATTAGGCTGTCTGAGTATACGCCGCTCCAGGTAAAGCAGTCGCTCACCGGATACGGACGTGCCGAAAAAAAACAGATGCAAATCATGATCAAGAGCATCTTGAAACTCTCTGAAATACCCAAACCCGATGACGTCGCCGACGCCCTTGCCCTTGCCCTTTGCCATGCCAACAGCCGGACATACCAAAACATGCTCAAACAAAACATATAGAAGATAGGTATCGATGAAACATTTGAAATTTGATTTTCCATCCTATGTCTCTTCATCCGCTCTTTCTTAATTTTGTCGATCAGGGCGTGCCCATCGACACGATCCGGTACATCCTCATGTTTCCGCTCGTTGTCACGCTCGTCGCTTTTTTTCGGCAAGTGATCGGCATCAAGGCATTTGGCATCTACACGCCATCGATTGTTACATTCGCTTTTCTTGCCTTTGATCCGGGAGGTCTCAAATATGGCATCGCCATCTTTGTAAGCATCATTCTCATCGGCATGCTCTCGCGACTCGTTCTCCGCCGACTCCGCCTTCTCTATCTTCCGCGCGTTGCCATCACGCTTACCATTGTCGCGATCGTCATTTTGGGCATACTCGTCGCCGGTGGATACCTCCACCGAACCGGACTCGCTTCGGTTTCCATTTTCCCGCTCCTTATCATGATCACCTTAGTTGAGAAATTTGTCGCCACGCAAATCGAGAAGGGAGACAAAACCGCGCTTGTTCTGGCGACAGAGACACTCTTTATCTCGCTCGTCGGGTATTTCCTCGCGCGCTCTCAAGCACTCGCCAGCATCCTTCTCCTTTCACCGTGGATCGTTCTTCTCACGATTCCCGTAAATATATTCCTCGGTCGCTGGAGAGGATTGCGCCTTTCGGAATACCTGCGTTTCTCGAAATTGTTGAAATCGTAGCACTGTCGTCTATGTTTCATGTTTTCGAAGCCTGGAAAAAGAGTCGCAATATTCTTGGAATGAATGCGCGAAACCTCGACTACCTGCGCCCGTACAATCGGCGCCGTTCGAAGCGCCTTGCCGATGACAAGATGGCCTGCAAACGCCTTCTGAAAAAAAACGAGCTTCCCGTCCCCGCCCTTCTTGCTCGCGTCAAGACCGCGCAAGATTTGGAAAGTTTCGACTGGTCTTTGCTCCCGGGAAGCTTCGCTCTCAAACCCAATCACGGTTTCGGTGGCGAAGGCATCTTGGTTGTATACGGGAAAAAGAAAGATGCGGAGCACACCTGGATCAAAGCCGACGGATCACTTGTCACGGTCGAAGATCTCAAAACACACATCAGGAATATTCTCGACGGCTCATTCTCGCTTGCCAATATTCCCGACTCCGCATTCTTCGAAGAGCGCCTCAAACTCCTCAAACTTTTCAAGCCCTACACATTCAAAGGCGTCCCCGATATCCGTATCGTCGTATACAACAAAGTGCCCGTCATGGCGATGCTCCGCCTTCCTACAAAAGAATCCGGCGGGCGCGCCAATCTCCAGCAGGGCGCGATCGGCGTCGGCATCGACCTTGCTTCCGGCACTACCACGACCGCTGTCTGGGGCAAGAATCGAATCATCGAAAACATTCCCGGCACCCGACTCGTCCTCTCCGGTATCCGCATCCCCTACTGGAAAGATATCCTCAAAATGGCCGTCGAGGCGCAGCAAGTCTCCGGGCTCGGCTTCTTGGGCGCCGACATCGCGATTGATCGCGATCGCGGTCCGGTCTTCCTCGAACTGAATGCCCGCCCGGGACTCTCCATCCAAGTAGCCAATCTCGACGGACTCAAAGGCCGTCTCGAACGCGTCGCCGGACTCGCCATAAAGACAGCTGAAAAAGGCATTCGCATGGGCATGGATCTCTTCGGCGGTGAAATCGAAGAAGAACTTGAAGAAATCTCCGGAAAGAAAATCATCGGCACAGTGGAAAAGGTGAAGCTCATCGGGAGAAACGGCAAGGAAATAGAAGTAGAAGCCAAAATCGATACCGGCGCCGACTCCACCTCCATCGACACCGAACTCGCGCGAGAGCTGGGATTTGGAGATGTGCTGGAGTTTTTCAGAACAATTCCCACTCCCAATACAGCAGACAGATCTGAGCTTCGAGCCCTCTCCGACGAATATGATAAGAAGTACAAAAGCGTACATCCGGACCTCGCTGGTATTACCTTTGTGTATGCTTCAAACGGATTCACCATGAGGCCGAAGATATCGCTTTCATTCATTCTTGATGGAATCGACGTCCCTTCAAAAGCAAGTGTTGTCGAAAGATCACATCTTGAATATCCTGCTATTATTGGAAGAAAGAGCTTGCGGAAATTCCTCATAGACGCCAGCAAATAAAAAATAAACTCAAATATTTATGCTGCTCCTCCTACTAGACAAAGAATCCCCAAGCACAAAATCGAGGGATTTCTTGACACATATTGAAAAGCAGTTAGAAAAGTTACATATTGACTACCAGATATCAAATTTCGAACAGACGGAATTCTTTATAGAACCAGGAAGTGTCAATGTTCTCATAGAAAACCTTCCCATTTCCACATGGTCAACCATTTATCCGCGAAAAGTTGGCCGACAAAAATGCGCCGCACACCTATTGGCACGGACATGCGAAAAGTCATCCATACGATTTCTGGATCCTTTTCATAAGCAAACCAAAGACGCTTCCGATTCGGCCAAAATAGTACAAATGCTTAACCTTGCGGAAGCTGAAGTCCCAATCCCGAGGACATACTTCTCGCCCTCATACACAGATGCGCATATCGAAAATGCTTCCAAATACCTTGGATTTCCCGTGGTCATAAAAGAATCGAACACTTCTCACGGATTAGGTGTTTTTCTTGCAAAGAACCGGGAGGATTTAAAAGATATTCTCCATAAAAGACAAGCACTACCGGAAAAAAGAATGTTATTTCTTCAAGAATTCATAGATAACACATTTGAGTACAGACTTCTTGTTTTAGGGAATACTGTCGCCGTTGCCGAGAAAAAAGTTCGAGACCGCGGACGAGAGTTTAGAAACAATGTGCACTTGGGCGCTACCGAAGAATTTATAGACCCAGCACATGTTGAACTCGTTGCAAAAGAAGCGGCTATTCTTGCGGCAAGGACAACCAATATAGAAGTTGCAGGAGTTGATGTCGTCATCAACAAAGAAGACTCTCCTATAATATTCGAGGTAAATAGCTGTCCGGAGTTCACACTTGATGAAGAAATCTCAAACGAAATTGAAAAACTTTCTGAATATCTCGCCCTATGCGAAAGAACATAGTCATGTATTTTCGAAAACGCCCTCTCTCCCGCGATCCATTTGAAACATTCGGAACAAAGAGATCTGTATACCATAAGTTTTTTCAGCAAGGAGTTCTACGTGGATTTAACATGTTCATTGCGAGCGGAGAAGAAAACCACAGGCACTCGCTACTGTTTAGAAACACTTTTGTATATAATTCTGACCATTTCGAACCTTACCAACGGGAAGTACGTGCTGACGCAATCTTCGATAGAAGTGGAGGATTGGGTTTCCCTCCGAAAGAAATCGGGAGCAAAGTGTTAAATTGCATTGAATTTAAACAGCTTTGTAATGACAAGAATGCCCAAAAAGAGATTCTGGGGAAATACATGCCGGAAAGCTTCTGCATTCGCACACAAGGAGATCTTTCCACTTGCATCAAGAAATGCAATAGAGATTCAAAGATTGTCCTCAAGCCAGCCCGAGGCATGCAAGGGAAAGGCATTCTTATCGACACGCCAAGCAAAATAGCGCAATTTCACATAGAAGACGGCAACGAATACACCCTTCAAGGGTTTGTCGACACCTCTCTCGGAATTCCAAAAATAGCCAAATCCCACCACGATCTCCGCATTGTTATTGTAGATGGAGAGGTTGTCCTGAGTCACGTAAGAGAGCCAAAACCCGGCTCACTCCTTGCCAACGTCGCGCAAGGCGGATCCATACGAGAAATTCCACTAGATGCCATTCCTCAATTTATACAAACAGCAACAGGGGAAATTCAATCCCTTCTCGATAAAAAATATGACTTCCCTCTCTATTCAATAGATTTCGGGATTCAAAATAAGACAACGCCCTTTGTTTTCGAACTAAACGATCAAATAGGTTTTCCAACAGAAGCTATGATTGGATCAGAACTGTTTATACAAAAAACTCTCGAATCTCTTGAAAAGCGAGCCAGTAAATAAATGCAGCCATCCAAAGCGCCCAATCGAAAAACAAAAATTTTCTATGAATTCATTGGAACTCCTCCCGAAGAATCAAGATGACAAAAGAGATCCACGGGGATTTTACCCGGAACGGCCGTCAGATCATCTCGAAGAAAAGATTCGGGCGCTTGCCGATTTTGATAGTGGCAGAGGAGAAAAGATCCAACTTTCTTTCGAAGAGCGCGAAGAAATAAAGAACATGGAAGACTTGCTCGGCGATATATTGGAAAGTATATCAGATATATCACCAAGATCTTCAACTTTTTATAGTGGATATCTTCTCACTGAAGCGGGTCGCAAAGACTTTGAGAAAATAACCGGTATTAGTCTAGAATCCACTGGAAACACACAAGAGTCAATACGAAGATTTCTCTATGAGGCCACACCGATCATCGCCCACCTCTCATCAAAAGAACGAATGGGTATTGCTGGACGATCTCAAGACTACAGCGACACAAATCTATTTACATCGCTCATTGACACTGCCGATCACAACGGAACCATCAGAATCAACAACGTACTCATGCCCGATCCCGTCAAGATTCACCTCGACACAGAAAAAAACGTCGAAAAAATTTTAAAACTGCGTCAATTCAAGGAAAAGATAAAGCGGCAGAAAGACTCCCTAAAAAAGTACCCCTCCTCGCCTAAGCAGGAAACTCTTCTCAATATTTTGCAGCTTTACCAATCAAGAGTCAATGAGATGATTGCGGAAAGCACCTCCTCGATTTTTGACATTGAACGTAAAGCGGAACTCCTTGGGCATGAAAACCTAACTGAAGCGGAAAAATCAGCACTTGAACTCATACGGAAACAGCCGGAAACAAACCTCTCGCGTTACGATAAGTTCATACATGGCGTAGTGCACGAAGAAACTTCATCGGGATGGAGACAACAAGTCGGGGAAGAACTTAGTCAATTTGCTTCGGAGATTGAAGAAGAATCCTACGAAGGAAAAATCCGTAAACGAGAAAATATCGTGAAAAAAAATCTCGACCCGGAAAAGATAGGGGACGAAACTGCTATCTCTGAAGAGAATTTGCGAGAACTCGCCGAGGAAACTCTTCGTTCCTACGACCTTTTAAGCAACCAACCGGCATCGGAATACGATCCGGACAGAATCGGTCCAGCTCCGGATAATAAGTGGCAATTTATTACTCGAAAAGAGATCACATCAATGTCAGTAAATGGAAAGAAAAAAATTATTCAGTGCGGAACCAGTAGAAAATCTGTTGTAGCTGCTATATCAATAGCACTTGCCCATGAAATAGAAGGTCATGTTCTTCAATACGAAAATAGATCGAAAATACCACTTCGACTTTTCAAAAAACTCGGGAGTGGACGGTCATTAGTTTTTGCCGAATGCGGAGCCATGAACAACCAAGACATTGTCTCCAAAGAAGCATTCGGCTTTAACTCTCCGCCGCATCCGCACTATATTCGCGCTATGCAGAAAAAAATTGACGGGGGAAATTACCTTGATTGCGTCAAAGAATTCTATGAGAGCGCCATGAAGATCCCTCGACAAGAAAAATCAGCTGGGACACTTTCCGATGAAGATTTCAAAAAAGAAATGCGGAAAAACCTTAGGCTATCCATTAATAGATCCCAGCGTCTCTTCAAAGATGGATCAGACCTTTCGTCACAGAAAGGATTTCTTGCCAAAAGCAAGGACACCGTATATCTCGAACAAGTAAGACTTTTTCGGGAGTTAAAAAAACATGGGTTGGAAAAATATGTTTTCATTGGTGGGGCAAACTTGAACGCCCTTACATTTCTTCTTCGAAGTGGATTCCTTAATCCTGAAGATATAAAAACTCCGAAATATTATTGCCTTAAGATATGGGAAAGAATGAAAGATCAATTCATTCTAGCTCCTTGAACCAACCGCTTCTCCGCGCTACAATGTGGGTAATCTGACGGACATGCGCACAGAGTCCGTTTGGGAATACGCTTTTCTTCAAACGAATGGAGCATCTGCAGAAGGTCATCCGAGAGGCGAGAGATGCCTGGCAACGGCTTCGGAGAGATCCGGATTCACTTCCCTCCCGGCTCGCCGATTCGGCAGTCGGACGCTGGTGCGCGCGCTTCTCCCGTCGCCGCTATATACCAACGTTTTCCCGCGGACCGCTTGGCACCGTCAATCTCCCACAGGACGCTATGAAGAAGTCTCTATCCCCTTCATCGCCCAAGAAAAAATCCGGCTTTTGGAAATGGGTGCTCCGAATATTCCTCGGATGTTTTCTGGCTGGCGTGATTTCCGTTATCGGCGTCTTCGCTTACTTCGCCAAAGACCTTCCGAGTCCCGGAAAAGTCAACGCGCGCTTTATTGCTGAATCGACCAAGATACTTGATCGCACCGGAGAGCATCTCCTCTATGAAGTGCACGGTGAAGAAAAGCGCACTATCATCCCATTCTCCGAAATGCCCGAAACGGTTCGCGCGGCAACGATCACGCTCGAAGATCAGGATTTCTATTCCCACCACGGCATCAAGTTCTCCTCCATCATGCGCGCCGTTTTCAAAGACTTCGTCGGCGGCGGTGCCCAGCAGGGCGGATCCACTATCACCCAGCAGTTTGTAAAGAATTCCCTTCTCACGCCGGAAAAAACATTCACGCGAAAAATCAAGGAAGCGATACTATCCGTCGAAATGGAGCAAAAATTTTCGAAAGACGAAATTCTCGCGATGTACTTAAATGAAATCCCCTATGGCTCAAACGCCTACGGACTCGAAGCGGCAGCGCAAACGTTCTTCGGCAAAAACGCGAAAGACCTGACACTCGACGAGTCCGCCCTCCTCGCTTCGCTCCCCAATGCGCCAACCTACTACTCTCCCTACGGATCACATCTCGAAGAGCTCAAAGCGCGCCAAGCCAAGGCACTCACCGCCATGGCAAGCCTTGGCTATATCACCGCCGACCAGGCGGATGAAGCAAAGGCGATTGATACACTCGAAAAACTCACCCCTCAGCACGAACAGATTTCAGCGCCGCACTTCGTCATGTACGTGAAAGAATACCTCGCCAAGCACTATGGCGATGACCAAATCGAGCAAGGTGGACTCAAAGTAATTACCACGCTCGACTGGGATAAACAGCAAGCTGCCGAACAAGCCGTCTCCGAAGGTGCCGAGAAAAACCTTCGCTACAATGCCGAGAATGCCTCGCTCGTCGCCATCGATCCCAAAACCGGACAGATCCTCGCCATGGTCGGATCGAAGAACTACTTCGATACCAAAATAGACGGGCAGGTCAATGTCGCCATCCGAGACCGCCAACCGGGATCATCCTTCAAACCCTATGTCTATCTCGATGCCTTTACCAAAGGCTATGTTCCCGAAACAGTTCTCTACGATGTGCCCACAAATTTCTCCACTGACGACGGCAAGTCCTATGAACCGCAAAACTATGACGGCACTTTTCATGGTCCCATTGCACTCATGAAGGCGCTCGGCGGCTCGCTCAACATTCCCGCTGTCAAAGTGCTCTATTTGGTTGGCGTGAAAGATGCCATCACACTCGCAAAAAATCTCGGCATCACGACACTCAATCAGCCAGATCGCTACGGACTTTCTCTTGTCTTGGGTGGCGGCGAAGTGAAGCTGCTCGACCATGTGAACGCCTACGCCACGCTGGCAACCGGAGGCATTAAGCACGAGAAAACCGCCATACTTCGCATCGAAAATTCCAAGGGCGAAGTACAAGAGGAATACCAAGATTCTCCCGGCGAACGCATCGTTGCCGAGAAGTTCGTTGCCATGCTCGACTCTGTGCTCTCCAACAATGACAACCGAGCCTGGGTCTTCGGCGCCAACAGCCCGCTTCGTTTTGACAATCGACCCGTTGTCGCCAAAACCGGCACCACGAATGAGTGGCGCGACGCCTGGACCATCGGCTATACTCCCTCTCTCGCTGTTGGCGTCTGGGCGGGAAACAACGACAACACCCCCATGAAACCCGGCTCCGACGGCTCCTATGTAGCCGCTCCCATCTGGCGAGCCTTTCTGGACAAGGCGCTCGAGAATACCGCCGTCGAAGAATTTCCGAAATACAATCCGGACGATGAGATCGTACCGCGCGACAATGACGGCGATCTCAAAGAAACCGAGTCCGACAACAGCACCGATACCGCTACAGAAAACGCCCCATCTGAAACAACAGAGACAACCGATCAAACAGATGATCCACTCGATCCGCATTTCCCCAAAATCACGAAGCCACTCCTCGGTGGATGGATTGAGAAGAAAGAAGGTGTAAAGGTTTGCGAGATACCAAAAAGCGACAATCTCTGCCTCGCAAGCGATGCCTGTCCGGAAAAGGAACAGTTCAAGCGCGATTTCATCAGTCCGCACGACATCCTCTTCTATGTCGACCGAAACGATCCTCGCGGTCCCATTCCCGACAAGCCCGATCGCGATCCGCAATACAAACTCTGGGATAAAGCTGCCGAAGAATGGTACGGCAAAGACAAGAAGGTCATATTCGAAAGCCCACCAACGGAGAAGTGCTCCGAGAAAGACTTTTCTTCAAAGTTCGGACCGAGCATTTCTCTCTCCGTCCCAAGCGAAACCTCAGATGCGTCGTTCTCCATTTCTGCCGAAGGCGATGCGCCCTATGGCGTCGACTCATTGGAAATATTCGTTGATGGAGACAAAGTAGACTCGAGTGGTAGCGACTCACTCTCCACTACCTACGCCATCCCCAATGGAAAGCGCGGCGACACCCTCTCCGTCGAAGCTCGCCTCAAAGACAATAACGGCAACGAAGTCAAAACCTCGAAAGACGTAAAGACCACCGCCCCATCGGAAACATCATAGCTTTTCTTCATTTGCAAAAAAAACGCCCCCTTCGATCCCGAAGGGGGTTTTGTAAATCAACGTTAAGCACCCTTTAATTTCATTGCCTCATGGTCCTACCTACTTTCCTTCCCATGTCTGTCCGGAGATCTTGAACAGGTGGAGATTCAACACTCTCCACCGCTTTCTTGCCAGAATAATAGACCAGCTCTTGAATCTCATGATTCATGCAATCAATTGTCCCAGGACGAGAGCCTCTCGCCGAACATCCAGCGGATTAACATGAGAAAGACCAGGCAAGAGCGTATCCAATTCGAAACACGAAACGAGCGCGTCCGAAACCGACGTCATAATCTTTTGCTCAAGCAATCGACCAACTTCCTCAGAAAGAATGTGGTCTCCCTCAGAAAATTGCTGACGCAAAGCGGCCAGCAACATCATCAAAAGCTCACCGCACACTATTTGCCGTTCCTCTTCCGGAACGATCTCCAAAGCTTTTTTCAAATCTACCTCGGAAATGCCCATGAGCAATACCTCCGCAAAGCCATTCTTAAAAAAAGAACTCCTTGTACATCAATCCTGCCGCGCACTCTAACATATTATTCTCTCCTCCGCAACCTTTCTATATCACGTACAAGCGACTGGAGCGCGCTTTCTATCTTTTCCAATTTCTCATCAGTCGAGCGTCGTTCGCGATCTTCTTCCGAGTCCTCTTTCTCGATATCATCGGAAATGTCTTCCACATCTTCTTGAATGTCATCGACGTCTTTCTGAATATCTTCGACATCGTCTCCGATTTCTTCCACCTCCTTCTGAATCCCTTCCACATCTTCGCCGATTTCTTCGACATCTTCTTGAATGTCTTCAATATCTTCGGAAATATCTTCGACATCTTCTTGAATGTCTTCAATATCCTCCCGAACCCCTTCGATATTTTCCGAGTGGCGATTCACGGTCATTTGAATAAAGATGGCAAGATAAATCGCCTCGAGCGACACGACCGTCGTGAGGAGGAGGAGAATGTGATCGAGAGAAACCCCAAAGAAAAAGAGTGAGAACGACCCGACAAAGAACGCCGAGTGTGCAAGAAGCGACGGCACCGAGCCGATCCACTTCGCCGCCCGGTCAGCCAATTGCTCAACCGCACTCGGCACATGCTCTGGCAAAACCGGTTTCGTCTCACGAGCATCGGATTGTGACTGCTGTGCCATACCTCAAAAGTCTACCCCGCCAAGCAGAAGAATGCAAAGAAAAACGCTGTACTTGTTCACATACGATGCGGCAACTAAGAAATTGTCCTCAATTTCTCTTTGCCGAAAGGCTGTTTTTTTGCTAGAATAAAGCTATGAGCCTCCAAAACTTCATTGCGAATCGCCCGTATTTTGTCTGGTGGACCGACGACCCGACTCACCTGTCCGACGAAGCTATTATCGAAGCAACACTCACCTCCGGAAACTGGGATGATGTCCAGGAAATGCTCCGGCTTGTCGGTATGGAATCCGCCGCACGAGTCTTCCGCGAACAAGTTTCCAGCCCTCGATCAAACTACTCCTCGAAGACCCGGCATTTCTTCACTCTCTACTTCGACACTCATGCACCCCGAAATCCTTGAAGCTACCCAGCGAAATATCCTACCATCACTCTCCGTTTTTTCTTCAAAATTCGGTTTGGTTGGAGGAACGGCAATTGCCTACATTATCGGACATCGGCGATCGATCGACTTCGATTTGTTTTCCATATCACCGTTCGACAACACTGCTATCACATCAAAACTTCGGTCATTCGCTCCCATCGAACGCGTTTTTGTGGACGAACTCGATCAGTATGAAGCGCTTGTTGGCGGTGTTCGGATTACATTTCTTCGTTATCCGTATGCGCTCGACTTTTCCGAATCGTTCGAGTCAACACTTCGCATGCCAAATCTCCAAACGCTCGGCGCCATGAAACTCTTCGCCCTGGGTCGCCGTGCCAAATGGAAAGACTACGTCGATCTTTACTTCATCTTGAGAGATCATTCCTCTCTCACCGATATCATGATAAAAACTCGGGAAATGTTTGGAAACGAATTCAACGAAAAAATCCTCCGCGAACAGCTTGCATATTTCGACGATATCGATTATTCCGAATCCGTTTCTTACCTCCCGGGTTTCGAAACACCAGACGAAACCGTGCGCGACTTCCTCGTAAAAGCAAGTATCGCTTAACGTGTCACATCCATATCATCATTCCCGCATTTTCAAAAAACTTTTCTCCGCCTCAGGCGGATTTTCTTATAATACCCTCCCGACTCTATACATCCGAAAATCATTCGTGAATTAAAATAAACAAAAAAGGTTCCGACCCGGAGTATCGGAACCTTGAACCATTAACCTCGCGACCCCGGCGCGAAAAAGAACTAACCTTGCCCCGACAACTCCCGAACATCTCTCGGGTCATCATCGAGGCAATCCTCCTCAGCCCAACACTGACGATGAATGTCAGTGATGGGACCGAAGATGGGACCATCTTCGGCGACCAGCACAGCAATCGCCGACCGCACATCCCAGTACGGTCGACACACTCTCGCCGCCGCCCACTCCCGAACCGTCGGCCCCTTCCCGAGGGAAGGTCGCCACCCCGTTACCGCAAAGGTGACAGCGCTCACAAAGGCATCCTGCTTCGCAAGCGACTCGTTCGAGTGTTTCCACCGAATGAATAGGGAGGCGATCCTTGCAACCTGCTCAAGGCTCCAGCCTCTCCCAGCTACCCGACATCTCTGCATGACGGCGGCGTTCATTGGGAGATCTCCTTAATCTCCACGCCGTTCGCTGTCAGGATGGCGGAGGCTACCGGCGTATCCCGATTCCGACCCCCGCAACTCATTCCATTGGCGACGCCTGACTTCCTCGAGACATGCTTGCCACTTCCTTGTGGACCATACCGGGGCATTTTCCTTCAGCCATTTCTCCACTTCCCTTAGTGGAATATGGACGAATTCCCTTTCAAGAACATGCCACCTGTCTTCTCCTAGCCTTATATGAATATCCTTTATTTTTATCCCTACCCTGAGAATGAATCCTGCCGTAACTTCGACAGATATTTCAACTCGCTTCGAGAATCCCCCGTTGTAATCGGAGTATCTGTATTCTTTACCACAAACAACTGTCAGTTTCTTATTCATGTCTTTCTCCTTTTTCAAGGATTGATTGAATCCCTCCACACCCATGGCGAGCGAGAAGAGAATGAAAGAAATTTGCCGCGGTGCAGCAGAAAAGTTTCTACCCATCCGGCATTTCTGCCGAATATTTCGTCACTAGCAACAAAAACACCTTACTTGATTTGCCGACGAATCGTAAAAACATTCTCTGCTGCACCACTGTTTTCTTTCTCTTCTCCTTCCCGAGAGAAAAACTACTGACTTTCCTAATGGTAAACTTTCAAAGAACTCTCCCGTCCCGCACGCTGTACTTATAGTGTGGGATATCTACCAACCCTCAAGCTTTTTCAAGTTGAAAATTGGATTGAGAGAGGGTTGACCATATTCGCGACAAGCACCCTCAAAACTTATCGCGAAGCGCGTGAAAATTCGAGCACGCGCGCCCGTTTTTTGTTAGTCCCGAATCCTCTCGGGACTAACGGTATACTGCCAATCCTTGGCAAGCGCTTCGACTTCCTGCCGAGAGTAATTCGGACGATATCCGTCCGGCTCGCAGACAGTGGAGCCCGTCAGAGCTCCACACATCCGCCGCCCGCAATACGGGCACTTCGGAAGATTTTCATTTTGCATTCCCCTCTCCTTTATCTATTTTTCGGAAAAATCACTCTACCGACCAGCAAGCGTTCTGCTTGCATTTCGGATAAAGCGGGGGAAGAGTTTTCAACCATGAATACCCCTCCCCTTTTGTAACCTTTTGGAGTGTTTGTTTACGGAGACACTCCGATCCGTAGCCAATTTTTTAAGAGGTTTGACTTCCTCTTTACTTTACTGCTACGCCGCCATCGCTTCCATGAACTGACGGATGGCGACTCGAGCGGCGGCAACCGCCCGCGAGTTCCCTGAATTCAACAGGGCAGTTGCCGGAGCGTACAACCGCCCCACATAGCCATGTTGCCGCGCGAAGCTTTCCGTTCCCTGCCGGCAGTTTCCGGCGGAGTACGAATGTTCGCGCGTTACAAGGATTTCAAGTTTTCCACTAGAGATCATTTTCTGAATTTCCTCAGAAACGCCCTCGACACGGAGCGCTTCCCGATGACGCCGAAGCGCCTCGAAAGCTCGCTTTATTACCTTGCTTTCTTGACGTTTCGGATCGTCGTAGTCACTTCTCCACCACGAGGTGGATTGATGATACGCAAACCCGCCAATGCGAACGAGAAGACTTGAGTCACGCCCCGCCGGATTTCCATCCTGCGAGGTTTGGATTTCAACGCATTCCTGCACCGAAATTCCGTGTCGCACCCTCCGCTCTGGGCGCGCGATCGCTCGCACACCCTCCACGGTTTCGACCCGAGATCCCTCCTGAATCTCACCACGAATCCACGCGGCGAAATTCTCGGAGCGACTCGGAGCAGAGCAGAGATTCCGGGAAAGCCAATTTCGAGCAGCGCGGTAGTGCCGCAACTCGCTGACGATACTGCCCTCAAGGCGAGGACTCTTCAGTGTCATCGCCCACACAGTTATTGCCGCTTTGTTGACTGGCAGCTTTCCAGCTGCCGCAACAGCCACAGCTGCCCAAGATGGCTGAAGCCCGTCGACCGAAGTCGACATGAGCACCCAGGCTTTTGCCCTGATCTTCATCATCCGACGCACGAGTGCGCCGGGTGAATGAACCCCAGCAGGAATCTGAGCAAGACAGCTATACGGAGAATTAACCCCGTTTCCGCCGTCAATGCCATCCCGGAAAAACCGATGGAACATAAACGCCGCTACCGGCCACTGGGTGGCCAGCTGGGCAGCACCCAGAATCCAGTTAATTTCGGCTTTTGCCAAGACAACCTTCTCCGGAGCATCCTGACGCCGCCATTCTGGTTTCGGTCCATAGTTGTATGGAAGGCAAACACCCCATCCAACATGTACTTTTACCTCCTCAGAGAGACGACTTATGGCCGTCTCAAGCCCATGCGCATGCGCGCGTGGAGAATAAAGGTGGTAGGTACTCGTCAGATCCCGCCAAGTCCCAGGAATCCCAATCCGGCTTACACCGGAAAGATACTCTTGAGCTTCTTGAGCAATTGAATCAGCAAAACGGGTCGCATTAGTAGTAGTCATGACATCTTCCTCGCCCGGGTCTAGTCGGGCTTCAAGTGTCCTCAGCGAAATGCCTTGGACCGAAACGCCATAACACATTCGTGTGTTCTGGCAGGAGTGTGTTTGCTTACTTTTCTTGCCCCTTTTTCCAAGGATGAAAATTTGCAAGGCAAACAAACACACTTCTGCCAGAACTTCTTACTACTCGATTTTTTTCAAAGAACTTCTTATCCGCCAACTGGCGGATGCCAAAGAACAAAAAAGCACTTCCGAAGAAATGCTTTTTGCAAGATTCGCTTGGGCGATAAAACATGACTAAAACCGCCCGAAGCAAAATCTTGCAAGAAATCTTCCTTTCGGTTCGTCATGTTTTATCGAATTGTTGAGGTACAAAACCAGTGCTCTTCTCTCAAAGAGATTCCCGCAAACCGAAGGTGGTTAATCTTCCATTTACGGTCGATCTCGCAAAGAGAGCGATCGAATCGTGGCGCCTTTCGAAGGAACGGTGGCGCACGGTTTTCTGACGTGCCTCGCTGGGCATATCCGATGGCGTTCTCTTTCGAGAACACCTCCCGCGCACAATCGCGTCACACCTCTACTCGCGGCGACTCCGGAATGATTTCCTACTGGAAGAAATACATTCTATAATAGTCAGAGTCTCGCCCGATTCTTTCCAGTGTTGTCTTCCGCCCACCTTATTCGCCTATCTTCCATCCGATCCATCCCTCTTGAAGGAAAGCATCAAATGCACGCGAACGAAGTGGAAGCGGAAATGAACTTCTTTTCGGTCGTTGCCGGAAAGAGAGGTGCAAACGAGTGGTGTGGGAGGTGCCGGATCAGTGAGAACAGATGGTAGAAAAATTATGTTTCCTCTGCCCGGCTTCGCCCATATCTTTCTCTCGCTTGCAGGTCTCTTTTCGAAAACCCTTCGAGCACTGTCTTGTTCATGGAGTGTCAAATGAACTTGTCTCTCTTACTCTTTCAGCTTGACACCACAGTATAGCGCAGATAACAGTGTTTGTCAATACTTTGTGGCAAGTTATTTGATAATACATGAAAATAGCTCCTTTCAAACGTAATATTGGCTTATTTATACGATTATATAGTCACAGATATTTGACAATACGCAGGTATTTTGCTACACTAGAAGTGTCAAAATATTGTAAACTATCCTATGTACAGTCAGTCGCTCGAGCATGCCGGGCTTCGACCGGAGCAAGCTATTCTCTATGAAGCGCTCCTCAAAAAGGGGTCCTCTTCGGCAGGCGCACTCCACAAAGACGTGCCCCTGAAACGCGGACTCGTGTACAAAGTGCTCGATGAGCTCGCTGAAGCAGGACTCATCGATCGTCGAGAAGAGCCGGGAAAAACCACGCTCTTCGAAGTACGGCACCCATTGAGACTCAAAGAGCTCGCCGAACGACGTGAAGAAGAAGCAAAAAACGCCAAGCTCGCGCTTGAAGGCGTTTTACCGGCTATCATCTCCGATTACAACCTCGTCTCAGGAAAACCGGGTGTTTTGGTGTATGAAGGAATCGATGGCATCAAAACAATTCTCGAGGATACTCTCGATCACAATCCGGAGAAAAAGCTTTTTACTTTCTCAGATCTTGCCGGATACATCGGGTCTCCCGAACTCCGAAAGTGGAACAAAGCACACTACGCCCCAAAAAGAAATCGGCTCGGTATTTACGAAAAGGCTATCGTTCCCAACACCGAGGCCGCTCTCGAGTTTCTCAAGGGCTATCAAGCAAGCGAAGTCACCGAGATACTTCTCCTTGACCACAAGGCATACCCCTTCAAGACCGAAGTCAATATATACAGTGGGAAGGTATCTTTCGTCACCTTCTCGGAAAAGAGTCTCGTCGGCGTCCTTATAGAAAACCAGGAAATATATGAGACATTCCGATCACTCTTCAGTTTCATATGGTCATTTGGCAGAAAGCATTGCCAAGATATTCAGCCAAATTGGACGGAGCGGTTCAGCGCATAGCAGCACACGTGCAAGACAAACATGGACAGCCCCCGCTTCTACACTGATGGTGCAACGATATATTTCTGGATGAATCGCAAAACATCGCTAAGCGTCTCTGATTTTTGGCAACGCATGAGAAGTGATGCGCGCGTTTCACCAAGAGATTGAAAATATTCTTGCGGCGCGGATTCAAGTGATTTGAAATAGTGAAGGAGAAGTGGCTTCAGAATATTCTCCGCATATTCTCGTTGTTTTTCTGACGAAAGCGTCAGAATCTTTCCCGAGAGCACCCCTTGCGGCAGGGCTACCACTTGATCCTCGAGGAGGATATCCGCTTCACTCGAAGGGAAATAAGTACTGTACGGCTCCTTGAATACCAGCCGCTCTTCCTCGCCCTTTTTCCCAGCGCTCCGCCATCCGAAACTCCGGGAATCTGCCGGCATGGGGAAAAAATTAAAGGCGATGTTTTTCTTTTCCGATTTTGTCAAAACTCCCTGAACAGTCGGTTTCTGAATAGACAGGAGCGATTTCCTTGCCGCGCCCATATATGCCTGCCCGGGCATACTTCGCTCTTCTTCCCGCGGCGTATTGATGCGATTTGCCAGCGCCTCAAGGATATCCCTCAGAACCGGATCGAGCTTCTCATGCTCATTCACATCAAAGAAGTCAATACCTTGCTTGGTTGCATACGCCTCCATATTTTCCAAAACCGCCGCAATCATATCATACCGCGCTTCATTTGGATGACTCAGCTTCAAACCATCCGTAGAAAGAATCAGAGCAAGCTCTTCAAGAGCATAGGGCAAGACGGCTTCTCTCATCTTTCCGGATTCATTTGCATTTTCTGATTTTTTTGCAACTGATTCACCAACCATTCCCAGGAACGCCGAGCGCCATACCGGTGTTTCGCTCAACTTTTCAAGCAGTGTCAGATATTTCTCAAACTTCTCATTCTTCTTCTCCGTATCTTTGAAAAATTCTTTGGAGGAAACGATGCGAATGTTACTCAAGCCAAACGTTTGAACAATTCGTTCATACTGTTCGCGTTCCACCTTCCCGATAGCCCGCGCACTCTCCAAAGCTTCTTCGTGTGTTTTTCCATAAAGCACCTCGTAATTCAGCGCCTGCGTCTCATCGCATACGGGAAGAGAAATCTCTCGGCCCTGATTGTTAAGCCAAAAGAGAAAATTATAGAGATCGATCGGCTTCGCACTTTTTCCCCCTCCCGCCAATACCCTTTCCCATTTTGGAAGTTCTTTCGAAATACCTACCGGGAAATACGGTGCTCGTTCGGATGAAGGAAGCTCTGGTCGGATACGATCGACAGCTTTTCCGAAACCCGCAAAAAACTCTTTCGGCAAAGCCGCCAGCTCGCGCCCATAGAGCACTGCCTCAAAAGCAGTCTCCATCCGCTTTCGCTGTTTGAGTATCTCAGTAAGTTTCTTGGTAATCGGTTGGAAACGCCTTGCTTGATATTCCGCCATTTTCAGGTACTTCTTAAGTGTTTCTTCATCAACGTCAGTCCGACTTCCTTCCCCTCTGAGATTTTCCGCCCATGAATACTCTCTCTCAACAAGAGTTATGAACTCTTGTATCAAGTTATTCCCACTGAGATTCGTGCGAATTAATCCTGCGTCTTTATTTTCAGGAAGAGCTTCTTGTCCCCATGCCAAATCAAAGCTACTTTTCATAGCCAGAAAATCTCCCATTGACTTAACATCATCGAATCGATTCGAGCTCTCAACATAGAGTACTTTCAATTCATCCAGAAGAGCATCGAGAGATTCGGAAATACCAAAAAATTCTTCAAGCAAATGACCTCGAGCTTCTTTATTTCTTCTTATTGATTCCGAAAACTGCGCCACTAGATCAGGAGTTGAAACAGCATTATCTGACCCATCAATTGCCTCTCCAATATCCCGCAGAAGTGTGTTCGCTTCCGCAATCAGCGCGCCCACTATTCGCTCTTCCGTCAGAGACTCGGAAGAAAATGTATCTTTGTATATAGCAAATATTCTTCTTGCCTCTTCTCGAGAAACATCAACCAGCTCCGCATACCTCGCAAATACCGCATCCGCCGCTTCTTTTGGCAATTTCTCACCAATGGAAAGTATCGCTTCCCCCATTTCTGCTTCACCCCGCTCAAGAGAGAGAAACGCATGAAAGCCGTTTTCACCATACTTACGCAGGAAATCAAGAAGGTGCTCCTTTTTTTCCTTCGAGGAATGCTTGTAGTAGATGAGAAATTGCCCTTGCTCAAAAAATGAAAGGTTGTTGAAATACAGACCCGTTCTTTCATAAAAAAACTCGTCATAAAATCCGAAATAGTTTTCCTGAAACTCCTTAAGATATTTTTCCCTTTGTTCGCGCTCTTTCTCAGATTCATTCTCACGCCCATGAAACAGAGTTTCATATACAAATTCGTGCACCACGGGTCTCACAACTGCAGTGCGCTCGGATGCATCTCTACCGATGTCTCCGATATTGAAATAGTTTTTCAGGTTTCTCGATTCATCAAAAATGCCCACATCTCCATTTGGCGTAAGACGACGAACAAAATACTCAGGGTTGTTTAGTTCACCCAAATCATATATTCGTTCAAGATACCGCACTCCTTCTTCCGATATTCCTATATTCCCAAATTCGAGACGATACAGTATCGCAGCAATAGCATTCTTATTTTCTGTCACGTTCGATCGAAGTACGCCAAGAAGACGCGACACCGCAAGCGTCGGATTCTGCTGAGAGAGCACCTCGGCAACTTTATTGGCAAACATCGGGTTTCTGCTTTTTTCCCAAAAGCTCACCACGAGGTCAACAAGCTGGTCAGCATTTCCTCTTATATCTTTTATTCTCTCAAGAACCGCTAGAATCAATTTGTGAAAAGGGTATTCTTCCAATGATCCGCCCCCTAGCACCGTTGTGTTCATTTCGTATTCAAAATCACCTTGAGATATGTTGTATGCTCCTGCTGGTTGATACGTTTTAAAAATCATCGAGTGAGCTTCATTTCTAATCTGACCAGGAGGCAGATACCTTGCACTCTTCATGATATTCAAATATCGAGATTTGTCTCGTTGAACGCTTTCCTTGGTAAAATCAGAATTAAACACCTCTTCGAAAACCAGATCATTGTGAAATTTAGCAAGACAAAAACGAAGAAAATCAATTTGTTTCAACTCCGGCAATTTCACATACGCATCATTAAATAAGACAGCCGTATCCATATATCGGTCACTTCTCGCCGAAATGTCACGCGCATCAGAAAGTGCTCGATGATAGCCCTCAATAGCTCCTCCAAAGCCCGCCTTTGCTTCCTCTGAATATTCATAGCCTTCACGCATAAGAACTTGGTCAACAAGCTCCCTGCGTTCAGCTATTTTTCGAGCTTGCTCCAAAGAATCACCATACATGTCTTCTTGTCGTGACGATGTGTTTTGCTTTGCAAGAAGCGTAAACAAAGACCACATTTCAGAAGATTGGAGGTGACTGTCATCAAAAAATTCATACTTAATAACATTGAGATCCAAAGGAAATCGAGAAAAATACCTTGTACACATTGATGGCTTAGTTCGCAGATCTGTCGCAGCAAATCGAATAATTCCCAAGCGCTTCCCTAAAGGATATTCTTCAAGTCTTTTCAAGCCTGATTCGGAAAAGAGTTCTTCAGGATCCGACAGAAAAACCGTGTTCCATATTTTGTAATTTTCCTGCCTATTGTTTGATTCCTGCTCCTGTCCATAGGACACAATCGCATCATCAATCTCCTTTTCTTCCTCATCAGAAGACATTTCAAATGGAGAATCTCTATCAACATCCCTTTGGTTAGAGGGATTTGAATTAATTCTCTCGGATTCGTATTTTGGCAGCTCGAAACTCTCCATATCTTTTATTTCCATTGTATCACCTCCGTAGGACATTCGGGGTATGCCGAGATATGATGGAGATCTGAAAGCAGCCCAGCACAAGAGAGACAAAAAAACAGAGGCCTTCGAGCCTCTGTTTTCGAGTACTGAAAAATGAAATATTTCCGGGTGGGACGGCAATCCCGAAGATCACTCCGGAACCGCCGTTCCGCCAAGAAATACCGTCGGAAAGAGCACTGGCACGTACATATCCTCTCTCATTTGTCAACGCTCGAGTGTAGCATAGACACTAGTATTTGTCAATGCTCATTGATACTTATCGGTCTTCATCTCAAGAACAGCCTTGCATACGGAAAAATGAGGCTTTTCTATGCCTGTTTTGTCATATCTGCAAGTTGTTTTCATTGGCAAGATTCTTCGCCAAAAGCCGATGTCTATCCTCGTCCGTATTCATTCGAAGCCTTCATGTCAACCACCACATCCGCCCCCTGATCAGTGAGTCGCCGGAGAAAATCGTTTCGAAATGCTCCCATTTCTTCCACCCAGAGACTGCTCTTGCAAGACAAAAGGATTTTCCGTCCGTCGAACGAGCGCGGCACCACCGATGCGACGCCGCGATTGCCATATTCTTCCTCGCTACTCTTTGGCGCCAAAAAGATCACGGTCTTCTCATCGATTGCGCGCGACGCCTTCTTGCGCGGCGCCGCATCCTGACGGTATTTCGAATCGAGGAAATTCGCAAGCGATTTCATACCCTATTTCTGTATCGGCATCATAATATAGGTAAAACTCGATCGCGGCGTATCGCTGTCGACCATAGCAAGCGCAACCGGCGTCCCGGAGGTGTTCCCGCGAAAAACAATCGAGGGAGTCTCCATAAAGCCGACACCGTCAAGGAGCGACTTTGGCGGAAAGACAACGCGAAGCTGTCCATTGCCCGCAAGAAACTTCGCTGGGACTTCCGCTTGTTGTTCACCAACACCGCTCGAAACCGCTTCGACACGCACCGTGCCCTCATCAGCAGCCAGGTCGATTGCAATTTCTCCGGCAGCAAATACACTGGCTATTTTGAGTGATCGCAGAAATACTTCCTTCTCAAGAATCGCAGAAAATGAAAATTCTTGCGGCATAATCTGCCGGTAATCCGGGAACTTACCGAGAATAAGGCGCGAGATCACTTCGACACCTTCCATTTCAAAGAACACCTGATTCTCATCGAGCGTCATAGAAAGAGTTTTCTGCGTCGGACTGATAGCGCGAGACACTTCCATAAGCGTGGTCGCCGGGAGAATAAGCGATCCGATTGCGCCGATTTCCGAGAGCATGTCTTCATCGAGAAATGTCTCGATCGGCACGATTTCTTCCGCGAGACGAAAACTGTCTGTCGCCGCAAGCGCCAGCTCTTTCTCAGAGAACAAGAAATTCACACCGGTAAGCTCCAGGCGCGTCTCCTGTGTCGCAACGCACGGCAAGAGCCGGGAAAGGGCCGTGCGAAACGCCTGTGCCGGAAGCTCTATTGACTTCGTACTTTTCTTGGCGGGAATAATCGGAAAATCCGTTGCTGGCAAGCCTTTGATTTTCACGCGGTATCCGCCGCATGAAATGGATAGCGACTGCGCGGTTTCTTCGAGCGTAGCCACTTCCGTCCCCGGGAGATTCCCAACAAATTGCGAGAGCACCTTGACCGGCACCGTGAGACTTCCCTCCTCTTCCACCTTGGCGCCGACGCGCGCTATGATGCCGATTTCGAGATTGGTCGCCGAGAGCTTGAGACGGCCCGATTCCGTCTCAAGAAGCACATTTGCCAAAACCGGAAGCGCGCTCTGTCTCCCCGCCGCGCGCTCCACCGCCCCGATCGCCCGCTTCAAATTCTCCTGCGTACACATGATTTTCATAGGCATTTCGTATAATACATAACACGTACTGCGTTCTATATAACAAAGAGATTTTTGAGCGCGCATCGCGTGGAGCTCCTCTCACGCTTTGGCCTGTTTCAACAGCAGCTCTGGATCAATTCGCCTTTATCACTTGCTCAGTACCAGACTCTCAAGAATACCTTCCACTGCTCTTTTAGTGTCCCTGGTATATCTTGCTTCAATGGCATGTTCACTATTCCAAGATTCCGGATATGCATCCAGCTTGATAACAATCACTCCATTACCGTTCAAGGACTCCCAAACGGTTTTTATCCCCGTAAGATGATCACTTAGGCGTGTGATACGTGGCTTTATGGAGTGATCAATTGTCAGTCGTGCATTTCCTATCGGCTGAATGGAAACATCCGTTTTTTCATCTTTATAGAGATGTATACCCCTCTTTTGATTCTTTTCAAAATCAAAGAGTTGTATGATTCTCCATTCCTTATTTGGATATTTCACTTGGAACGAAAAATCCGTGTCATTGTATCGTGTTTGAGTATCTTCTGGGAGCGTTGGTTCGGGTTCGGACGGTATGGTTTGTTCTTGAAGTGTGGTGCATCCCTCAGTTTTTTTCCATCTCTCGGGAACACGTATATCAGCAAAATTCGCTAAGTTCTTTTCATACCACTTTTTTCTCGCTACGGTACGCATTTCCCTCTCGGCCCAATAGCACCAATCCCCTTGCCATCCCTCATCCCGACGGTATGTCGCCACTAAAGGGAGAACATCGTATGAAAGCATTCTGAGTTCGTTCATCTTGATCCTAGAATCAGCTCGACGCGACATCTCCGCGTTAAAAGAAAAGATGATTCTTTCCACCGGCATTATCGTGGCGATTCCATACATCCAGAGCAATGAGAAAATTAAATGTTTCGCAAGATTGCCTCCGCGACGAAGAAACAGTTTATACGACAACCATGCAAAGAGAATAGCACAGTATATCACTGTATATGAGGCGAAAAATTTTTCATAACTCAGACCATAGAAGAGAATGTAGAGAAACATCCGGTGCCCAGCCGAAATCAAGAGAAGAAATGAAGCAATCGTAAACGCTTTCAGTATGTTCTGAACTCCTGTATTGGTTTTCTTAAAATATCCGAAAAAGAAAATGATGTTTATAACCGAAAGAAGCAGAAGTTGCCAAAAACCACTCTTCACCAACTGTTCGGTTGACTGGAAATCAACCGGCAATTGATTCACCCAAAGATAGGGGAGTTGCAGAGCTATAAATACAACATAAATCATGAGCACTCCCCCAAGGACGATCCCCGAAATGACCGGATCAAGAACGGTTTTCTGCGGCAACGACTGACCCTTCATGTCGTCTGATCGTCTCTCGAAAGAAAGGAAATAGCCTATAATGAGCACTGTGGCAATCGAGGCAAAAGCGATTCGACCCATATATCGAAAAGACAATACCTGATAGAACCAATCAAGAACGCCCCGCATAAGCACTGCAAACTGCGGATCAACTGAAGACAACAGTGGAATGAAAACAGTAAGAGCGAGAATAGAAAAGAGAAGAAGACCCAGAACAACTCGTGAGAATATTTTCTTATTTTCCCCTTCGGTCGAACGCCACCTGCCGCACACCAAAGAGACAGCTGCTTTCAACTTAAAAATGAGTGTCATTCTTCCTATTATCGAAAGAAGAACAAACCATATATCAATAGTTTTTGTGGGGAGAAGCGCATAGCCAAACACAACACTCATAATAAGTGGCAACAAGAGAATGCTCACAATCTTCAGATAGGGGTTTTCCCACAGTGAAAAGCTCAAAGCAATGAGCACTACGGGAACAATCCAGAGAGCGTGTTTTTTCCAATCGGTTATTCTATAGGAGGCAAGGAAGAGGAGTACAAATCCAAGAATAAATACCGTACTATTGAATCCAAGCGCATCGACGAAGGTGGACCAAAAATTCCAAAGCGCTATCACAAAATATACAGATAACGAAAATGACCCGATAACCAGAGCATTCTTTCCCAATACAGCGATTTTTTGCGTCTCAACTTTCATAGAAGAGTTCTTTAATAATCTTCAAATTTCAGGCGATAAAAAATATTTGAATTTGAAAATTTCGAAATTATTGCACAATGAAACACCTATCATTCCTCACTCCCGATACAATCGCTCGCGCAAACTCACGATGTCTTCTTTGAAGCGCCCGTCTTTTTCCATGTCTTTTTGAATACGCTCAACGGCATGCAGTACGGTCGTGTGGTCGCGTCCGCCAAAGTGCTTGCCGACGCCCGAGAGCGAGACGTCGAGTTCGGTGCGGGCAAGATACATCGCCGTTTGTCTCGCGAGCGCAATCTCTTTCTTTCGACCTTTCTTATACAGCTCCTCTTCGGCGACGTTGTAAAATTCGGCCGCTGCGCGTGCGATGGTTTCGATTGTCACCGCTTGCTTGTGCGCAGTAATAATCTGCCCGAGCACCTTGGCGACATAGGCGGGCGTTGGACGGACTTTCTGAAACTCCGCCGATACCAAGACGCGATTCAAAGCGCCCTCAAGCTCGCGCGCATTATTCGTGATATTCTCCGCGATAAACCGGATACAATCTTCCTCGAGATTTGTCCCTTTTTCGAGCAACTTAAGACGAAGTATCGCCATGCGAGTCTCGAGATCGGGACGACTCACATCGGCAATCATGCCGCCTTCGAAACGACTCTTCAGCCGATCCTCTATCGTTGGAATCGCCCGTGGCGTTCGATCACTGGTAATAACCACTTGCTTGTTCAACTGGTGAAGATTGTTGAATACATGAAAAAATTCCTGCTGGGTTTTCTCGCGACCGGAGAGAAATTGCACATCGTCGATAAGCAGTATGTCAATTTCCCGATACGACTGTTTGAAGTCCTCCATGGTCTGATTTTTCAAATGATTGATCAGTTCATTGGTAAATTGCTCAGACGTGGTATAGCGCACTACCAAGTCCGGATTATTCTTCCGCGCTTCATTGCCGATCGACTGCAAAAGATGTGTCTTCCCCACACCTACCACGCCATATATGAAAAGCGGGTTATAGAGCGTGCCCGGACTTTGAGATACCGCAAACGACGCTGCCCGCGCGAGCTCATTGTTTTCACCGATAATGAAATTCTCAAATGTATATCGAGGATTGAGATTGGACGCAACCGGTCGACGAGGCAAGGAGGGAGCTGTCTGGATTGGCGCGTCCTGACTGATTGTCGGACGGACCGGCAGTATGCCGGGAGGCAAGTTTGACGCCGTCTCTTCTTTCGCAACAATGTCAATTTTCTTTACTTCAGAAGACTGGCGCTGAGAAGCGCTTTCCCACGGCTTTTCAAGAGTATCCACATACCGCGCAAGCGCCGCATGGTCATCTGACTTTGGTGTCAACGGAGCATGATCACTTACGCGCACAGGTGCGGCAACCGATGGTTTGGCATTTACTCCGTCGGATGCCGTACGAATAAAACAGGAAATTTCTCGAACGGAAGCATCTTGTTTCTGAAGCGCCTGCAGAATAATGTGATTGTATCGATTTTCCAGCCATTCCTTGGTAAACGGACTTCCGACAGCGATGCGCGCTATGCCGTTTTCCAGGGAAACAAGTTCGGTATTCAAAAGCCATGTCTCGAAATTTGCTTTTGAAACAGACAATTCCAACTCCCCCAAAACGGTTTTCCAGAGTTCTTCTTGCTTCATAACGCTTCACGCCCCCTCTTTGTTCCAAAAAATAGCGGGTACTTTTCCACACTACACCACTTTGATATTCCTTGTAAAAAGGGTTGTTCACAACTTGTGGATAACTGTGACGTTTGACTTTTTCCGCCTTTTTGATACACTTCGAAATACTTTTTGCATCAGCACAGCGTCTTATGAAGCGAACATATCAACCCAAAAAACTGCGACGGAGCCGTCGGCACGGATTTCGCAAACGAAGCGCCACCGTTGGCGGGCGAAAGGTTCTTGCCGCACGAAGGCGAAAAGGGCGAAAGAAACTCGCAGTATAAACAGCGTACTATGCTGCCGAAAGCGTACCGTTTATCTGATCACGCAGAGATACATCGTGTGTTTCGTCTCGGAAAGAAGGCTTATGGAAGCCTTTTTTCATTCATAACACTCCCGAATTCCCTCGAAAAGAGCCGGTTTGCCATAGTAGTCAGCAAAAAAATAGCGCCGCGCGCCGTTGACCGGAATCGCATGAAACGACTTGCTCGAGAGGCACTCCGCATTCGGCTTACACGCCTTATGCCCGGATACGACACGGTGGTCGTTTCTTTACAGAAAGCACCCAAAAAGCCAGACCTCTCGACAGTTGCCCGCGATATAGAAAGTCTGCTTCACCGCACGCACCTGGTATCGGATCGAAAGCGGTAATGAGAAACGGCGGATTCCTCACGGTCTATAATTTCCAAAGTTGTGGTACAGTGAGAGAATGAAAAACCAGAAAAACGTACGAGATTATTCATCGCATACGAAACGGCAGGGTCATCCGATTCGGACGAAATGATGTTATTTGACAGCAATCTCACCAAAGATCACCTCGATACAAAAGCTTATTGAGCGATAATCATTCCCTTTTCATACTATATTTTCATGTCCGCACTCTTTCACTCCGGCGTATACCAGCCGATATACAATCTTCTTGTCTTTCTCTACGACATCATCCCGGGCGGAGACTTTGGCATTGCCATCATCATCGCCACCCTCCTCCTCAAGACCGCGCTCTTTCCACTTTCTCAAAAACAAATCGAGTCGCAAAAGAAAATGCAGGAGATCCAGCCGAAGATAAAAGAACTTCAAAGAAAACACAAGGGCGATCGGGAGAAGCAGAGCCGCGCCATGATGGAATTCTACAAAGAAAATAAGATTAATCCGCTCTCCGGCTGCCTCCCGCTCATACTTCAGCTTGTCGTGCTTATCGCCATCTATCGCGTGCTCTTTAATATCTCCAATTCCGGATTCAGCGTCTCGACCGAAGATCTCTACACCTTCATTTCCAATCCGGGAGACATCCATCGATTCTTTCTGGGCATTCTCGACCTTTCCAAACCCAGCATACTGCTTGCCGCCACGACAGCTCTCGCTCAGTATTACCAGATGAAGATGATCATGGATCAGCGGCAAACAGAAAAGGAGTCGGAAAAATCCGTGCCCGCAAAAGAGTCGAAAACGCCGGAGGAGCCGGATTTCAACCAAATCATGACCAAGCAGATGCTCTATATCGGTCCCGGACTCACGCTCTTTTTCGGCATCACCTTCCCTTCGGGACTCGCCCTCTACTGGCTTGTATCGACACTCTTCATGATCGCGCAACAGCAGCACCTCTTAAAGAAGCAACCGTCAAAAAAGCGTCCCAAACTACCTGCTATTCCAGCCTAGTAATCCCTTACAGTTCTTCGAAATTCTCTGGATAGCATCCGGTTCTCAGCTCTTTTCATCGTGGCTCAACAATGGTATCTTCTCTATACAAGGAGGGAAGAGTCGCTCTGCGATTCATAACCACATGAGAAGATTTCTATGGATACCCAAAGAGCCGAAACCGTCCGATCCCTCGTAAGCGAAATACTCGCCAAGATGACTCTGCCGGCATCGATTGCCATCGAAACACCGACATTTCTCCTGCAGGGAGAGTTTGTTTGTCAGATTTCCACCGCTGAAGGATCGAATCTTCTCATCGGTCAGCGCGGATTGAACCTTGAAGCACTGCAAACCATCGTGCGCGCATCGGCGCGAAAAAAGCTTGATGGTTGGGCAAATTTTTCATTGGATGTCAACTCCTATTGGAAAGAGAAAGCTGAAGCGCTCTTTACCGAAGCAAAAGAAATCGAATCGAGAGTAGCAACAGAGAAAACGCCGGCTTCTCTCCGCCCCATGACTCCTTTTGAACGAAAGTGTGTCCATATGGCACTCGCTGACTCCTTGACTGTCACTACCGAAAGCTCCGGTACCGGCGAACACCGAAAAGTCATCATCAAGCCAAAAGAAGATATTGGAGATGCTCTCTAAATATCCGGTGGTTTCCATGCCGCTCACCCGACTTCTCTCTGATTTCACTATTCTCGATATTCATTGGCTTTACTCGGATAACGCGGATTGCAGAGAAGATCATCTTTTCTGATTTCCTCTTGAACTTTGTCGCTTGACATTCATTGACTCCTTTCCATGCCACTTGCTCGACGTATTGCGTATAATGTCGTCTTCAATTCCGTTGCTAAAATCGCATCGACGGTTTTGGCATTGGTCGCTATCGGATTCATAACACGATATCTCGGCACCGAAGGTTTTGGAAACTACGCAACCGTATTGGCGTTCTTCGGACTCTTTGCCGCTCTCGCGGATTTCGGACTTTCACCGCTTCTTACACGAGAAATCTCTCGAAAAGACGCGCCCGAACAAACCATCGTCGGCAACGTCGTCGCACTGCGCATTGCCAGTTCCTCCTTCATTCTCGGAATCGCTCTCATTGCCGTTCCTTTCCTGCCCTATGACCGAGAGCTTCGCATCGGCATTATCATCGCCGCCATCGCCTTTGTTTTTGCCTCTTCCTCCGGAATATTGAATGGCATCTTCCAAAAGCGCCTTGCCATGTTTGAAGTGGCAACAGTGGAGTTTCTCGGGAAGTGTCTCCAACTCGGCATTATTGTTGCCGCCGTTTCTTTTGACTGGGGATTCGGAGCCATCGTTTTGGCCTTGCTCGCCTATATGGTATTCAATGCCGTATCACTTTTTTTTCTCAGCCAAAGACTCCTTTCTTTTCATCTTTCCTTTGATGTCTCCTTCTGGAAAAATTTCCTCCGCGAGTCACTTCCTGTCGGCATGATCTCCATCGTATCCTTCGCCTATTTCAAAATGGATACGATACTTCTCTCCATACTCCAAGGAAGTGCCGACGTTGGCATCTACAATGCCGCCTACAAAATCATTGAGAACCTCACTTTTTTTCCTGCCATGATTGCTGGGCTCATTCTCCCGCTTTTCTCCCGATATATCTTTCACGAACCCGAAAAATTCCGACTCGTCGCTGACAAGACATTCAAGGTATTTGTCGTCTTCGCCGCACCAATAGCCATTGGCGGATTCTTCTTGGCGGAACCACTTGTTCTCCTTATTGGCGGCCCGGACTTTCTGGCTGCCGCATTGCCGCTTCGCATCCTCATTTTCTCCCTCGCCGCCATATTTTTCGGCAACTTCTTCAATGCCATATTGATCGCCGGGAATCTTCAAAAACGATTACTTGTTCTTCTCTCTGTTGTTGCTTTCTTTAATATCATTGCCAATCTCCTCCTCATCCCGCAATACTCATTTGTTGGCGCTGCCAGCGTATCTCTCGCCACCGAAGCGGCTGTGGCTCTCGGAACCGCATTCCTCGCCCTCCGATTCCTTGAATACCGCCCCGATAGCCATGGGATTGTCCGGATACTTCTCTCTTCTGTCATTTTGGGAATCTTCCTGTTCGTATGCGCGTCACTTCCCTTCATTGTACGACTTCTTGGCGGCATCGCAGTCTATCTCATCGCCCTCTGGTCAACAGGAGGTATTAGCATGGACGAAATAGCCCCCTTACTGTTTCGAAAATCCGCCCCGAGAGAGGATATTGAAACAGGTTCACCTCCTCTATGAATCGATCTCCGCTCGTCTTCATTTTGATACTCAACTACAACGGGCGCGCTACACTTCTCGATTGTTTGCGCTCGGTGTTTCATCTCGATTACCCGCTCTTTCGCGTAGTCGTGATCGATAATGCTTCCACAGATGATTCCTTCGAACAAGCACGAAAAACATATCCGAAAGCCCATTTCATTCGAAACTCCGAAAATGTCGGTTTTGCCCGCGGCATCAATGTTGGCATTCGATTTGCCCTCGACCAAAGGGCTGAGTATATCTGGCTCGTCAATCCGGATACGAAGGTTCCAGCAGATTCTCTACAACAACTCGTCCCTGTTCTTGAAAAACATGCGAACGTCGGCATGGCTTCTCCGCTCATCACCTATCCAAAAAGCTCGTCGGTCTGGTTTGGCGGCGGAAAAATATCCTGGCTCCGGATGCGCGCCACACATATCCCACCACGAAGTCTCGACACGCCCTTCGAAACCGGTTTCCTTTCCGGATGCGCGCCGCTTATCAAGACTTCGGTTTTTCGCATTGTCGGGCTTTTCGACGAACGATTCTTTCTCTACTATGAGGATGTCGATCTCTCATATCGAGCTAAGAAGTTGGGATTTTCCATTATCGTCCATCCGAGAGTTTCCATAGAGCACTCAGAGGAAAGCACAGGAAATCCTGACAAGACATACTGGCTGGTCCGTTCGGGACTCTTCTTTTTCAAAAAGAACACATGGCTTATCGGACAGCCGTTCTTCTGGCTCGCCTTCGGCCTGCGAAGACTGTGGAATACGTTTCGTCTGAAACGCCTGAAAAACACAAAGAGCACTTCGATCCTCTCCGTACGAGATGCCTTCAGAGACTTCTGGAAATATGGATACTAGCACGACGCCGAATCCGCCAAAATTTTCTTTTATTATCGTAAATTACCAAAGCGCCGCTCTTCTCCCGGCGTGTTTTTCATCATTTCAAAACATCACTGTTCCCGGAAAATACGAGTGTATTGTCGTCAATAATGATCCTCGCGAGCAACCGGCGCTCCTCGATTTGCAGAAGAAATTCAATTTCACTTTGCTTCCGCTTGATGGGAATCGCGGCTTCGGCTTCGCCACCAATCGCGGCGCCGAACATGCCCATGGCAGCATTTTGGTCTTTCTCAATCCGGACGCACGGTTTCTCTCGGGAAACTTCTCAGATATCGAAAATGCATTCAAGCGTCACCCATCGCTCGGAATTATCGGCATGAAACTCTTCATAGAACCGGAAAAGCCTCAACCATGGAGCACCGGGGAATCAATCTCTCTGCTCAGCATCGTCCGCAATCACCTCGCTCTGTCCGTAAGCACTCCTCTTTGGAACGCCACGAAGCCACAAAAAGTCAGCTGGGTAAGTGGTGCCGCACTTGCCATACCTAGAACCCTCTTTTTCCGCATTCATGGTTTCGACGAACGATTCTTTCTCTACTATGAAGATGTCGATCTCTGCGCTCGAACAAAGCAGCTTCGGAAGAACATCCTTTTCATGCCGCGCATACGCGTGCTCCACCGAGGAGGAGGCAGCATGGAGGGCGCTCAAGCACTTCAAAAACGAGCCTACTTCGCCTCCCAAGATCGATATTTCTCCCTACATCGCCCCTACCACGAGCATCTTCTTTTGAAATGGCTCCGAAAACTTTTCCGACTATGATCCGATTCCTCTTTCTCCTGTTTTTCGCCACACTTCCCTTTCAGTTTGCCCTGAGTCCGCTCCCCGGCATTGATCTTCACATATCGAGACTCTTCGCTCTGGGACTTTTCGGACTTTGGCTGATACGGTCATTCATACGCCGATCATTATCCATTCCCACCAAACCAGAAACATGGCTTCTCTTCGCCGTCTTTTTTCTTTCGGCATTTTCCCTTTTCTTTGCCGAAAATGCCTCATGGGGAACTCGGAAACTCTTCTTTCTCCTCTCATTTCTTCCGACACTTCTCATTGCCTCTTCCTTACTTCGTACCACTCCTGAAAGAGAAGCGTTCGTTCGAGCACTCACCGGTGGCGCCGCACTCTCGGCGTTGGTTGGTATCGCGCAATTTCTCCTCCCCTTTGTCATTGGTCTTGATCCGGCGATACAATTCTGGCAGCACGCCGTCATTCCCCTCTTTTCCGGGCTGACTTTTTCCAACGTGGTCACTGAATATTCCAGCATGGTCGTCAATATTGGCGGGACCAATTTCCTCCGCGCAAGCGCCTTTTTCCCTGATCCGCATATTGCCTCGTTCTTCTGGGGCATGTCGCTCCCCCTTTCGATTGCGCTCGCCTTTCAGTCCAAGCGCGACCAGGGAAAAAAGTCGCGATTCTTTCTGTTCGCAACAACATCTTTATTGATACTTCTCGCAGATATACTCACCTTCTCCCGCGGTGGATACGTCGCCCTCCTCGCCACCCTTTTTGCTTCACTGGCCATACGTTTCTCAGATCTGATTCGGAAACACACTCTTCCACTTCTCCTGTCCGCAGCAATCTTCGTACTCGCACTCATAATTCCGACTCCGCTCTCCGAAAGACTCGTTTCCTCTCTCGACCTTTCCGATCACTCGACAAGCGGCCGCCTCGCCATATGGGCCGAAGCAATCCATATCATCGAACAACACTCTCTTACCGGTGTCGGATTGGGAAATTATTCCAATACAGTACTTCCTTCCGCTCACTACCGAGAACCGCGTTACGCGCACAACATATTTCTCGATATCGCCGCTGAAACCGGCATCGCAACAGCACTTACATTCTTCCTCGCAATTTCGCTCGTACTCATACAATCACTTCTACAATATCGAAACCGCCCCTTCATTTTTGCCGGCGGGTGCTCGATTCTCATTTTCTCCATCCACAGCTTTTTCGAAACACCTCTGTACTCGGTCCATATCCTTCCACTCTTTCTCAGTCTTCTGGCTTTTATCCCGTGAAACACGCACGCATACCCATTCTGACGAGCATGCTCGCAACATTCCTCCTGATCCCGTTCGAAGGAGCTCGGTTGGTTTTTTTTGGCGTGCCAATGTATTTCGTTGAGATAACCACCCTCGGGTGCGGCATGGTTCTGGCAGCAATGCTGTATTCTCGATACCGTCAAAACGACCGCACAGCATATTCCGCATTGCTTCCACCGCGTCACATCACCGTTGGCATATTCACACTCCTCGGAGGCGTCACACTCTCCATTCTCGCCGCACTTCCAGAGAGCGCTCTCTGCACGCTTTCGTCCGAGACACTCCTCACGGCACTCGGCATATTAAAATCTTGGTTTCTCTTTCCAATCTTCTTCGGGTATACGATTTTTCTCATCTCTCAACGATATTTTTCGCGCGATAACATCCTGTTTATTTTTGCCCTATCTTTCCTCCCGTTTTTCCTCTACTCGTCTCTCATGTGGCTTTTTGGAAGTTATACAACCTACGACGGACGATTCGAGAGCATCTTCAATTCTCCAAACGCATTCTCGATGCTCCTCACGCCAATTCTCATTCTCTCCTGGTATTTTCTTCGAACACAAAGAACGATTTTTTGGTTTTTCTTTTCTTTCTTACTCATATTTCTTCTCTTCTTGACGCACTCGTACTCAGCCTGGCTCGCCACCTGCATCGCCCTCCTCTTTTTTGAAGCTATACATCAACGCCCCACGCCGAAAACTCTCGGCATGACGCTCGGCATAGCAGCATTCCTTCTCGCTCTGTTCTATTTTACCTACGGAAATACTCCCCGATTCGAACACTTTTTCAGTCTCGACTCACGGTCATCGTTTGCATCGCGTGTCATGATCTGGCAATCCGCCGGAAAAATACTGATTGATTCGCCTGTTTTCGGCATAGGTCCGGGAAATTTCCAGAGTTGTTACCTTGCGTATCAGCAATTCTTTCCGCCCTATCTCGAATGGTCCGTCCCCGAGCCGCACAATATATTTCTCGCATTCTGGCTTGGGAGCGGCATTATCGGGCTCATTTCCTTTTGTTTCCTTATTTTCGCTTGGCTGCGACACATTGCCATATCGATATCAAAAACAGAGAACCCCTCGGTTCCCTGGATATTCACCGCTCTTATGATCGCTTTCCTCGTGCACGGACTTTTCGACACGCCCTACTGGAGAATCAGTCTGTCCTATCTTTTCTGGATCATATTTTTTCTCGGAATCGCCCCTGAGAAGTGCACACCTACGTCTTACAAAAGAATTCTATAGATTCGCCCATCATGACGATTCCGAAAAAAGAGCATGGTTTCATCAGCATCAAGCACCAAGTTCTCGGCATCATAGTTCTGATCGATATCGTTTGGATCCACAATGCGCGACTTCTCACCCGTCTCTACGTCCACTTTCCAGAATGTGTCCGCCGTCAATATCGGCTTACGATAGTAATCGTTTGGCAAAATACTCCCCGCTGGTATCGACCCGGGAAGCGCGTAGTACACAAACCGGCTATTCTTCGACCACACCGCCTTCCCCGCAAATGATGGGACAAAGAGATTGGTATACCCTCCGCCTTGATCATTGAGCAACGCGAGCGAAATACTCGTACTCCCCTTCTCTATGGAGTCAGACACAAGAATGCGTGAACCATTCGGCGCGAACAGGTAATCAGCGCCGTAGTTAGCGGAAAATATTTCTTTCATTTCACCGCCCACAATCGGCAATATCTTAAGCGATGTCCGCTCAAACGCATTGCCACGATTCCAGACAGCAACGGTCGAACTCTTCGGCACCGGGCGCATCTCGAGAAACTGAAACGACGTCTCGCCGATCACGGACCAATCCGACCCGTCGGGATTCGCAATATTGAGCGTCCGCTTCTTCGTCTCCGGATCGAAGTACTTGTACACAATACGATCCCCAAGACTGGTCCAGGCAGGACTCTCTATGCCCGACTTCAAAAGAGTTGTCGATGACGCATCAGACTCGTTACCCTTCTTACGACTAAAAAGCACCCATTCGGTATCACCCTTCTGTATCAAAGCCTTCCCGCCATCCGGCGACCACACAATGTCGCGCGGCACAAAAGAAAACGTCTCTACTGTCTTCGGCAATCCCGTCACCAGAAACGTCTCTTTGAGTGCTTTTTCATCCGGTACCAGGTAAAACAGCGCGCGATCTTTCACGTCAAAGAATGGGGCAACGCCCTCGCCATCAGTCAGCGGAGCTATTTTTTTATCCTTCACCTCCGCACTCTGATTTGACGTGTCCGACTCAGGCTCATTGGGAATCACCGCAACATTCGGCACCTTCCCCTCAAGCGGATTGTTCTTGAACAAAAAGTTGTATATCAAAAAGAACAGGAGCAATACCCCAAACAACACCGCCATGATAATGAAGAATTTCTTCATAGAGACTTCACGGAACAAGTGAAAAAAGTTCCCGAGAGGCTTCAAACAAACTCTCCTTTGATGTTGTCAGAATGACATATCCATCAACAACGCCATAATAAATACCTCTCTTCTCTGTGCCAATTGTTACTTCGGAACTTTTGTATTTTAACCCCAAATCCGTAGCCAAAGAATATTCTTTACCAAATTGTACGTACTGATTAGCATCTTCCACGGACAGCGGATCTTGCGGAAAGAGAACTCCGCGCAAATCTTTCAGCATATGCGGACTCCATGCATCCAACTTTGTAAGAGCATCTTCGTAAGAATTCCCTGAATAGTTCTCCAGATGTGCAAAAGACATGTATATGCCGCAGCTTGGGACACTGCCACCCTTATAGCAGAAGACATCGAAATCCTGTTGACTCATGTAGTGAATAAATGCTTCTCCTTCTGAAGAAATTGATCCATCTTGCAGAAGAATTTTGTTGAGTGAAACAGGATAGACGTCCTGATGTCTATCAAAGTTCGCCCACAGCATTCCCTTACCGCCGTCATTGGAAATCGAATCGTAAAATTGTTTTACTGATGCATATGCTTGACCAATCTCTATCGAATTCACATTTCCGGACCGGGGAGGTTCCTTCTTACCAAGAAAGAAGATGCTGGCAGCAATAATGCTCAGTACAAAAATAATTGCAAAGAGGGCAAATTTTTTAAGTTTTTTTTGCATGTAAATTTTCTGGATCATATCGGCTAGCTTTTGCAGTATTTGCTTACCCGAAGAACCTTCAAACCTCCAGCAGAAGCTCCATCAGAAAACACATGAGCGGAATCTCGACCTTTCACAAGACCACTCTTCGTTGAGGCAGCAGCCGTATATGTGCTACAACCATCATTTTCACATAGCACCACATGTCCATGCGATCCGTTATTGTAAACGATAGCATCGCCGGATTTTAAACTGCTTTTATCGCCAATATCCTCAGCAACGGCCTTCATATTTGAAGTGCCGTCGGGAGGAACCGAACATCCGGCTCGCTTGTATGCAGAAACAACAAAGTCCGAGCAGTCTGTATGAGGCGGGCTGCCCTGGCAACCATTCCGAGGGATAGCTTGGCTATAATAACACGATGTGTTGTTGACCATCTTATACGCTTCACTCAAAACCTCGGCCGCGGAGCCACTTGTTGGAGAAGCTGTTGACGTGCTACTTGTACTACTGTTTGTTCCTATCGCTCCGGTCAATCCCGTCAGTTTCAAATTCGTCAAATCGCTGTTTATCGTATCAAGAAGAAGCCACGAAATAAGCGCAATCACCAGTCCGATCAGTGCGGAGTAGATTGTTTTCTTCGCCGTGCCAAGAAGTGCCGTATTCCCCGCACTCGAGAGATAGAGAAACCCGCCCACAACGAGCATAAAGAGCGCCGATATCGCCACAATCCACAGTGCCAGCTTGTAGAGATTCCCGAAATACGTCGCGAAGTCCCCGCTCTGCCCCTCAAACCCAGGCAAATTCTCAAGCGGCGTATAGTTGAGAGAGGTAGAGCCAGAAGAAGTAGAAGAAACCGAAGAAGAATTATTTGTCCCCTGTGAGTTTTTAGGATCGGTGCAGCAGCTTGTAGCCGCACCAGTACCGACTATATTGTCGCACTTACCAACTTTCACCCCTATAACTTCACCATTTACACTACATCCTCCACCAAGGGCACCGCTATCCCTCACGCAGACCCCCCCCTGAGCATGACAAGAAACATCGTCCACGGCTGTTTCCTGATATATTTTATCGCAACATAGAGTATTCCCCGAAGTGTCATCGCTACACGTTCCTATTTGCTGGAGACCATCACAAGTACTTTTACACTGAGCTGTTTTTGAAACATACACAAGACATTCAGCTCGTGTTGCAGGATTGGCTGAAAATGCCACTTTATGAGAAAACAAAAAAATAGACATGCATACAAATAAAAAAATCCTTATTTCCCCAATTCTCTTCAAAGAATTCATACAAAGTTTCATTTCAATGGCAACCCCAAGCGCGTACGAGATAAGAAGCTTCCGCACTCTTATTATTCCCGATCTCCTTTTCTATTTTACATTACCTCTTTCTTCCTCTGGTGCCAGCGAAAACACAACGCCGACAATAAGGAGAATCATGCCCATCGAGAGAATGAGTCGGACGGAAAAGAGCACAAAGGGCGGAACAGCGGAAAAGACCGAGGCAAAGAATGTGTTCGATTTTCCGCGAGCATCTTCCTGACCTTCCAGCGTGACTAATTGAATCTGAATCTCTTTTGAAAATCGCACGGTTTCGGAGCTAAAAGGAGAGATACGCCAGATATCATAGAGCGCTTTCCGAAATTTGCGTGGCTGGTTGTAGGCGCCGGAAAGCGTCACCGTGTAGATGTCGCCGACATTGCCGTCGAGCGCAAGTGAAAGTCCGGTATCATTCCACTTGAAAGGACTGCCATTGATCGACCAGATCATCTCACTCTGATCATCTCCCGATTCAACACCATTCAAGATGAACGTCCCGAGCACGCTCGGGCGAAACACTGCGGAGAGTTGCGCAACACCGCCGACAACTCCCTCAAACGAGGTTTTACTCATATCATCGGATTCGGATCCGTCGAGATTCACATATTTGCCGAGATACTTCGGCCATGCCGTTTCAGTTTCATTGGAAATGATATCGAAATCCGGATCCACAATCTGAAATCGACGCGATACAGTAAACGATTTCCCGGTTTCAGCATTGTTCGCCACTACCGTTACAACATACATATCCCCGACATTCCCGGAAACAGGGAAAAAGTTGACCGCCCCCTGCTTCGAGTCGTTACATTCGCCCGACACCCGAGAGGTACAAGCAAGGGACTGACCATTCAGTGTCCAGGCATAATCGCGCACCTCTCCCTCGCCCGTTGAGAGGAACACTCCGACTATCTGGTTGTTCAAAACCGGACAAATCGTCTGTTGGAATGTGTTCGCTGTGCAGAGCGCCGTGTCGTTTCGCTTGACACTGATCAGTCCCGTCGCCGAATCACTCACCGTATCCACATCGTAGACGTCAATAGACTTATTCGCCACAATTTTCACCACCACCGAACTTGATCCGCTCTGACTCACCGAACCGGAAAAGTTTGTCGTCGCACTTACGGTAATTCGAAGGTACGCCGCATCATCAACAAAGTATTCGCCAAAACCGGGAACAACCGTGTTTGTTTGTTCATCCGTGTACGAATCGCTGTTCAAATTGAGATTAATAGAAAGCGAGGAGATATTGTTGCCATTCGGCATGCTGATATTTTTCGCTGTTTGGAGGTCCTCGGTAATATCCGTCCACACATTCTCATCGCTGAACCGCGTATTGAAGGTGCCGTCCGAACTCGCCTGAACACGCCAAGTATAGTTGGTAAGCGCCGCACTCTGCCCGGTATTGGAAGAGGAAGCATGTACTGTAAGGATATCGCCAGTCTGAGCAATAGTCTTTGCGTCTGTCACCGTGCTATCTCCCCAGGGAATCAACTTCGCTGAAGGCGATTCCGGTTCATACGAGAGCGAGACATCAACATTCTCCGCTTGCGCGCCCTCAGTCGGATCAACGAGGTTATCTTCCAAGCAATCGTTGATATCGGTCGTTGATGTGTTTATAGTTACTTGCGCCGTCTCATTGCTCGAAAAACCTTTCGTGGTGATCTGCTTCGTTCCCTTCCCGACAACATCACAGACATTCTTCGGCAATGCCCACATGATCATCATGCTCGAATCATCATATTTCGTCGTATAGAGGGACGCCCCTTCCACAACCACGCCAACCCTGTCTTCCGGTTGATAGGTCCACTTAAAAGTGCCTTGTCCCAGACCCGCTATATTTGCTTCGTCTTTATTGCCATTTTGTGCCGTACTCGGATCTTCCGGGTCAGTCCGCCAGAAATGTTCTTCGTCGATAGGGAAAGCATCGTCGTTTTCCCCGATATTCCCATCCCGCTCGATTCTACCGTTTCCATCTATTCGATAACTATCCGGAAACAAATGCTCACATCCGCTGGTCAACTCATAATTTTCTCCATCCTCAAAATCATGAATGTAGCAGTACGAGTGCTGCCCAAGCTTGCCATCGCCGCCATACGTCGCCCGATAACCGTCTTCATCGGGATCATTTCCCTTATTCCCCGTCGGATTCACTCGGCTTGGCGCACCGGAGTTGTACATATTTTCCGCACAATCCGCACGCTCTTCATCGGTAAGACTGCCATTGAGCGAACAAGTGGAGTCGAAATTCCCAGCCACAATCGACTGCATCGCTTCAATTTTCCAATCTTCAACCGAGATAACCCGCCGATTTCCAAACCGATCATACCGCCAGTCATCACTACTTGGACTTGAGTCGCGATCGCAGAGCTTCAATTTTTCTTCGCTCGGTGAATCATCCAACTCACATCCCTTCCGGCGAATGTACCATGTGTAATAGAGCGTATCTTTTTCATTGCCGAAGAACTCCGGAAATGCACGGGCTTCCATTTCAGACCCCGGCTTTGGATCAGATGGACTGAAATAGAGCAGCACTTGCGGAGATTGCCCCTTTTGCGCAGACACGTTGAAGTTCTCTCCCTGATTCTGCAAACTTTCCAGATTGAGATGATATCGCTCTTCGAATGAACTCAAACTCCCGGAAACACTCGGCATATTCGTCACAAAAACGTCTGTAATATCAGCCGACGCCTTTTTTGGAATCGAAAAAATCGTAGCGAAAACAATCGCCGCAAGCATCACTGCCGGAAAGAAAAAAACTCTTTGTTTCATGAAAGCGAAATCGACAAGACTAACACGAGTATAGCAGAAAATAGAGAGAAGCAGAACGATACAAAAACAGATTCTGTTGCAAATGCAATAACCGACGCCACCATCGACCATGCCAGCGTAAAAAGAAGTGTCACGAATGTATCAGTATGTGCGAAAACGTGAAGCTCTTGCGCGGAAACAACAGCAACAAGCAAGAAATGCGCTATGAGACTCCGCCATGACAAGAACTTCTTCCAAAGAAGGAGAAAAAATCCGCGAAAGAATACTTCTTTTAAGAAGATAAACCACGCTAGAAACGCCATTGATCCGAGAAACATCAGAAAATCCCGGTGAATCACCGTGAGAGATGCTTGCGACGAATTCAAGAACACCTGTCCGGAAGATGTACATCGCAACACGCCCCATACAAAAGCTCCAAATAGGGAAGCTCCCGCAAGAATCCAGGTTATATTTGCAACGATGCCGAACTTCCCCCATGAACATCCGTACTTCGAAAGCGGCTCGCACAAAACAAACCGAACAAACAGAGCAGGCAGCGCAAAGTAGACCGAGAATGCCAGCAAAAACTGCTCTGCTGTTCCGGAAACAGGAAAGAAAAGAGCCAGGAAAATACTCGCCAAAAGAAGCGCATTCAAACCAAGAAACCGTCGATTTACGCAGATATCGAGCAACGGATGTTTTTTTGCCGGGTACACCATAGAAACTTCCTGGTTTTCATGTTTGTTTTAACTACGCCTCAAACCTCGTTTCGCGTTCCGGCATATCCCACGTCGACCGCATTTGCTCGGACACCCGACTCTTATCAGTGTTCCCTCGATCACTCGACGCTTGACGAATAACACGGCTCAGATTTTCTTTCATTCGTCTTTTATCAAAGTGCTTCGAATTTCTTGCGGCAACGAATTTTTTATCAACCACATAGATCATGCCCACTGCCGCCACTGTAAACGGAAGAAGATTAAAAGGAAACGCCAATCCTTCGAGCGGAATCAGTCCGAGCAAAATGAACGCGTCGATAATGATGAGTCGAGCATTTGACGCAATCCTGTACCGGTGCTTCGGAAAGAAGAGTAGGAGCACGATGAGAGCGTTGGCACACAAACTGATCACCGGCGCTATCACTGGAAGCGCCATCACAATGGTGAAGTCGAGCAAATCTTTGAAGCACGCGACGATGAGCGACGCTGAATACGAAAATATACTTACTCGCTCCAAGCGATTTAAGGACGCGCTTTCTGGCTCATTGTCTTCCGATTCAGACACTGCCGCCTCTTCCTGTACGATACGTGCTACCCTCTGAGCTTCTTGCAAACGCGCCTGCTGTTCACGAAACAACGCTCGCTCCTCCTCAGCAGACGCTTCGGAGGCGAGACGATCTCGACTATTCGCAATGGCACTGGCAACAGCCATAGACACACAGATACACCTTTACCCCTCAGAGCATTCGCCATTCACAGCTATAGAAATAAGGAGCATGCAGACGAGTGTAAACAACAGAACCATTACCTCTCGCTCCAGCCGCCATGCTCGTCAAATTCCCGTTTTGCTGCCTCTATCTCAGCGAGCTGCTCCGGATTCGATGTGATAATCTGATCTTCGCTATATGATGCCACCACCTTAATAGCCACATGCTTCGAACCGGCAAAGAATATTCCCTCACCAACAGCACTCTCCAATAGCAAGAACTTTTCGTGATCCGTGAGATAGAAGGTCTCTGTCACCACATCGATCGATGCGGGAGACTGCCGCAGTAAGAGCTGGAGCGATGAATTGGTCACGATTGGCTTTCCATATTTCGACCCCATGAAGTCACTGATATCCTGAGTAATCGTTGTTAATCCGCAATAATACTTCCGAGCACGCTTCGCAATGCCAAAAAGAAAGCTCGCCGCATCGTCGTTCTGCATCATAATCCATGCCTCATCCACCACAACCAGTCGCCGCTTCAACTCCGACCGCATCTCATTCCAGATATAGTGCAAGATAAGATACATGGCTATCGGACGCAGCTCTTCTTCCAAATCACGTATATTAAACACAACAAACTGGTTCTGCATGGTGATATTGCTCGCATGATTCAAAAATCCCGAGAAAATCCCTTGAGTATATTTTTCAAGACGAGCGGAGAGTGACTCAGTCCCCTCCATATTTCTCAAAACCTCATACAGGTCGCTCATGGTAGGGAATGAGGACGGTGTCAGTGTCGCAAGGTCTGTTTTCCCGGTAATATCGCGCACCGCGTACGTTTCGCGGAGGGCTTGGTCAAGAATAGAGTCCTCCTCCGCCGTGACACTCCCCAGCATGAGGTGCAGCAATCCGATCAGCGTAGCAATATTGCTTCGCAAGAGCCCTTCGAAATCTTCTTGCTCGTCGCGCTGTTTCGGCAAATCAAATGGATTGATATGGAAAGCGGAATTGAGACTCATGTGAATAAATGAGCCATTCACAGTCTCTGCCAAATGCTTGTATTCATTCTCCGGATCAATCACAATAACGCTTGTGTCAAACATCATGGAACGCAATATCTCCAGCTTCATGAAATAGCTTTTCCCGGCACCCGACTTTGCAAATATCACCATATTCGCATTCTCGAGCTTGAACCGATCAAAAAGAATCAGGCTGTTATTGTGCCGGTTAATACCGTATAGAATGCCGTCGTTCGACGAAAGATCGGCGGATACAAATGGAAATGTCGTCGAAAGCGGCGCCGTATTCAAATTATTTGCCACATCGAGCGTGTCCGTCCCGATCGGACGCGTCGACGTGAATCCCTGTTGCATCCGCAAAACGGACGGCTTTATATAGACCAATTGAGACTCAAGCATCGCCTCAATGGATCGGCCCATGCGATTGAGCTCCTCAATCGACTGCGCATAGAGCGAAATATAGATACTGAAACGAAAGAACTTTTCTGTCCCCTGCTGAAGTCGATCGCGCAATTCTTCAATATCATGAAGTGCCGTCTCAAGTACCGGACTTCGTACCTTGCCAGCTTCGGATTCTATTTGAATCGAAGATTCCACCCGCGTTGCCGATTTCAAGAGATTCCTCAAGATGTCACGCGTATCAATCGGGTGTACAAACATCGCCGTATCCATGGGAAAATCGAGATTCACCACCGGTGAGAACCAGTTCGTGTTGAGATAGCGTGGATACGCAATGATAAAGTGCGTTCGCACCAATGTTTCGCCAGACTGAAGAGAATTCGCTGTTACCTTAATGGCAGATGGAGCAATGAGATCACGAATACGAGCTACTCCTCGCTGGTAAAGCACCTCGCTCGCGAGGATTTCATCCTGTTCACCTCCGGAAGAAGACAAAAAAGGGACGCGCATAAACATTCGATTTCAAATTCTGAAAATGACTTTCTTTGAAAATAAATGGGTATTGCCCACAAAAAACGGCACTCACTATGCTTTCTCAACCGCCAGGTCAATCGCTTCGATATTTTTTGTCAATCGAGTCGTAAAGAGCGACGGATTGTAGGAGTTATACAAGAGCTCTATCAACTCTTCCGTGTTGAGTGGCGCTACCTTAAGCCCGGTCTGTGACAAACTGAAACTCACATGATCCACACGTTGCCACAGTTGATTCTTGTAGGTTTCAAAGTATTCACGACGCTCCGCAATTGCCCCAGCCGGATTGAAGAGCGTTGTCAGACTATGAAACAATCCCTTTTCTTTGTCTTCAACCGGAGAGAACGGAATAACAACGTAGAAAAACTTCGACATGATATTTGATACTTCTGAAAGATTCTTAATAAAATTCTGGTACTCGGAAATCTGCATACGCAACAACTCATTTCTCTGATGATTTTCTTTATCCTTCAAAACTTCGATATACGGTTGAATATCAAACCGGCGAGAAGAGATGACGATCTGAACCGGAAAATCCAGTGAGTTGAGAAAATTCTGATACTGCAAAATAATAGCATCTTGTTCCTCGGCGGATTTGAGATCGAAATTGAGCGATGAAACCAAAAGCACCGAGCGAAGCGCGCCATTCTTGAGTACGATGACACCATCGCGCACCTCCTCAACATCCACATAGCGCTGAGTACTGGATGCCGAATCTTGCATTGCTGGTTTTTTGGCGCCGCTCAATGTTTCCATACGATCATCCACTTTATAGAAGGCACTTTCCCAGAAAAAATAGACTCCATCACTTCCTATCAACCACTTTTGCCAAGCTCCGTATTTCTTCGACCGAGAGAGCTCTTGGACTCTCACGTGTTGCTTTTTCCTCTTTTGGCTTCGAGACTTCGTTCTTCATCACGCCCGGGCGATCCCATGTATACACTTTCGGCCGAAAGAAGAAGAGGACTGCATTCACCGAAAAGAAGAGGAGTGACTGATTATACGGACGATAAAAAGCAAACAATACGAAAATAATGATGACGGGAATAGAAAACACGAAGAACGTGGTCGTATCGAGGAATGTCCACACAATAAACAATACCCCTCCCATTCCCACCATCCAGAGTATTTGTTTTGCTGTGAGCGGCCCCGCCACTTTATCCTCAACATCAATGAATTGCGGAACATTAAAAAGCATAGAAGCCGCTATCCAAATCACATATAAGATACTTCTCGGTAATTCTCCAAGAAAACACTATACCTTTCCTTGAATATTCTTCTCTCTCGAACTCCGTAAGTTTACCACACGAGAAGCGTCAGAGCCACTTCCCTGAGACCATTCAGACTCCCGCTGAGCACCATGAAGACTTCTGCGAGGTCGAATGACACTAATTGCTTCCGGATCGCGAGAACTCTCCGACACATGTGAAATTGAATTCTGTCGACTCTTCGTTGCTTCCTGTTCCTTCTCATGCGGCAGCACATGGCTCGAGCTGAAACTCATACCCCCTTTAGCGGGAGCTTTTGACTGAAAAGGTGCGACTGAAGCATACACCGGGGCGGATATTCCACCGGGCTGAGGGGGTTGATTTGGTATATTTTCTTTTTTCTCTTTCGATTTCCATTCAAGCGCCTTCTGAATAGGCGCCGCCTGTGCTGGAAACTTTTCCAATGGACGAAATGATGTCTCGAGCGCCGGAACAGAAGTCTCCGTCACCGGTTGCGTACTGACGCTTCCCCGATCTTGAAACGCGGGAAACATCAGTTCTTGACGATTGCTATCAATTGGCACTGGGGTATTTTCATCGAGCGCCTTGAGAAGAAAAGATACTTTTTCCCGATCCTGAGCAGACAGTCGCCTCGTATTCTCTCCCTGAAAGAGAAATTGCCCTCGTTCCATTGTCGAGTGCTTTCGAATACCCACCGCATCACGATAGTGCCGCAACCAATTCCGAATCGACCCCCGAACCGGCGCAGATTCCCCCTTCACACTGATACGATCATCCGTCACTGTTTGCTCCGACAGCCGCTGATACTTCGCCAATGCATCCAGAAGCGGAAGTTGGACAATTTGCACCGCCGAAGACCCATCATTTTCTGACAGCACCCTAGGAACTGGCTTAATCGTAAGAATATTCTTTTGAATATACTCTTTCACAAATACCACGTCTTTCTGATCAAGTCTGCGCGTGAGAGCATCCTGAAGCCAGATTACATCTTTATTCCGAAGAAAATATTCACGGATAATCGCCGAGATAATTTCAATATGCTCGTCCGAAAGGCCTCGTTCTTTTTGAAGCAACTCAATTCTTCGCGACATTTCTGGCGTCGTCAAAATATCTTTTACTTCCTCCGAGAGGGTATCGAAAATTCCCCACAAACCATTAAATTCACTCTCGGAAAGCTCTTTTCCAAAGAAGTCAATATTGGTCAGCATGGGACGACATACTCTTCTTTTTTTTGAATTTTCAGCGTCATCCATAGGTACAACCTGTAACACGCTTAATGCAACTTATGGGGAAGTAACATGTCTCTCGAAAGATTTCCTATTTCCTCCACCAGTATATCGCAAGTATCCCTCAAGAAAGTCGTCATTGTACTCTCCACTCTTCATTCTCCCCTTGAAATAATCTCTGAAACCAGAATCACCAATTAATCCCCCTTGCTTCCCAAGATTTTCCGAATCAAGTTTCCCAAATGTTGTTTCGTATGCCATTTGCCTCTTTGTTGCATCCGTACCAGCTTCTCCCAACCTATACTCAAGAACCGCCCTCAATCGTCCTTCCTTTTTCATCTTCCCTTCCAAGGTCTTTTCAAGAGTTGAATCACCCCCCAAAGATTTAAGAATCTTCCTATACTGAGCACCACCAATAGTATCCGCCGATGGAAGAGCTCCACTTCCCGCCTTATCAATAAGTTGAGATTTTATTTGAGCCTGAGCAACCGGTCGCATTCCTGGTATCTTTGACGTTGCAGTATTTACTGCTTCAAGCACCTTTGCAAGGTCATCTCCCGACCGCAACATTTCTTTAGGAGCTTTTCGTACAATCTTAGTTATACTGTCAATATCACCACCAGCAGCTTCAAGTGCTCTTGAAAAATCCTCAGCACTTTCAAACATCTCCTTGTCCGCCATAGTAATTGCTGCAGCTCGTTTTTTGATTTCATCTTTAGACTCAAGATCCCTTTGAAGATCAGCATACGAACGATTATCCTTTTTATTTTTTTCAGCAAGTTCATGAACCCTTTTTCGTGTATTTTCATCCAAAGCCTTTCGTACACCTTCTACAGGATGAGAGGCACTTCCAAATAATCCTTCCCACCCAGCTTCTCGCCTCTCCCGAGCCTCCTTTGATTCTCTACCTCCAAGCCACCAAGACTTTCTATTTTTCCAAGCATTCTCCACGCCACCAACAATTCCTGATTGCCTTGGAATATATAAAACCGTCCCTACCGCACCCTTTCTAACCAAATTCCCGGCCTTTCTCCCCAATTGTGATCCCCATTTTATTCCCAAGCCGGATATATCATTGCTGTATTTTTCTGTGGAGGTAATAGCGATCCAAAAAAGCACAATTGGAATCGTAAAGAAAGCAACAGCAGATATCATATTATCATTCACCGAACTTCCTGTAGACTGAAAGGCGCCACCCGCACCTGCAGTGGGATATATAGAGTCTCCTGCCGATTTCATGACAATAACCGACACCAATACAAACATCACTGCAATCGGTCCGTAAAATGCCCATTTGAACAATTTATCCCACCAGCCCTTTGCAAAGCCCTGGAGCGCCGGGGTAATCATTCCCACAAAACCAATTGGCGAAAACATCACCAAAATAGCAAGCGCAATCATTCGAACCAACATCAGCACCGACAATACCAAGAAAGAGATGCCAAACAAAAACATACAAATAGTCGCTGCAAGAAGGTGTGTTGTCTCAAAGTCCTTCAAGGACTTATCATCAACCCCCGGAATAAGAATGTTCTGCATCTTGGCACCACTTAATATTCCCGAGGTAATCTCATTGGGGCCATCAACACCAAAAATATTCTGCGAAAAGAAATACATCGGCACATTTGCCAAATCAATCACAAATCGCGCCACCGGAAAACTGAAATTCACCAAAAGAGCCATAATAACCAGCATCGGTATAGTTCGCTTGTATTCATATTTGTCCAACTGAAATATCGTGGCAAAAGCAGAGAAAAGAAGTACCAATATAAAGAAAATATTAAGAAAATCACGAACAATAAGCCATACCTCATAAATAGCTCCCGCATTCATGAGCTTGGTAAAAGTTTCCGCATTAATCACCCACACAAAAATTCCCGCCGCCAAATTTACAATCCACGAAAAAAACAGAAAAAACGGATACACAAGAGCATTAATCCACGCTCTTGGCGATGCCAAATTCTCAAACCAGCCAGCTTGAGCAAATTGACCGCTCGGAACCAACAAAAAACACCCTGCAAGCAGAGCGAAAAACAGAGCAGGGTGACTCTGAAGAAAGAGAATCGCATTAAACAAAAATGATTTTTTTGTTTTACCTCTTTTTCTCACACATCGAAAAACAAAGACAGTGTTCCAGTGGAAAGTATATCACGAAAATTCTCAGTTCAAAATAAAGATGTAAAGCAAATACGTCGTATACGAAAATGCCAGTACTCTTGTGTTAGCACAAAGAAAGATTTGTTCACCCTATCTCCCCCTACTTAATGAATAATGAATTTTATATATATATTTAATTTTTATTACTATTAGTACTGTGGAGAAGTGGAGAAACAGATTAAATGGGTTTGTTGGGGGCTTTTTAATGGCATATACTTTCGTGGAATTCTCAAGTGTTGCTGTTGATTTGGAATTCATTTGGGTGAAATAACCTGATTGCTCACTTTGTTGCTTGGGTAATTCACAGGGTATATCCGTAGTTTTTCACCAGGAAACATGGGGTTGTGCACAGGATGTGAACAGTTTCTCTTGTTTTGACGCTGTTGGGTGACAAGTGTTGATTTGTGGACAGTTTCTTGTGAGTAAAAAACTGAGCAATTTTTCTCTCAAAGTGATAATAAAAAGCAACTCTTTAAAGATGAGTTGCTTTTCGCTGTGGGAATATTTTTCGGATACTAATAATTAGTAGATGTATCCTTTAATACTTCTGTTGGCAGTGGAAAGGGTACGGCGATCGGTTTTTCCCCAGCCGACATAGTTCATTTCACTTACAATAATGGCGTCATCGAGCACCTTTTCCACCAGAGCAACATGTCCGTAGTAGCGGTTTTCCGTGGTGACAACAATTGAGCCGACTCGCGGGGATTTTCCGGTCTTGTATCCAAGAGCTTTGGCGTTATAAAGCCATGTTCCTGCGTTGCCACCCCAGGGAACATAGCGATTTTGAGCGACATACCAGGTGCAATAGCCGTAAGGGAAGGTGTGTCCGGTCCCAGCCTTTCCGGTCAGTGTTCGCCAGCCGGAGATATCTGTGGCTGTTCCGCCGCTCGAAGTGGCGTATTGTCGGCGATCGAGAATGCTATCGGAAGATGGTTTGGGTGTGTCTTTGTAACCGTCGGGAATGATAAGTTCTTGATCGGTTTCGAGTCGGCCGTTTGCTGGGAGGTTATTGAATGCGATTATGCGCTCGGTGTCGCCATGGTATTTCTTGGCGATATCTTGTATGGTATCGCCTTCTTTAACAATGTATTTCAGTCCTGCGATGGGGAGGATGAATATTTGGTCGCCCGGGCGGATTTCATCGACATTCTCTATATCATTAGCCCAGAGAATAGTATTTACGGTAATGTGGTGGTCTTGGGCAATTTTTCCGAGGGTATCACCCTCTTGCACGGTGTAAATCTTCACACCGTCGCCTTCTTCGGGGTCTTCTTGTATAACCGGAGCAAGATCTGCGGAGGCGACAATGGTGTTGCTGGGAGAATTGATTTCCGATGGGTCCTCGAGTTTCGCTTCCGTATCGACGGTGCTTGAGGCGAAGGCGAGCGGGGCGGTTCCGAGATTTTCCCGTTTGACCTGGCTTTTCATGGGAAATTGCTGGTCATTCGGATTGTCTCCAGTGTGAAAGTAGCCGGAAAGGGCGCTTCCGGGGCGCTCATGAGTCGCAATGTTGGTTCCGGTAACGAGAAAAGCACTCGACACAACGACGGTGAGTGCGGAATACTGGCGAAATAGGTGGAGAATCCGAACGGTCTTGTGTTGTTTGAGATAAACAACACCCTTTCTTTGCAATCGGTGAATGTGAGTATTTCCTTTGTGAAGCAGTTCCTGCCCCTCACGGAAAATACGAAATAACCCCCTGAAAATGCGCGTAGAGATACGCAAGTCCTTTCAATTGCTTCCGCATCCTAGGGGTGCTTAGTAAAAAGAAGCGCCCCATCAGAGCCGAAACCGAAGATTTTTACGCAAGGTTGAGTATAGTAAGAGGCGCATCTCTTGTCAATGGATTTTTGGATTATTTTTCTTTAGTTTAGCTTATTTAAGCCAAAATTTAATTATTTCCTCTGTGGTATACTGAAGGGGTTTAGTGTATTTATCTTCAGTATGCGCGTATGCCGGATGTATCGAGTTTGGTGACAAAGTTTCTCGAATATATGGAAATTGAGCGGGGTCGGTCGCCGAAAACAATAGAAAGCTATGATCGCGTACTTAGGAGTTTTTTTTCATGGAGAAGCGTGCGAGAACCAAAGGATATCACGCTTGACAGTATACGAAAATATCGGTTGTTTTTGAATCGGAGGCAAAATGTCCACGGCGGAGAACTCAAAAAAACAACACAAAACTACCATATTGTTGTTTTGCGTGGATTTCTTCGGTATCTGGCAAAGGAAGGTGTTGTCTCAGCGCCTCCGGAACGTGTGGAAACGGCCAAGGTTCCGGAACGCCAGGTGGATTTTTTGGAGCTGGAGGAGTTTGAGCGGATGTGTCTGGCGGCGAGCGGCATGAGTGAAACCGCGCGCCGAGATCGCGCTCTTTTGGAATTCTTGTTTTCTTCGGGTTTGCGTGTTTCGGAATTGGTTTCACTTGATCGCGAGATGGTAAATCTCGATGCGGGAGAGTTGAGTGTTCGCGGAAAGGGTGGAAAGCTTCGTATGGTGTTTGTGTCGGACCGCGCTCGGCGAGCGCTGCAAATATATCTGGATGCTCGCAAGGATGCCGACCCGGCACTCTTCGTCTCCACGAAACACGGATTTGCCAAGAATACGGCCGAGGATTCGCGCATTACGGTTCGTACGGTTGAGCGGATCGTGGCACGACTCGCGGCTAAAGCGGGTCTTACTAAAGAGGTGCACCCGCATACGTTACGACACAGTTTTGCCACGGATCTTTTGCGGAACGGAGCGGATATTCGAAGTGTCCAAGCGCTTCTTGGGCATTCGTCCATTACGACGACGCAAATTTATACGCACGTTACCGATGAGGGACTTCGTGAAGTGCATGAGAAATTCCATGGAAAAGGGCGGGAAATTTCGAAGTAAGTGCTCGTTGCAAGTTATATCTTTTCAATTGGCGCGATTCCGAGGGCGAGTTTTTTGATACCCTTGGTGCGGAAAGCTATAGTAGCAAGCGTTCCTTCTATTTTTATGACGATACCATTGCCGAATGTTGGGTGCGTGATGGAGTCTCCCGGACGGAGGGTTTCAGGTGTTGTTTTATTGCGGGGTTTTTCGGAATCCGTTCGATGAGATGTGTTTGATGTTGGTATCGGCATCTTTCCATATGCGCTCCTTGTAAATTCCTTGACCCGCTCTTCCGTTTCGATAAGATTTTCTGGGATTTCACTAATGAATCGTGAGGGAGCGTTCATCTGTGTCGAGCCGAATATCATGCGGGTTTCGGCGGATATGAGCCACGCTTTTTCTTTGGCTCGTGTGAGGCCCACATACATGAGGCGACGCTCTTCCTCGAGTTCGGCTGGCGAGAGGGCGCTTCTTGAGTGTGGAAAAATGCCCTCTTCGAGTCCGACGAGGAATACAAAGGGAAATTCAAGCCCCTTGGCGCTGTGGACGGTCATGAGCTGGACGGCGTTTTCATTGCCGTCAATGGCATCTGTGTCGGAGACGAGTGCTATTTCTTCCAGAAAAGATGAGACAGCTCTTTCCAGAGGCGTTCCGTCGTATTTTTTTGCGACCGAGAAAAGTTCTCGGACATTTTCTAATCGAGCCGCCCCTTCTTCTGTGCCGTCTTCCAGCGATGCAATGTATCCAACACTTTCGAGAAGTTCTTTGAGAAATGCGGAGAGAGAGCTGTTTTCAGGAAGTTTTTGAGTGTTTTCGTGCAGGATGTTGGCAAGCTGTGCGGCGGATTTTTGTTTGGAAGTGGCTATACTGAGCTGTTTCCCATCATTTTCTCGTGCCAGCGTTACGGGGTCTGTTTTCGACTCTTTGGCTGATGTTAGCCATGATTCGAGTGTTTTTTTGCCGATTCCGCGCGGCGGCTCATTGGCGATTCGTGCGAGTGAAATCGTGTCCCAGGGATTCGAGATGAGTCGGAGGTAGGCAATGGCGTCTTTTACTTCTTTTCTACCATAGAACTTGAGTCCGCCGATGATGCGATAGGGAATGGAATGGTTGAGGCATGCTTCTTCGATTGCGCGTGATTGCGCGTTGGTTCGATAGAGGATAGCGCATTCCGAGAATCTACGTTCCGACTTGTTTGTGCCTTTGATGATTGACCGTATGGTTTGGATGACATACTCCGCTTCATTGCGTTCGTCTTCGGCTTCGAAAAGGACGATATTGTCGCCGCCCTTTTGAGATGTCCAGAGTTTTTTGTGACGTTGGTTGGGATTTTTGGCTATGATGCTTCCGGCAGCGTCGAGTATGGTCTGTGTGGAGCGGTAGTTTTGATCGAGGGTAATAATAGCGGCTTCGGGGTAATCTTTTTCGAAATTGAGAATATTTCGGATATCCGCTTGACGCCAGCCATATATGGATTGGTAGTCGTCTCCAATTGCAAAGAGATTGCGATGTTTTTCAGCGAGGAGATGAATCAGCGTGTATTGCGAGTGATTGGTGTCTTGATATTCGTCCACCATGATGTACCGGAAGAGGCGTCGGTAGTGTTCAAGTGTCTCCGGATGCGTGTGGAACAAATGTATGGTGAGGCGTACCAGATCGTCGAAGTCGAGCGTATGGTTGCCGCGGAGCTCTTCTTGATATCGCCGGTAGGCTTTGGCGACCAGTTCCTCGTAATAACTTCCGGCCTGGGATTCGAAGGTGAGCTCGTCGAGAAGTTGGTTTTTTGCTCGGGAGATGGCATCGAGCAATGCGCGCGGATGGATATTCTTTGGGTCGATCTCGAGCGTTTTCATGACGCGCTTCATGAGAGAGAGTTGGTCGTCGCTGTCGAGGATAGTAAATGTATTTTTATACCCGAGGGCGGAAATTTCCTTGCGGAGAATTCGCGAACAGATACTGTGAAACGTGCCGATATGCGGCAAACCAGTGTGATGAGCGGTTTCATCTCCGCTTCCTCTTGATGATGAATGTTTCGCTGTCGAGAGCAACGATCGTACGCGTTCACGCATTTCTTCGGCGGCTTTGTTGGTGAAGGTAACGGCAAGGATGTGCTGCGCCCCCACTCCTTTTTCCAGGATGAGATGAGCTGTGCGATGGGTAAGTGTTTTTGTTTTTCCGCTTCCGGCTCCGGCGACGATGAGTACCGGGCCTTCGGTGGTTTCGACGGCGCGGCGCTGTTCCGGGTTGAGGGAGGTGTTGAGTGAAGTCATGGATTCACTCTATCACGGTTGCCGGAAATTGCGCGAGAGGCTTTCGGTTTGGTATGCTTCGCGTATGAAATACTTGAGAATGCTTCTTTTGGCGATTGAGGAATCCAAGACGAATCTTGGCTTGTGGCTGGCCGCTTTTTTCAGTCTTATCACCCTTCGACTCTTGGTAGAGTCGTGGCTTTTCGGTTTTGAGAGTCTTCCTGCCGGGTTTCTTTTTTCTGAATGGACACACAATGTTCTGTTTTTTCTCCTCTCATTCCTTCTATTTCTCCCGATAGTCCGGTATTTTGCACGTATTTCTCTGCGAATGGCATCGAATATACTCCTCTTCGGATTTCTGATCATCCTTGCGCCGCCGATTATCGATTTTGTTATTTCTGACGGGACGGGATTGTGGAGTTTTTACATCTTCGATGGATTTTCCGGCCTTGTTGAGCGATACCTCACTTTTTTCGGAGATCGTCCGGACATGGGAATTACGTATGGCGTTCGTGTTGAAGTCGCGTTCGTGTCGGTAGGTTTTGGACTGTATGTGCTCTGGAAGACGCGTCGGGCTGTGAGATCGCTCCTCTCAGCACTTTCTGCGTACACTCTCCTTTTCTTTCTCGGTACGTTTCCTTCATGGGCGGCGATTCTCATTGATGGCATTGCTCGGGGACAATGGGCGCTCCGTTCTCCCGATGTAGCGGCGATTTTTTTATCGCCACTTTCGCTTTTCTCACACACAATTACGGATCCCCGGTCGGTATTGAATGTAAAAATGAGCCTGTTGTATGGCGGACTCTTCCCGGTTGTTTTCGGGTTTTGGCTATTTCTATCGCACAGGAAGATATTTCTCGCGCTCTTTCGCAATGCTCGACTGCCGCAAGTGGTGTATCATAGCGGACTTCTTTGTACGGGTATCGGTCTCTCGATGGTTTTAGCGACTTCGCCTGCTATGTTCACAGCTCTTGGGTTTTTCGATGCGCTCGCGCTTCTCTTGGTGGTTGTCGGCGTGGTGTTGGCATGGCTTGCTTCGGTTGTCGTCAATGACTTTTTTGATGAAGAAATAGACCAGAGAACCAATCGCTCCCGGCCATTAGTTGCTGGCGATATATCGCGAGAGCTCTACGGGTTTATCGGTGTGAGCTTCTTTGTGGCATCGATTTTTCTGTTGGCCATGGTTAGTGTGAAGAGTGCCTTACTACTTCTTTTGTATCAGGTGATCGCTTGGGTCTATTCTGCGCCGCCCTTTCGGCTCAAGCGGTTCCCGATACTTGCCTCGTTTGTGAGCGCGGTTGCGAGTCTGACAGTCCTCTTTCTGGGATTTTTACTTTTCTCTCCGGATGGGACTATTGCTCGTCTTCCGACTTCATTTGTCTGGCTCTTTCTCTTTGCGTATACGGTGTCGCTTCCACTCAAAGACTTCAAGGATATCTTCGGCGATGGAAAGTATCGCGTATGGACTATTCCCGTGCTTTTTGGGGTTCGTCGAGCAAAACTTTTAATTGGTTCCGGAATTTTCCTGTCTTTTATAGCGAGTGTGTTTGTGTTTCGCATACCATCTTTGTTTCTTCCGGCACTTCTTTTTGGTGGAGCGTCTTTTTGGGTGGTTCTCGCCATGAAACAAAAAACCGGCAGTATTACCTACCGGTCAGTCTTTTGGTGGATATTGGGGTTCGTTTTCCTTCACGGTGTTTTCGTTGTGGAAAACTTTTAGTGCGAAGGCGCGCCCCTTCTTTTTCTTATCAAATTGAGAAGGAGCTTTTCTGCGATTTCTGCAAAATGGTCAGCTCCTGATCTTCCATGAAATTTCATAACTATTTCCACAAGGAGATTTTCTGAGGGTTCGGGGCAGGTTCCTTCTTGATATTCTTCCAACTTTTTTAATGCTAGGGCGATGACTTTATTCCTAAAGTTGGAGTAGTACTCTGCCCAAAAGTGGGCACGAACAGCTAATGCTAATTCGACAGCCTCACGCGTTGAGCATTTCTGAATCTTTTCTTGCTCAAAAAACGCTTGTTGCCATCCGTCATGCTGAATAACCATTTCGATAGCTGCTTTTGCTCCTCCAGGTGTTAAGAGGTTGATACCTTCTATGAGGCAACCAACAATTTCCTTCCGTCTTTCTTCGGCAGTTTGTTCTTTGCTTTGCACGGCCTTACTCCTCATGTTTCAACATTCGGAACTCGCGACTGCGGGTTCTGCGGACAAATGTTGGAAGTGAGGAGTAAAGATACCCTTGTTTGTTAAAGGACATTGCAGTGTAGTGCGTCTCTATAATATTTGTCAAGATTTATCGACCCTACAGATAGTCTCTTGAAGTCTTGTCCACGCTTCTTTCGACAGTTCTTCGGCGCGGGCATTTAAGGGTTTTCCGATGATTTTGAGGATCTTTTCTATTATTTCTCTCGGGTGTTCTCGGTGCGCGGCGAAGTTGTTCATGAGTGTTTTTCGTTTGGAGGCAAAGCCGATCTTGGCGAGACGGAGAATACTTTCGCGTTTGTCGATGGGGAGGCGATTGGGATCCGGTGTGATTCGTAGAACCGCGCTTTCAACGCGTGGCGCTGGGAAGAACGCCTCTTTTGGTACGAGAAACAATATTTCCGGCGTGCCAAAGAGGGCGACTGCGAGTGAAAGGAGGCTTTGTTTCCCATTCTTTATGACGATTCGCTCCGCGACTTCTCGCTGTACCATGAGGACGATGGTGCGTGGCGCCGGATCGAGTGAGACGAGCAGACGAATGATTTTCCCGGTAATCGCATAGGGAATATTTCCAAAGAGAGCGTATGGCTCATCTCGCCACCCGTGTTTCCTCAGAGTTTCCGGAATATCCGTGCGAAGAATGTTTGTTTCGACAACGGAAACATTCGAAGAAAGGGGGAAGCGATTGAGGAGTCCCGGGATAAGATCTCGATCAAATTCCAGAGCGACGACTTTTTTTGCCTTTTGTGCCAATGTGTCCGTAAGCGCGCCTTCTCCGGCGCCGATTTCAACGATGATATCGGAAGAATCGGCTTCATCTGCGATATTTCGGAGAATATCCGCATCTCGAAGGAAGTTTTGACTCAATGATTTTTTGGGAAGCATAGGGGAAATTTTTGAATTTGGTCCTTCAGTTTGTTATTTCTTCCACTTTGACGGGGATGATTCCGGCGCCGAGCGAGGCGATTTCTTTGAAAGCGACTTTGTCGAGATCGATAATGCGGTTTTTCCCGAATGGACCGCGGTCATTGATGCGGACAATAACGGATTTCCCATTGTCGGTATTGGTGACGCGCACATAACTTCCGAGAGGAAGCCAAGGGTTCGCGGCTGAAAGTGTTCCGGTGAAACTATACCATGATCCGAGCCCGGCGTGGCTTTTCCCGACTTCGACTTTGGTGCCTTGAGTGGCTATTTCAGTGACGGGCTCTTTGGTTACCGTACTTTCCTTGAGTGTTCTTTTTATTTCTTTGCCGTCATGGGAGATGACTTCATACGTGAGCTCTCGAATACCTTTATCGCCTTTTTGTGTTATGAGGCGCTTCCTCCATGAGAGGGTCGAATCCTCAGTCTCTTTGGTTTCAAACGGGAGCGGCTTCTTTAGGATTTCCTCTCGAATGTCCACTTTGATAACGGAAATCTTTATGCCATCCGTGAGCGCTTTCTCTGGCTCTGGGGTGACAAGATCGTTTTTGCCAAGTGAAACTCTCTGCTCATTGAGGAGTTGCTCTACGGTATGAAGTGTTGTGACACCTTCCTTCTTTCCTGTTTTGGTTGTTATTGAATAGTGTTTGGCGGTTTCAATGGTGACAGTGGTATTTGCACTGAGAACGGTTTCCGGGTTTGGAGTTAGTGTATCATCTTTGGTATGTGAAATACTGAGGCGTTCAAGGAACTTTTCCACCGTTTCATTCGGAAGGGCTCTTTCCGGGAGAGTGAGACTGTCAATCGAGAGAGAAATTGGAATACTTTGCGGTTTTGTCGTAGTTTCTATTGCTTTGCTTTGAGGAAAAAAGAAAAGCATCGCTCCGCCAATCCCCATGGCGCCAAACAAGGATTGCACAACGAGTTGTGGGGAAATTCGTGCCACTTCCCCATTGTGCCTCGTGACATGGAACGGCGTCAATTCGTTTGAAAAATTTGGTATTGCTAACTTCGGAGAGATTTTAGTTTTCTGTCATTCCCGTGAAGACGGGAATCCAGGTTCCACAAAGCTCATCGTTACAAAAAACTAAAATGATTTTTGGAGAGTATCTCTTATAAAGTAGCAATACCAAAAATGCAAGTCTGAAACGCTTTCCCATTCTCTTTTTGGAGGGGGTTTATGGCTGTGAAAACGTTTTTGACACAAGAAAATATGAGAAAATGCGAGGATAAAGCAGAAAATTCCAAAAAAATCAGGAAATACCCTCTTTTGACGAACGATATTGACAAATAGTTAATTTTACGGTATACTCCAATGTTCTTTACCAATGTGCAGCTTCGCTCCTCGGATTCAGTGTTTGTCCATTGGGTGTGCGGTCGCATACCCCGAACATTGAAAGATGAGGAGTGAAGAGATGAGAAATCACCCGGAGTTAATTGGCGATCGTTGCCCGAGTTGCAATGGAAGCGGTTCTGTCATTGCTACGCGTGGAGCTTTTCGCGTTCAAGTGGATTGCGAAGATTGTGCTGGTACAGGGCTAATTAATAGCCCAAATGGTTGCAAGGAATGTAAAGGAAAAGGAACTATCATTGTCAAGGCGGGATTCATGAACGTCGAATCCATCTGCGAACATTGCAACGGTTCAGGACTAGAACCTTTGGCTTAAACGTCCAACCTGCCTACTTAACTTAACGTGTGAATATAAAAAGCCTCGAAGACCATAATGGTTTCTCGAGGCTTTTCAAATTATCAGAAACGGAAAACTCATGTTTCTCTACTCCGTTTTAAACCGATACTGTATTGCTTCGGCGAGGTGTTTGGGGAGGATATGGTCGGCGGCTTCGAGGTCGGCGATGGTTCGGGCGAGCTTGATGAGGCGGTAGTAGGCGCGGGCGGAGAGGCGCATGGTGGAAACAGCTTGCTTCAAGAGACTCTTGGAGGCGCTGTCGAGTGGGCAGGCTTCTCGAATGAGAGCGGATCCCATTTCGGCATTGGTGAATATGCCTTTCTGAGCGAATCGTTCGCGTTGTATAGCACGGGCTTTTTCAACGCGTTCTCGGATAGTGAGGCTTGATTCGGCATTTTCAGGCGCTTCGAGCTTTTCGAACGGGATGCGTGGGACATCGATATGAAGGTCGATGCGATCCATGATAGGACCGGAAATGCGCGTCTTATAGCGAAGCGTCTCGCGTGGCGAGCAGGAGCAGAGGCGGTCGGGGTCGCCCATATTGCCGCACGGACACGGATTCATCGCGGCAACGAGGATGAATCGCGCCGGAAAATGAAGGGAGCCTTTGGCGCGAGAAACGGTGATGTGTCCGTCTTCGAGCGGTTGGCGCAGGTTTTCCAAAATATTTTTTGAAAATTCGCCGAATTCGTCGAGGAAGAGTACGCCTCGGTGAGCCAGGCTGATTTCTCCCGGTCGAGGGAAGGAGCCTCCGCCCACGAGCGAGACGGCGCTCGCGCTGTGATGCGGCGAACGAAATGGCCGCGACGTGACGAGTGTGCTGTTTCGTGTGAGGAATCCGGCGATAGAGAAGATTTTGGTGATCTCGATGCTTTCTTCGAAATCGAGTTTTGGAAGAATCGAAGGAAGTGTCTTGGCGAGGATTGTTTTGCCGCTTCCTGGAGGCCCGCTCATCAAGATGTTATGGCCGCCCGCTGCGGCGATTTCGAGCGCGCGCTTGGCGTGTTCTTGTCCGCGCACATCTTTCATATCGAGGAGGAAAGTCTCTTCTCTGAAGAGCGTTTCCATGTCGATATCGGGGACGGATTCAATTACCTTGGCGCCCGAGAGGTGCTGCGCAACTTCAAAAAGAGACGTGATGGGGACAATGTGGAGGTCTCGCACCATAGCGGCTTCGGCGGCGTTTTTCTCGGGCACGTAGAGCTCCGGTATGCCGAGCTTCTTGGCGAGGAGGGCGATGGGGAGAACCCCGCTTACGGGGCGGACTTTTCCATCGAGGGAGAGCTCGCCGATGAAAAGTTTGTTGTGGAAATCAAAGGAGAGTTGTTCGGTTGCCAGGAGAAAGCCGAGTGCCATCGGGACGTCGTATACCGGGCTATTTTTTGGCAGATCGGCAGGAGCGAGATTTACGGTGATGCGGCCGAATCGGTGGGGCGGGAGAAACCCGCTATTTTTGAGAGCAGAACTCACTCGATCGCGGGATTCCTTGATGGTGGTGTCCGGAAGTCCAACGACAGTGAAGTGATGCATACCCGTATTGAAGGCATCGACTTCCACTTCGACGAGCTCACTTTCGAGTCCGAGTGTTGCGGCAGAGAAAATCTTGGCAGGCATAGTGGGTCAGGAATGAGATAGGATTTCCAGTAAGTTCTCTACTCTAGCGCATGTTGAAACGAAAACGCAAGCAGGAAACCAACAAGTATCAACCAGATACTTGACAAATAATTAATTTCGAAATACACTATTTTCACTTCGGTCCAAAATCATTGTAGTTGTTTTAATAACTTAAAAGGAGAGAAAGATGCCTGAGATTGAAGTTCCCCAACCCTTGGATAGCGAAATTCTTCGCGCATTTTACAACAATGCAGCAATAGGAATCAGTGCAAAGAATTTTAACTTCCCTTCATGGCAAAAAGTGACTCTTGGAGACGAAAGTGTGGGGACAATACCCTTCACGCGACTCCTCTCAGCCCTCGGAATAACCCCCCAAGCCGTCTATAACCAGCTTGTTTCGGATGGTATCGTCAAAAAGAGAAAATGGTGGCAGCTCAGTTACTACCACAATTCCTTACTGAACAGGCAGAAGCGATGGATTTGGGAAACTCGCCGATACGAAGATATTGATCCTTATCCACTTACTCCAGTCGCTTTCACCTCCATAGCCAGACTCCTTGGCAAGCCGATTCGAACATATAAAATCGACCAGTATGACGGGTCCATTTATCAGTTCACCGTCACTCCCAATGGAGAAAGCATAGACGAACGTGCAGAGTCCTTGCGAGTATAGCATCCCCCCTGTTTTTTCGGCATATTACAAATTTTGTTTTGTAATATGCCGTTTTATTTATCCGTAGCCTCTGTAAAAAACAGATACAAAACTAGCAACCCCGCCCCCATACTCACTCCGATATCTGCTATATTAAACGCTGGAAACCAGAGGAATGGCTGAAAATAGTCGGCAACGCATCCATAAACAAGCCGATCAAGCAGATTTGAAATCGCGCCACCCAACAAAAAACCTCCTCCAACAGGGACGAGGTATACAAAACGACTTGCTCTTTCTTCCTGAAGCTCACGAACCACGAAAAATCCTAGAGCACTTACAAAAACTACCCACAATGCTATCAGCCACACTCCTCCCCCGATACCAAACCCAATTCCCGTATTGCAAACAACCTGAGAGAAGAAGCGCTTTCCAATCTGTGCTCCAAACAAGAAGACAGTAAAAAGAATGCTCAATACAATAAATCGCCAGCGAAACATGTTGATAACTAGGAGAGAACCGCGGTTCTTGCAGCTGGATAAGCCCGAAGCCGTTCGATGTTGATTTCTTGACCCGTTTTCTCGCAAATGCCGTAGCTTCCTTTTTCCATACGGTCGAGTGCTGCAAGTACTTCCTGCAATTCATGCTCGAGATCCTGCTCAACAGCAAGGTTATCTACGTAGCCCTCGACTTCGGTCGCGTTCTCATCGATATCCGTGCCAATTTCCTCCATCTGCGTCTTGTATTCACCCGGAACATCGGTTTTGGTGGCAAACTTCGAGAGCGCTTCCTCGAGGCGTGATTTTTCAGTCAGGAGCTTTTCTTTGAGTTCGGAGAGTGTTGCGGCATCAAGAGTCATAGGGGAAAAATTCAAAGATCAAAGTGTGAACACTGAAAACAAAAACCCTTCTTCAAGTATAGAGAGACAGGGTTCAGTTGTCCAGTTTTTTATTCTTGCGAATTTCAAACAAAGATGTGTTCAAAATGGCGAATAGTGGTTGATCCTGTCTTATCAATGAGAATGGTAACGGCGTCGAAGTGGTAGGAGGAGTCCCGGAGATGTCGTGATTGCAAGTAATATGTTGCTATTTTCTCAAGTTTTCGGAGTTTTCCCGGCGTGAGATTGTCTTCCGGGAATACTGTTCCCATCTCTCCTTTTCGTGTCTTCACCTCGACAAAGACAATTGTATCCCCTTTTTTTGCTATGATATCTATTTCTCCCAGCTGTTTCCCTCGCGGATTTCTGTAATTCATCTCGAGAATTTTGAACCCCTTGTTTTTGAGATAGAGAGCGGCAGTGCGTTCCCCGCTTTTCCCGAGCGAGCTGCGTTTGTGTCGAAACGGCTGTAAGAGAGAGAATGGCAGCATCCTGTTTATAAAGGCGGGATTATGAATATTGAATATCCTAGAGCAATGGGGATATTTTTTCAAACAAAAAACACCCTTTCGGGCTTTAAAGTGCTTCTTTTTGCGAATATGAGAGTTGGTTGCCGGGCGTCAGACGCCCAAATATGAAATAAATTGGCGAGACGCCCGGCCATGCGCCAACGCGTATTCCGGTTACGTAGCCAACGGGTGAGGAGGCATCGGTAATCCATTGAGAATTCGCGTGATTTGTACGCATGAAGTTGTAACACTCTTCCGATTGAGTGTCGCCCGTACCGTATCCTTGGCATGTAGCCTGTTTTTTTGGAATCCTTTACTCGATTCCTTTTTTGAAAGAACTGTTGTTTGGCTTTTTCTTTTTATTTTTCTGTCTTTATTTTTGTGCGACAGGAAAATTTTGTTTTTGTTTTTTTGGTTTCTCCTTGTCGGATGAAGGAGAGCCTCTGAAATTTTTCAGAGGAGGAACAGTAGGGGGGTTCCAATCGCAAATAGGGGGAAATTGCGATTGGAACCCCGCTACCATTCGAGAAGAGCGGACTTCACCGGACGGGTCAACTGAATATTTTATTTTTTTAATGAACCGCTTCCTTTTTCAACCGATCACATCCCAAGTATAGCAGAAAAAAAGAGTGGGGTCAACGCAGGGAAAATGTTTTTGAAGAATGCGAGTATACAAGCAATTTTCTTCTCGGGATTTTTCTTGCCGTTTAAGAATATCTTCGCTGAAAATTTAACGAAGAAAAAAAGAATTTCTTTTTTTCTGTTGCATAAGCCAGCAATCAACCATCTACTGCTTCGAATCTATGATCGTATCGAGTACGGCGCGCTCAGAATTTTTACTGGTACCAAGTACGAGTGTGTTTTCATTGATGGCGTAGTCGAATGACAGAGGTGTTTCTGAAGAAAGGTTGAAGTATTGTATGGTGACCCCCTTGTAGGCAGTGGTTGAGAATATTGCTGCTGGTATGGTCGGAGGTGTATCGACTAAAAGAATGTTCTTGAGGCTCAGCGGCAGCGTTCTCTCTGATTCTGCGAGGTATTTTCTGGTGGCATCGACATCCTTGGTTGCGATGGAGAGAACTATTCGCGGTTCGTTATTGTCAAGGAATATGAAAAGAGTGAAGTTATTGTCGAGACTGTTCAGTAGGTCGCCGGAAAGTCCCAGATTGAAAATAGAGGCAAAAATGAAGAATGCGATTGGTGTGTTGGTTTTGTCGACTACGGAAAACGGTACCGGACCGGTCATGCTGGCCTTCCGCATATCGTCAGCGTCTTGTATAAGTCGCTCCCGAAGCGTTGAGACGGTTTCTGTTTCGACGTCGACGATGAATGGATTGGCGTTGGTCGTGGAAAATGGGAGCGAATCGTCTGATTGTTCGCGAAGATCATCGGCGGACTTGTTGCTGGATATGTCTGGAATGTTCGGAAGATTGACTGTCGGAAGGTTGAATCCTTCGGAAGAGAAGCGGGTTTTCCAGAAATAGAAGGCTCCGCCGCCGATAGATCCTATTACGACCAGTATCATCAGATAATGCTTCCACCCCCATCGCTCCTTGAGGATGATATTGTCAGACATGAGTTTCTTGTCGGTCGGCGCTTTTCGCAGAGAGATTTTTTTCTGCGCTTTCTTCGGCGCTGTTTTTTTTGCATGGGTCGCTTGTGTTGGTGTCGCGACTGGCCAGGTCCCGGTCCGCAAAGATTCCTGTGGTGTGACCGGCAGCTTCAATGCTTCATTTGGTGCCGGTGCTGATTCGGGAACATTTGCGCTGGGAATTTCTAATGATGTTTGTTGCCCGATATTGAGACGCATCGGTCCTCGAGGTGTCGGGGATGTAGGGGTTGGTGCCGCGTGGAATGATGGAAGGTTGAGTGGTGTTGACGAGGAGGCTGATGGAACCGCGATATCGCCGGATTCATTTGGTGAAGGGGTTTCTTGATGAGGTTCCCCTTCTGGAGCCTGTGGTTCAGATTCCTCGATAGTATGAGTGCGTGCCGGTTCGCTCGGCTCTAGAACATATTCCGATTGAGAGAAGGGGCTGTCGGATGGTACGGATATATTTGCCGACTGAGTCTCAATGGCTGACTCTTTTGTTTCCGAAGTTTTCTGCTGAGTAGACTCTATTTCCATGTGTCCACTTTTGGCTATTTCATCCAAATCATGTTGCATGACGTGGATTTTTGCGTCGATCATTTCGTGGGTATCGTCTTTGTTTGATGCTGACATTTTTCGCGAGAAGAATCCCATAGCATTTTGTTTTTGAACAAGAAAGAAGGCGGAACTTCTTCCGCCTCTCATTCTACCACAAACTGTCGTTTCGGACGAGCATGCGATTTGTGTTCAGTGTTGTATCTGATCAGATCAGGATAGCACCTCTTTGAGGGCGGCTTTTCTTGAGAGGTTTATGCGACCTTGGTCGTCAATATTTTTCACGATAACGGGAATCATATCGCCAACATGAACAATGTCCTCGACGCGCTCGACGCGCTCATTGGCGAGCTCGGAAATATGCACCAATCCTTCTTGGTTTGGGAGGACTTCGACAAAGGCGCCGAAATTCATGAGGCGCGTGACGCGTCCCTGAAACAATTCGCCGGGCTTTACCTCACGCGTGAGGTTATTGATCCACTCGACCGCCTTCTTGGAGCTCACTTCGTCAGGTGATGTGACAAATACGGATCCGTCGTCCTCGATGTCTATTTCAACACCGGTTTCGTCGATAATGCGATTGATCATTTTCCCTCCCGGTCCGATAACATCACGGATCTTTTCCGGATTGATGTGAAGCACGATGATGCGCGGCGCGTAGGGTGAAAGCGCGGTGCGTGCCTCGGGAAGCGTTGCCAGCATTTTCCCGAGGATTTCGGCGCGATTGTCTTTTGCCTGCAAGAGCACTGCTTCGAGCATGGGGAGCGTGACACCGTCCACTTTCACATCCATTTGAATGGCGGTGAGTCCCTTGGTGGTTCCTGCGGCTTTGAAGTCCATGTCGCCATAGTGATCTTCGAGTCCCTGGATATCGGTCAATACTTTGTACTGCTTCTCGCTGCCGACGATGATGCCCATCGCTATGCCGGAGACCGGCGCTTTGATAGGGACGCCGGCGTCCATGAGAGCGAGTGTTGATCCGCAGGTTGATGCCATGGACGATGATCCGTTTGAAGAGAGAATTTCCGAAACCAAAAGAATGGTGTATGGGAAGTCTTCTTTGTTGGGGAGCACAGGGACCAATGCTTTTTCGGCGAGGGCGCCATGTCCTACTTCGCGCCGTCCGGGGCCGCGCATCGGACGTACTTCGCCGACGGAGTACGGCGGGAAATTGTAGTGGTGAATATATCGCTTCTTCATATCGACTTCCATGGTGTCGATGATTTGCTCATCACCCGGAGAGCCAAGTGTTGCAACGGTGAGCGCTTGGGTTTCGCCGCGTGTGAAGAGTCCGGTGCCGTGTGTGCGCGGGAGGACGCCGACCTGGCATGTAATGGGGCGAACCTCGGTCAAAGCGCGTCCATCCGGGCGTTTCTCGTGCTGCAAAATATTCTCGTGCACGATTTCATCGGAGAGTTCTTCGAAGACTTGCTCGGTAACCTCGCGAATTTTTGGAACATTTGCATGAACTTCGTTGATTTGCTTGTCGACGTATTCGCGAATTTCGCGGAGTCGGTCGTAGGTTTCTTTCTTGCCCTTGAGGTAGAGCGCTTGAGCGAGACCTTTCTCTTCGAACCATCGGCGAATATCGTCCTCGACTTCCTTGGGAGCTTCGAGGAGTGTTGGCACGAGCTTTTCCTTGCCAACTTCCTTTCGGATCGACTCGATAAAGTCGGCGATTTTTTTGATAGCGTCGAAGCCAAAGGCAAAGGCTTCTATCATGACGGATTCCGGTACCTCCTTGGCGGATACCTCCATCATGTTGATCTTCTCGTTTGTTCCGGCGATGAGAAGATCGAATTCGCTCTCAGCTCGCTCGCCGTTTACGGGATTTAAGATGAAATTTTCATTCATTCTTCCGACGCGAACGGCACCGATCGGCCCGTTCCAGGGGATGTCTGAGAGGGCGAGTGCGGCAGATGCGGCAATCATTCCGATGGTATCGGGGTCATTTTCGCCATCGAATGAGAGGGTAGTGACGACCACTTGCACGTCGTTTCGCATTCGAGCATTGAAAAGCGGGCGAATGGTGCGGTCGACGGCGCGTCCGGTCAATACGGCATCGTCGGACGGGCGTCCTTCGCGTTTCACAAATCGCGAGCCCTTTATCTTCCCTGCGGCGTAGTAGCGTTCTTCGTAGTCGACGAGGAGCGGAAAATATCCCGAAATATTCGAGGGATTCTTGCCGATCACGGCGGTCGCAAGGACGACGGTGTCGCCGTATTGGGCGCGCACGGCGCCGTTTGCCTGCCCCGCGAGGAGTCCGGTTGAAAGCTCAAGGACTCTCCCTCCTATTTGGAGGGACCATTTTTGCTCTTGCATAAGCGGATTCTGCCCGCTTGGAAGCCGCTAAACACGGAGGAGTCACCAAGATTTCCGGAGAATCTTGGGTATTCTTCTGTGCCGAGGGCGATTCCTGCGAGCGTTTCTTAAAGAAAAAAATAAACCGTATCTTCGGGAAAAGTATACGGCTTTTACGGCGAAGCGTCAATGCAGGATCATGTAGGCGGCTATGATGGCGCCATAGAGGATGAGTGTAGTGATGTGGACGAGCCACTTCCAGGATTTGAACCGTTGCCAGCGGATGCCGAGTGTCAAATCGACCGCCATGGAAAGACCGGCTCCGCTGGTGAGGAGGATAAAGAGAATGAGAATTTCTTTGGGGGGCATAATGGGCTGCTTCTGGTATTTCTTGACTAAATAGCCTAGAAATTTCCCGGGCATCTGTCAATGTTGTCGGATATTTTCCGCATTGTTTTTTCTCTCTTTCTTTGCTACACCACAAGAAGAATGTCGGTTTTTTGAAACAATGCGAATATCTGCTGAGATCCTGGCGAAGTGCTGGGGTTCGGAGGTTTTAGATGAACGTTAACACATGCGTCTATGTGCGGAGTGGTTGGAGTGGTGACCGAATCCGGATCGGATGCGGTTGAGTCGGGAGTGAGTGCTTTGTTGCGGCTTGAATACCGCGGATACGACAGTGCCGGTATTGCCACACTCTCTGACAGTGTGATTCGTGTCGTCAAAAAGCAGGGCGGCATTAGCGACGGGTTGGTGCCCGAGATGCGGTCGAAGCAGTTAAGCGGAGACTTCCCTGCTGCAGCTCCGATCGCTATTCTCCACACACGCTGGGCGACACATGGCGGCGCGACCGATACGAATGCGCATCCGCATACGGATTGTTCCGGGAAGATAGCCGTGGTTCACAATGGCATTATCGAGAATTACCGCGAGTTGAAAGAGGAGCTCGTGGCATCGGGGCATGTTTTCCGCTCGGAAACCGACACGGAAGTTATCGCGCATCTTATAGAAGAAGAACGAAAGACTTCCCGGTCACTTCCAGATGCGATCCGATCAGCGCTTGTGCGCGTGCGAGGCACCTACGGACTCTTGGTTCTCGGGTCGGATGAGCCGGGGAGTCTTTTTGCTGCGAAGCAGGGAAGTCCGCTTTTGGTTGGTGTGGGAGAGAATGAGTATATCGTGGCATCTGATCCGTCGGCTATTGTGTCACGGACGCGCGACGTTTTCTTTCTCGAAGACGGAGAAATATCTCATATACGGTCAGATAAACACGTCATATCTCGTGTGGACGGTCACAGTGCCAAGACAAAGACGCTCGAAACTATCGACTGGTCGCTTGAAGAAGCGGAAAAGGGCGGCTACCCGCACTTTATGTTCAAGGAAATTATGGAGCAGCCCCGCGTTATCGAAGATGCGCTTCGGGGGCGGCTCAAAGATGGCGCGGCTACGGCGCGTTTGGGCGGGCTTTCCAGTGTGGATAAGGCAATTGGAAATATCCGGTCATTTCAATTTGTCTCGTGCGGGACGTCGCTTCATGCTGGTATGGTGGGCGAACATCTCTTTGAGGATATAGCGGGGAAGCTGGCCAAATCGACGCCTGCTTCGGAATTCCGCTATAAGAACCCCGTGCTCAATGCGGAAACGGCTTTGATCGCGCTTTCACAATCGGGCGAGACAGCGGATACGCTTGCGGCGGTTGAGGAGGCTGAGCGGAAGGGTGCGTTAACGCTCGGCATCGTGAATGTTGTCGGTTCAACTATTGCACGGAAGACAATGGCAGGCGTCTATACGCATGCCGGACCGGAAATTTCCGTCGCTTCTACCAAGGCATTTACCTCCCAGCTCGCCGTACTTTCACTTATGGCGCTCTCATTGGGGCGTCGCGGTACGCTTTCGCTTGCCGGCGGCAAGGAATTCGCTCGGCAGCTCCGGCAGATTCCTGACAAGATACAGCGGATATTGACGCAGAAAGACGCGATACGGTCTGTGGCAGAGCGTTTTTCGGCATGTGCGGACTTTTTCTATCTTGGACGACGATACAGTGCGCCGGTCGCCTTTGAAGGAGCGCTCAAAATCAAGGAAATAGCCTATGTTCATGCCGAAGCCTATCCTGCCGGAGAAATGAAGCATGGTCCCTTGGCACTTGTCGAAGCGGGCTTTCCTTGCGTCTTTGTTGCTCCTTGCGATAGCGTCTATGAGAAAACAGTAAGCAATATGCAAGAAGTGAAGGCTCGCCAAGGGAGTATTATTGCGGTTACGACAGAAGGCAACACCGAGTTGCTCGACAAGGGGCTTGCCGATGCGTGTTTCTTTATTCCCGAGACGCTCGAATCGCTTTCCCCGCTTCTCTCTGTCATTCCCTTGCAGCTCTTTGCTTATTTTGTCGCCGCGGCGCGCGGTGAGGCGATCGATCGCCCGAGGAATCTTGCCAAAAGTGTGACCGTGGAATAGCTCGGAGCTTTTCTCAGAGCGTATTTTCCATAGAAATATCCCGCTTATTTTTTCAGAGGTTTGTCCTTGTGCATTTTTCTCTCTTGTATCGCGATCTTGAAATTCTGAAGAAGAAAAATGCCACTTTTTGCTTGTATAGAGCGACAATTCACGATATACTCTCGAGTGCCCTTGACAAGATTTCAAGGGTATGCTAACTTGCTCAATATTGAGTTGATTTTCCGCTCGACACGCTGGCTCTTGGTCCTGGTTTTTCTAGGGACCTTGGGTCAAAACGCCAAGGCAAACCTCGAGGAGGATATGCCATGAAGAATCAGGAGCACCTGAACAATGAAGGAATCTCTTTCGTGAGCGCTACCACCGCCAGCGCCTTCTACCGGCCCAATCCCGGCGCTGCCACTCTGGATATGAGTATGATGACCAACGGCAACGTCAGCGGTGGTGCCGGCCTGGGCCTGGGCATCGTCGGCTGCTAGTAACCTAGCCCCTTAGCGGGAGGTGAGAGGGTTCGTGATACCCTCTCTGCTAGCTGGCTGTAAGTCCGAAAGAAAGGGCTGCGCCATTTGCTGAAGCAGGGATTTGTCCTTGCATAAGTGGTGGTTTCCAGCCCTATTGTTGTGTGTTGTTGTGTGTGCTCTGTAACCTAACCGAGTGGCTAGTAGCCCTCGCGCGCAAAATGTTAGGAGCAGCACATGTAGCGCGGCTCTTACCGAGTCGCCGCGGACAATAACTTCCGCGCTCGGTGAGGCGTAACCTTACTCGCCGCTTCATCGGAGGCTAGTCCTCCACGGCTCGAGGCGGCAGAGTACGTGATCCGCATAACGCTTGCGACCGCGTAATGAAGAATGCGAGTCGCTTGCAACAACGCTTTGGCGCGTTATGCGGGTTTTTCTCAGTCCAAACCTAAAAAAGGAGGATGAGTATTGCCTATGAAGGTGTGAGGGTGTTTGTTTTTCTTTTAAATTTCTTTTTCTTGGAAAATTCTTGAAAAAAATTTAGCCCCTGTGGATAATAACTATTCCAGGGGCTTTTTATTTTCTTTGGAGTCCTTGATTCTTGTGGGAAATCGCGGTAGGCTGGGGCATGGAATCGAAACTGTTTATTATTTCCGGGCCGTCGGGTGCAGGGGAAGATTCTATCATCTCTCGATTGGAAGAGCATCTTTCGATTGAGCGCGTGGTGACGACGACGACGCGTGCGCCGCGGGCGGGCGAATCCGAGGGGAATCCCTACTATTTCGTGTCCGAAGACGTCTTCGAGGCGGGCATTCGGGAGCAGAGATTCCTTGAGTATACGCGGCAATACAATGGCAATCTCTACGGTGTTACTTTTGATGAGATCGAGCGCGTACGAAATTCCGGAAAAATCGGCATTTGGAAGATAGAATGGAAAGGCGTTCTCACGGCGAAGAAACTTTTTCCGGATATTGTTGCTATTTTGATTACTGTTCCCTCTCTGGCGGTGCTTGAGGCGCGTATTCGTCGTCGCGACCCGCATGTGACCGATGCCTATATCGCCGAGCGGATGGACTATACGCGCGAATGGCTGCGCCACACCGATATTTATGACTACACTGTCGTCAATGAAGAAGGACAGCTCGATGAAGCTGTCCGGAAAACGCTCGACATTATCGAGAGGTGCGCCTGATCGGCAGTCTTTTCTGAAAAATCTCCAGAATACTGCGCACCGTTTTTCACTCTGGAAGGCAGGAGATTCGATGATTGTTGCGGTTTCGGGCGGTCCGGATAGTCTGTGTCTCTTAGACTGTCTGGTGGCTCTCGGGAAGAAATACGATTGGAAGCTCCACATCGCACATGTGAACTATTCGCTTCGAGGCGAAGAATCCGATCTTGATGAGTGGCTGGTGCGAGAGCGGGCAGGCTTTTATGCTCTTCCGGTTACAGTGTTGCATCCGGATATGTCTGACTATGCCGGAAACCTTGAGGCTCGGCTTCGCGATATTCGGTATAACTTTTTTGAAACGATTCGGGTACAGCTTGGATTTGATGCAATTGCCGTCGCGCACAATCGGGATGATCAGGCTGAAACGGTTCTCTTGCGACTCTTGCGAGGTTCGGGACTTCGCGGTTTGGGAGCGATGCGTCCTCGGGCGGGAGTGATTATTCGTCCGCTACTCCTTACTTCGAGGGAGGATATCTTGCGCTACCTCAAGGAAAATGCGCTTCCCTTCCGTATTGATGGAAGCAATACCGACCCGAAATTTACGCGCAATCGCGTTCGTCATGAACTTCTTCCTGTTCTTGAGACATTGAATCCGAATATTCGAGATACGCTTGCTCGATCAGCGTTGTCTCTCGCTGACGATATCGACCTGCTCGAGCGGTGTATTGATGGGGCACATTCCGTTATCGAAAATGCCGATGGCAGTGGATTTTCTTTGCTTGTGACGAATTTTCTTGTGCTTTCGGATGCTTCTCAGCGATCTACGCTTCGAGCATTGATCGAGCGGTTCAGTGACAGCACATTGCCGCCTTCATTCTCAACTATCGAGGAAATGCGGAATTTTATTGCGAGTACGAAGAATAAGGTAGCGGAAAAGTCCTTTTGTGGCTTGAAATTCATGCGAAGAGGTGCTAGAGTATCGGTACTTCGTGAGAAATAATTATTGGTTTCGAACTCGTCGCACTTCCCTGTTGAATATCTCGTTTTCGCGAGTCTTTTTCGAAACGTTTTCTCCTGAGCGAGGTACTTATTGAGTATATAATTCGCGCAACGTACTTTCATGAACAAGCTTTTCAAAAACATTGGTGCCGTCGTTATCATTTTCTTGTTGGTTTCCGGCATTATTATTCTCTACCAGTCTCCGAAAGGGCGCCCCACAGATGTATCGCTCAATGAATTGGTGTCCGAGATAAACGATGCCAAAGTGTCTTCAGTCGAGGTGAGTGGCAATTCCCTGGCTATAGAGCTCAAAGACGGCAATAAACAGAAGGCGACCAAAGAAACCGAGGGAGCGCTTACGGAAACGCTTCGCAATTATGGCGTTGATACCAATAAGCTGAAAGACGTAAAAATAACCGTCAAGGAGGACTCGGGCGCCGCGCTTTGGCTTGGTGCTATTCTTCCTTTTCTTTTGCCGTTCATTCTCATAGCCGGCTTTATCTGGTTTATGATGAAGCAGGCGCAGCGGGGAAATGCTCAGGCACTTTCGTTCGGCATGAGTCGGGCGCGCATGCTCGATCCAAAGAATAAGAAAAAACGCATTACTTTTGCCGATGTTGCCGGCGCTCTTGAAGCGAAAAATGAGCTTCAGGAGGTCGTTGAATTTCTCAAACATCCCAAGAAATTCCTCACGATTGGTGCGCGTATTCCCAAGGGAGTGCTTCTGCTTGGTTCTCCCGGAACCGGGAAGACGCTTATGGCAAAAGCGGTTGCCGGTGAGGCGCAGGTACCTTTCTTCAATATTAGCGGTTCGGAATTTGTGGAAATGTTTGTCGGTGTGGGTGCGAGCCGTGTGCGCGATCTCTTTAAGCAAGCCAAGAAGAATGCGCCAGCTATCGTCTTTATCGATGAAATAGACGCGGTTGGGCGTCACCGGGGCGCCGGTTTGGGCGGCGGACACGACGAACGCGAACAAACGCTCAATCAAATTCTCGTTGAGATGGACGGCTTTGAGACGGAGACGAATGTTATCGTGATTGCTTCTACCAATCGTCCGGATGTGCTCGATCCGGCGCTTCTTCGTCCGGGACGATTCGATCGACGGGTCATGATGGACCTTCCGGATATCAATGAGCGCGAAGCGATATTGAAAATCCATGTGAAGAACAAACCGCTTGAAGAAAAAGTTCGTCTGCGTACCATTGCGGAGCGCACTCCGGGCTTTTCCGGTGCTGATCTTTCGAATCTGGTGAATGAGGCGGCTATACTCTCGGCGCGCCGTGATAAAAAGGAAATCGGTGCTACGGAACTTGCCGAGTCGATCGAGAAGGTGATTTTGGGGCCTGAGCGCCGAAGTCGAGCGATCAATCCCAAAGAAAAGGAAATCGTTGCCTACCATGAAGGCGGTCATGCTCTGGTGGCGGCGAGTCTTCCTCATGCTGATCCCGTGCAGAAAGTGTCCATTATTTCGCGCGGACATGCTGGCGGATACACGCTTGCGGTTCCGGTCGAAGATAAGACCCTGCAGTCATTCCACCATTTCCGAGACGAGCTCGCCACATTTCTTGGCGGCTATGCCAGTGAGAAGCTGGTCTTTGGCGATGTGACAACGGGTCCGTCGAATGATCTTGAGCGCGCGACGCAGATGGCTCGAAATATTGTGACGCGATTTGGCATGAGTACGCTCGGACCTCGCACGTTTGGCAAAAAGGACGAGCTTGTCTTTTTGGGTCGTGAGATGCATGAAGAGCGGAATTATTCCGAAAAGACCGCTGAAGCGATCGATGCTGAAGTTTCTCGGCTGGTCAATGATGCGTTTTCGCAGGCAACAGCTATCTTGAATGAAAAACGCGATACTTTGAATCGTATTGCAAAGACATTGCTTGAGAAAGAAACGCTTGAGAGGGATGAATTTGCCGCTATTGTTCAAGGGAAAGAAATACCGACTTCTGAGAAAGATGCGTCAAATGAAAAAATCCGGAAGGAAGAATGATCGAGTGCTTTTATCTTTCGTGCGTGCAATGCATCGCTTTTTCGTTTGAAAGAGAGGTTTCTGCGATATCTCTGTTTACCTATTTTCCCTTGGTTTTTGCTGACAAGGTGCTATGAATACTCGCATCGATATTCGTATTCCACTGAAAAGTGGCTTTCGGGCCGTATTCTCAGATCCGCTCTTTTTGCTTTGGGGAGCGGCGATTGCTGTGCCGAAAGGGATTTTGCAGCTCTCCCTGTTTGATGGTACGGGGTTTAGTGCTTTCGACACTTTTTCTCGAAACTCTGAATCCGTATCTTTTCAGGAGGCACTTATTCTCCTTGTTATTATCTCGGGTATTTTTCTGGCGGGTTCGTCAGGTATTGTCGCGCTCGTATCTCTTATGAGTCGACATGAAAACGGCGATGGGCTTTCTTTTTCCAGTGCTTGGATATCTGTGAAGCAGAGAATGAGATATGTTGTCGCTCTGGAAATGCTCCTCATGGCTCTTGTGATTGCTGTGGGGAGTATCCTCTCTATTCCGTCGGATTTGGCTGCTGTTCGCGGGCTTGAAAGTCTTTCTCGTGGATTGTCCTACTCAGCACTCGGACTTCTGCTGTCCATTTCGCTGGTACTCTTCTTTCTCCGTCAATATGCCGCGCTCTACCTTTCCCTTTCGAAGATTTCTCTCCGATCAGCTTTGGAGAATGCAACAAGATTGTTTCGTTTGCACATCAAGGAGACGATTCTCTTGAGTATTGTCCTGCTCCTTTTGGAATTAGCGGCGCTCTTTGTAGTCTCTGATATATTTCTGTTTACGCAGAGTATTTTTGGAAAGACACTCTCCTTTTTAAGTGGCGTCTCCGGAACGCTTTTCGAATGGGTATGCGTACTCGGAGTTCTCTCAATGATCGAAGCATGGAAGTGGGCTTCATGGACATCCTTTTTCCGTATGATTGCGCTGCCAAGAGATCCTGAGCGTAGTGTTTTGCAAAAAACAGAAACCGTGCTACAACAGGAAAGTGCCGTGAGTCTTGATGAGGCATAGCGGGAGTTGATACGGGTCTGTAGCTCAGTTGGTTAGAGCGCTACATTGACATTGTAGAGGTCTCCAGTTCGAGTCTGGACAGACCCACCCACAAGAAATAAACACTTCCCGAATGTGAGAAGTGTTTATTTTTCCTTTTGAATAAAAATCGTCTCTCTAGTTAATTACGCGGCAGTTTGTCCCGCAGTAATCATCGGCCGATGCCGTTGTTGGCGAGCTCATTGTTTGTTGACCGGCATCATTTGGCCCCACGATGTCGGTGCCGGACCCGTCGGTATTGAAGAGTGCTCCGACGTTTTCAGAAATTAGCGCGTTTGACTCTTGAGAGAGTTCGCTTCCAAGGTTTTGCGCGAAGCTTGCGCCGACTGGTCCGAGCCCTACCTTGCTGAGCGTTTGCTGAATGAGCGAGTTTACATAGGCTTGAATGACGCCCGTTACGAGTTCAGAGGGATTTTGAGCGATGGCGAGCGCTTTTGCCGGGAGCGTTTGAACTGCGGAAACAATGTCCGAAATAGTTTGCGGCGGTGTAACAACGAGTCCCTTGGCATTTGTTTGCGGCTTGTAGCCGGTTATTCCGGCTTGCGTCTTTGCAATGGCTTGATTTTTTTCGTTTTCTTGAGCGTATTTTTGTTCGGTAATAAGCGGTATGCCTCGAGGATTGTTCTGCGGCTTCATGATTTCCGAAAAACAACGGTAGTCCCCTTTGGCAAGTGAGCCCGATGGATCCGGACAGACTTGGTCTAGAGTGTACTTCGTCACATCGGTCTCGAGGCTTTTCAGGGTATTCTTCCCGATAGTTGAAAGATACTCGGGATAGTTCTTTATAGTGTTTATTTGGGATGAAACACTTTTCAACGTATTTACTCCCTCGGAAGAGGCGACGTAATTTCCTCCCGATCCTTTCCCGCTAAACATCTTCGGAAAGAAATCGTTGAGCACTACGTCACTGGCTTTCTTTGATGACTCAGTGTAGATGAATTGTTTCCAGTCGGAGATAATGAGAGATCCCTGTCCCCCGGTTCCGTTGACGAGTCGCAATACCTGTTGATTGACGGTTCGTATGGCGGCATTTTTCACAACGCTTAAGGTGACGCCTTTTATTTTTTCGGCAATTTGATCGAGATTGAAGAGCATCATATTTGCTGCTGTCGGCTCTCCCCAGTATCCGGCACGGGCTGGCACAGCAAAGAACACGCTTAGAGAGAGTGTGGCCACAACAAAGCCTCCTCGTTTGAGGTAATGGGGGAAAGAGAAGTTGTTTTTTATTTTGTTCACACGAAACGAATCACGGTCACACTAAACCCACTTCTATTCTCGAAAGATATCTGGAGTTCATCTCAAAAATCATTCATGACTCGAATGTCGATTTTTTCGGCTCCAAAATTATTTTTGAGATGAACTCTAGAGATTTACAGGAATTTCCTCGATGCCGAGGTCTTTCAATGTGGTATCTACATCGCTGACAAAACTTGAAAGAGAGCCAAGCAACCCCTGTATCTTTGAAAGTACGACAACATTTGCTAGCGGATCTGTCTCGAACGAAGTGAGTTCATCTGGAAGTGATGAAGCGTACTGGAAGAGCTGCAGCGCTTTCTTGTGTGATTCAAGCATATTCTCCGGAACTTTCACCTCCTGAAGTTCTTCGAGAGCTTTCTCTCCTTTTGTGCTCAGGTCTTTCAAATATGTTGCATCGCCGCTCTCTATCGATGTCATGGTGCTGGTCATTATTGTGGTCGCGATACTTTCTATGTCTTCCGGCGTTGTAATGATTTCCGGAGAGTTGCTTGCGAGTATGTATGATATTTTGGTGATATATTCGAGTGTATCTTGTTTTATTTTTGCTTTTTGCTCCTCATCGGAAAGATCGTCGTAATTTTGTTTTAGTACTTTGATGGTCGACTCGTCGATTTCCGGAAGCTGTACTGTGTCTGCCCCGTTTTTATCGAGGAGTTCTTGCAGGCTTGCCTGCATATCTTGGACAGAAATAGATGTATCCGAGGTATCATCGGAGGAACTTTTGAGGATGTTGGCGATCTGCTGCGAGACTTGCGTGGTGAGGTTATCTTCATCGGAACCTCCGACACCGGCTTCTGTTTTTGTTGTTGAAGCAGCGAGAGTTTCTTTTATTGAGGGTGCATTTCCAATTGTCGCCGCATCCTTCACGGTAAATATCTTGTCGCCCGGTGATGGCTTGAGCGGATCGTATCCGCTGCGCACTTCCGCTCCATCACTGTAGCCGTCTCCATCAGTATCCGCTTTTTGTGGGTCTGTTTCATAGAGTTGTTCCTCGTCATTTGTGAGCCCGTCTTGGTCGCTATCTTGAAAGATACTGTTTCCGGAAAAATTATCGGAAGCGAAAGAGAAGAAACTGAAACTGGAAAAAACAAGTATGAAAAACACAAAAACAGGCAGGCGAAGCCTTTCCGCTGGTATCAAAAAGGAAAGAAATCTCGACATATGATATCGAAGTAGAATATCACTGTGCAGTATACCACACTTTATTCAAAAAAAACTTTTCCCTGACGTGTCAAATATAGATGAAGAAATTTTTGGAATGATTTAATGGTGAGTGTCGCGGATTGCAGAGATTCGCTGTAATTTGTGGCGGGCGTTTGTCTGAAGGATTTTTTTGTGTCTTTTCTTAGTTTACTATGTGTAATTTTCACTGCCGATGTGTTTTTTTGGTGACTGCTATGGTAGTGAGTGAAAATATTGTTCCTATCGCATTCTCTCAGTGTAATGTCTGGATAAAGGACTTCTTCCGCATTGATAAAGCAGCTACAAGCCTTTGAAGGCAAACCATCTCTCTTCAAAGAGTTGATATTGTTGGATTTAAATTGGACCGGTGATGACAATGATCTCGCGGTTTTTCTGTTCGCATGTTTCACGTATTTCTCTGAGAATCACGCGAATAGTTTCACGTGGAACATTTTATATACTTGCGAGTATAGCGGGAGTATTAAAATCAAAGATTTCTTTATTGGTGTATTCATGTGGCGTAGTCTCTGAATCGCCATACATGGGCACTCTATTGCTCTGCTTTGTTGCCACGAGATTGCTCGATAGATCTTGAAATAAAGCTTTTTGAGCGGGTGTTATTGTTGCGCGTGGAACATTTTTCATTTTGTTTCACATGGAATTATCTGAGATTAACGCTCCTCACGTTAAGATCGCCTTAATAATTGCTTTTTGTAAGTTCCACTGCGTATGTATATTGTATATACAGTGCGCTGAAATTATCTTTCTTGAGCAATGCAGAAAGTATGTAGATCATTGACTGTATTCTTCTGTTCTTTCGCTGTGTTATGAAAGCAATTCCACGCCCTGTATATCTCTGGGTTTTAAGTGGCTGTATTGGTTATATTCCCCGTTGTTTCATGTGGAACAACTATTTCTTTTGTATTGATTTTGGTGAAGTCATTATATTGAGCTGCTTGTTGCTATTGTAACTCCCTTTAGGTGAATTTTTTGTAGGAATTTTTCGATATTTTGTTTGCTGTCTGTTTCGTGATGATCTTCGTTATTGTTTCATGTGGAGCAGTATATTCAGGTATCTGAATTACAAGTTCCTTGTGGAACATATCTGACCACGATTATTAGTATATATCCTTTGGTTTTTTTTTTTTTTTTTTGGATTATTCTCCCGGGGGGTGTTTTTTTGTATAGATACTGTTGTCCGGTAGGCTGTTTTTGTATGCATACAAGTGTAGGTATTTTTGTCTAATTTCCGTTTTCGAGCAACCGGATTGCTCCATGTGGAACAAGCATTTTGTCAGACCTGTTGTTTAACTATACACAGCGTTTCACGTGCAACGTTTTTATTGTCACTGAATCATATTGATAATTAGCAGAACTCTTGTCAGCGAAATTTTTAGTTATTAAGCGGCATTGCATTCGAGTCGCGGCTTGTCTCAGTTGGTATTTGTTTTCTTATCTCGCTTGTCTGATTCACATGGAACATGCTTTTTCATGTCTCTTAGTGGTATCCCGATTTTTGATTTCCACGTGGAACAATAATTGTTCTTGCATAACGAACCAGTCCAAATGTATCTGTATAAGTAATGTTGGTAAGCATGTCGACTGCGGACAGTATTCCATGTGGAACTTATTGAGTAGTTTTATTTTCTCGATGTTTCTCATGGCATATTATTTTTCACGTGGAACAATTTTGTGGTGGTATTATGGAATTCTTGGACGGAAAGATGAATCGGAACTTTAAAGATGTCTATAATAAAAACTTTGTATTTTTTGTTGGATTCTCTGAGATATATTTCTTCACTAGGTGTAATAGGGGGTATTTACTTATTCCTTGTGGAACAATGACAGTATGTAATGTATGCTTGCCAAAATGTTTCACGTGAATCAGTCTACCTATGTCTGTACGAGGTGGCTCATGTTCCTTGTGGAACGTTTTGTATATTCTGTTGGGTGTGTTTATAAAAAGTACGAGTAGATCTTGCTGGTAATTAATGTAGCATTGCTGAGGGCACACCGGTACATGGCGTGGAAAACAAGGAATTTTTTGGAATGGATATTATTCTTTTGATAAAGCTTTGTTGCACATGAAACTTCTTTGTGTGGAGATTCTGAATGTCGAAGAGCTCTAATATGTTCCATGTGGAACTATTGAAACAGATGTTTGCGCGGAGGAGTGTATTAAGACGGATTTCTACCATCCTAAGTAGCTGTTTTTTTCAGAGGGATGGCGCTTAATTCGCTTGTTCTTTTCTGTAATGAATGGGGTGCTTTCGAAATGTTGCGAAAGAGAGTGTTTGATTTGTTTGACTGAGGGCTAAAACATGGTACGATACTCTCATCTTATTGTGTAGAACGCTCTTTGTGGAAAAGATGTGGGTATCTCCACAAAAGTGTTTGCTTGTTGGGCCGTTAGCTCATCTGGTAGAGCGCCTCCATGGCATGGAGGAGGTGAGGAGTTCGAGTCTCCTACGGTCCACTGTGCATGGCGTGAAACAATGTTTCACAGGCTCTTTTTGTATTGAATCTTCGGCCCCTATAGTTCAACGGATAGAACGGTCCCGTCCTAAGGGAGCGATGTATGTTCGATTCATACTGGGGGCACTCACAAGGCATTCTTATCTGCCGACATGCGATTGCATACTGGCTCTGCAACGAATCGGTTTCACCTGCTTGATATATTTTTGATGGATTGATATACTGCAATTCTTTGGTTTTTGGCTCGGTCTATGTCATCTCTCAGAATAGAGAAAGTTAATGAGCTTCTTCGCGAGGAATTGGGGAATATTCTTCCTACGGAAATTTCTCTAAAATCCGGCGTTTTTGTGACAATTGCCAAAGTCAGCGTCGTGCCAAATTTGAAAGAGGCAAGGATTTCTGTGAGTGTATTTCCGGAGAACGAAGCGGAATACGCGTTGAAATCGCTTGAACGGGGACTGTATAAAATTCAGGGAATGCTCAATCAGCGTTTGCATATGCATCCGTTACCTCGGATTTCCTTTGAATTGGACGTAACTGAACGGAACGCGCAAGCGGTTGAGGAGGTGCTATTCGCTCTCAAGAAAGAACAGGGTGAGCCTGATTCGCTATGAACGCCTTTTCTTCGGAATTCCGGACGCTTTCCTACGTCATAAAGAAATCGCCCTCGTTTCTGCTGTTTGCGCATACTCGTCCGGATGCGGATACAGTTGGGGCAACCGTAGCACTTGCAGAATTTCTCCGGTGTCAGGGGAAGGAAGTCTCTATTGCCTGTTTCGATCCTTTTCCGCTGCAACTTGCCGAATTGCTTTCGGAGACGTCGGAGACATTTCTTCATCCGGATCAGCTGGATTTATCGCGCTACGGAGCTATTATTGCGTGTGACTCTGTTGACCGTGGGTTTGACCGCGTGCTTCCTCGGGTGGCACGTCGACAAGTTACGGTGACTCTGGATCACCATCCGGATGTCGCGGTTTCAAGTGATTTGGAGCTGGTTGATGCCAGCTACTCATCTACCTGTGAGTTGATGTACACGTACTTTGAGAAAATCGGTGCGGAATTCAATAAGAAAATAGCGACCGCACTTTTGACGGGCATCATATTCGATACGGGAAATTTTCAGCATATTTGCACAACGCCGCGCGTTATGGATATAGCGGGAATTCTGATGAAGAAGGGAGCGTCGCTTGATCGAATTGTGGATGCGCTCTTTACCAATAAAAGTATTCCGGCGCTTCGATTGTGGGGGAAGGCATTTGAGCGCTCTATTCTCAATGAGAAGAATGGCATGTTGGTGACAGCAGTGACAAAACGCGATGTCGAAGAATGTGAAGCCTCTATCGAAGATATTTACCATGTGACATCTATATTGAGTACGGTTCCGGAAGCAAAATTTGCTATGGTGCTTTCAGAACGAGATGATGAGACGGTTCGCGCAAGCCTGCGTTCTTTGGAGAAGCATAACGTGGACGTTTCGGAAATCGCGCACCGATTTGGCGGCGGCGGACATCGCTTGGCGAGCGGTTTTGAGGTTCCCGGGAAGATTACGCGTCTGGAGGATGGCTGGGCGGTGGTATAATCATGATGAAAAAAATAGAAACAGGAAGACGGAGGATTGAATTTGGAGAACCGGAAAAGCGAAGGGAAAAGGTGTTATGGAATGGGAATTGGCACTTCTTCACAAGTTATCCACAATTGTCATGAAACGTGAGGAGAAAGAAGCGGCGCTCGCAAAGCTGAATAGTGATATGGCGGCAGCGTGTTTATGCGAGCTGCGACACTCGGCGAAGAACGTTGTTCCGGGTATCGGGAGTGCCGACGCTGATATCCTCTTTATTGGGGAGGCACCCGGGAAAAAGGAAGATGAAACCGGTGAGCCGTTTGTGGGCGCTGCCGGGAAATTCCTCAATGAAATGTTGGGGTCTGTCGGGCTTTCGCGCGACGATATCTATATCACCAATGTCGTGAAGTATCGCCCGCCGAATAATCGCGATCCACTTCCCGAAGAAGTTACCGCGTGCTGGCCATGGCTTCGCGCGCAGGTGGAGCTTATTGATCCGAAAATCATCATTCTTCTCGGGCGGCATGCGCTCGAACGGTTTGTGCCGGGGAAGCGCATATCAGTTGAGCATGGCAAAGCGTTTCGCCGAAACGTGCCCAATCTCGGCACGTATGTCTTCTATGCGCTCTATCACCCTGCCGCCGCGCTCTACAATGGCTCCATGCGCGAGACACTCATGAAAGATTTCGCAAAGATACCAAAAATTTTGGAAATGCTCGGGAAAGAAAGTTGATGGTATGAAAAATGCTACAACACTTATCGTTCTTCGCGGACCATCCGGCGCAGGGAAAAGTACGATTGCCAAGACAATACAGGATCGCGAGTTAGCACAAGGAAGAAAGATGGCGTATGTAGAGCAAGACTATTTTCGACGCACTATCCTTAAAGAAAGAGATCTACAGGGCGGATATAATGCGGAACTCATCAAAATAGTAACGATTCTCCTTTTGCAAGAAGGATATAACGTTATCATGGAAGGGATATTTAATCGGGACCGTTATCAGGAAATGTTTCAATCAATTCTTGCCGAACACCCTGTGCAAAATTTCTTCTTTTATTTTGATATTTCGTTTGAAGAAACATTGAAACGCCATAAAACAAAACCAAACTGCCATGAATTTGGCGAGGAGGAAATGAAATCTTGGTACAAAGAAAAGAATTTCCTTGATTGTATCCGAGAAGAGGCTATATCTGAGAGAAGTGAGTTGGAGGAAACGGTGGAATATATTCGAACTTTCACAGCACCCCTTTGAAATAGCCTCCAAGACCATGCTCAACATTATACTACTAGGTAAAATGATACAGAAGGGAAATAGTTTTGCTGGTGAGGTTTGCCTTACCTTAAAGAGTAGATGGATAACTTAAAAAGCCTCGCAATTCGCAAGGCTTGTAACGTACAATGAAGCTATGTAGGATTGATTTTCCCAGGACCTGTCTCAGAGCATTTTTTCTCTTGCTGCTACACTAGTACCCTCTTATACGTTTAATATCACGGAAAGAGATATGAGTGCCACCAAGGGATTGACAAATCTCCGACTTGAACAGCTTAAGCTGATTCATTTCCCGGATGCAATATGCATCATGTATGCAATCCGGATAGCAGTTAGTGAGTGTTATGTTGTAATTTTTGATCGACATCTGACCTCGATGAGGCTCTCCCTCTATACAAGAGAAACCTTGACGTCGAAAGTGTTCGCGAAGATTTGTTCCGTGTCGTTCCAACTCATCCCAGTGTTTACCAAAATGCAACACAAAACACAGCAACGCTTCAGTAAGTTGACTAGAGATATATAGACAAGCTTGATAGCTATAGGTTGTTTCAATTGCTATTTGAGTCTGCCTATGTACTGGTGTCTCCAATGCCAAATTGGGAATTTTCGCACACAAAAGATCTTTCGACCAGTGGACGATTTGAACATTTTTCTTCAGGTTTAAAGTAGACATTTGTTAGTCCTCCAAAACAAATTGTCAAGGTGCATCATTCCGAGGTGAATTCAAGCATTGACTACAAGTCCTGTCAATGCTTGGTACTATTCAGCCCTTTAAATTTCTGTGGGCAAGGAGGGACTCGAACCCTCACATCCTTTCGGATCGCGGATTTTAAGTCCACTGCGTCTACCGATTCCGCCACTCGCCCGGTATCCTTTTGGAGGTCGGAAGGAGAATCGAACTCCTGTACAAGGTTTTGCAGACCTCTCCCTAACCACTCGGGCATCCGACCATGTGTCCAAAGCCTATCAAATACGCGGTGAAGCGTCAACGAGAAAATAACAAAAACACCCCCGAAAAGGAGTGTTTTTGCGTCCGAGATATTTATCGGACCACTTCGGCGGTCAGATTCTTCCGGCCGAAGGCGAATGCCTGTGTTTTGGTTTCCATGTAAATGTCGAAGTGATTGTTTTTGATAGCGCCGCCACGGTCTTCGCAGGTGTACACGCCGTAGCCTTCGATAGCGATTTTGGCACCAAAGGGGTAGGCGGGCGGACAGGCGAGCGTGCGGTGTTCCTGCACTTTCACGCCGGATGCGGTGATGCCGTCGGACTTTCCGCATTCATCGGCCGCAGCCGTATAGGCAGAGGCATTGATGATGAATTTTCCGTCCGGCAAGGCGTCCCACAGGTGTGCCTGTTTGGTTTTCCAGGAAGTGAGCGAATGATCTCGGGGGTCGACTGATTCGATATCCTCTTCAATCGACTGCTCGAGAATGGTGCTCCAGGTAATGGTTTCGGTTTCAGGAGTTGTTTTCGTATTGGTATCGGTATCGATTGCCGCTTGCGCCCCATTCGTTATGCCGAATGAGAGAATCGCAAGGAAGACAAGGGTACCAAAATACCGCATAGAGTTCCTTTACTGGTTAGTCCGGATACCGTGTTTTCGAAGAACTTTTCCCTTAATTTAGCCCTGTATCCGGTGTCTTGTCCGTAACGGACCCGACTGCCTATACTAGCATATTTATAGAATATAGTCAATAGTCGTTGGCATGTTTGACGCTTGATATTTTTCTCTATTTTGAGCAATTTCTTGTATCTTCATACTGTATTTGCCGGTTTCTTTCAACGGAAAATCCCCACTATCGTGGGGATTGAGGAAGGAATATCTCGACGGGAGTGCCTGAATGCTATTCCATGAAGACTTCTCGTACGATGCCGGCGACTTTCTTTGGGGTTGTGAGGGCTTTTACGAGAAAAAACCGTGTATTGAATGTCCCGACCTTTTTGAAGGCTTCTTCGTTGTCGGTGTTGCTGAGGATAATAACGGGAATTTTGGCAATATCTTTGTTAGTGGACAGTGATGTGAGTACATCGAATCCGTCGGAGACGGGCATTTGCAGATCAAGGAGGATGATATCGGGGTGCTCGGCTCGGATAAGTGCGAGTCCGGTATCGCCATTGTCTGCGGAAATCACATCAAAACCCTCTGCAGTGAGGGCAATGGTATACATTTCGCGAACATCCGCCTCATCGTCTATCAGGCAGACTTTTCGCTGTTCTGCGGAGAGTTCAGGTGCCGGGTCGTTCATAAGCATGAGACGTTTACTTTCTTTTATTGTATCACAGCTTCTTTGGGATGAAGGGATGGATGAAGAAGGGGTGCTTTCGTTGTGAATTGCACGTTCTTGGAGAATGCTGGCAACAGTGTTCTTGATGTTTTCATTCCAATCATGCCCGGCGGGCACCTCGAATACGGTAAATCCGTGATTCTTCAATACAGCTACGTCATCTGTGGTGCAAAAGTATTTGTCTTCCGTTCCTCTGATAATGCTGATATTTTCTTTCGGAAACCTCTGGAGTTCGTGGAGCGTGTCTATTTTGAGTAATTGCAAAGCCTTCTTGATATTGCTTGGCCAATAGGCGAGAGGCACGAGTTTTTCTTTGGGTATACCTTCAAAGAGAAGGAATTTTATCCAACGAATGAAGAGCGAGAAAAGCGCGCGCTTCTTTACAAGAGGATTGACGCAGATGAGCGTGCAAGCGGTATTGATTTTCTTGCTCAAGAGGAAATTTACTCCCAAGCTGTGTCCAATAAAGCAATGCGGATTGTCTATTGGAATGGTTTCTTGTCCAAGCCAAATATCAGCGCCATCGCCGATCTCATAATTCTTTACGTATTGACCGGCTCCGGGCGCTAAGAATATATTTTTGTTGTTCATATGCTTTGATGCGCAATTCTGCTGTTGAGAAGCGGAGAGAAATGGTTCCGGTATTCTGTTTGCAGCTTGGGAATATACCAGTCCTTTCCGGTTATTCTCTTGCGACAGTTTTTTGATTGACAGTGGCACTCCCATGCGGATATTTTGTCTTCATTTGCCTCCCAAAGGGAATAATCGGCAGTTATTTCTTCACCTTTCGCTATTGGTCGTTGTGCAGACAGTGTATATGTACAAATCCTTGCATTGATTTGCGTGTAAGAAAAAATGAAGCCCCTAGCAGAGAAGGGGTTTACTCTGGCTTTAATATTGATCTTTTCAGTAGATCTGGGATTATCTTGTTCTTAACAATTGGAGATAGTCGTGTGTTGCTTGCGTCATTTTTTCCAACCCAATGTACAAATTTAATTTCGGAAGAGGGGGTTGGATCGCCTATTAAGTCACCCTGGTAGAGTTGTATGGAGACCTCTTTGGTAGGAACTCCTGCCGCAATATCGATGTACTCACCAATAAACTGCAAGGTATTGAAGTTAATTTCGCAGTCTAACTCCTCTTTGATTTCATTTTTTAAGCACTCCTCGATGGAATCTTCAAAAAACTGTCCACCGGGCATTATATAGTCGTTTGTTACGTTATTCTTGTCTTTTTCGCAAACCAGAAATTTAGTTCTTTCTTTATTGAGGACGAGCAGTCCTATCTTATTGTAAAAAGCCATTATAGTACGTTTAATGTGTTTGTTAGTAATAAACCCATTTCACTGTAATTTAAAATCAGCCCTTTGAGGCTTATTTTAAATTAATTAACCTGAGCTGGCTGGCACACGCGGTTAGAAATGCATTGCAGAAATCCGCTTATTAAGCAGTGGTGAAAAATGTCCACGATATTTTGCCTGAAGTTCTGGTATCTGCCAATCTTTTCCTGTTACCCGCTTACGGCACCCTGTAGCGCCACAGTAACACTCCCATTTTGATACTTTATTTTCATCAGCTTCCCACAGGACATAGTCGGCCGTTACCTCTTCTCCAACTCTGATGTCACGTCTGGCAATAAGCGTATAAGCATCACTCATCCAGACATTCGGATCACAAGAATGATTAAGGAAATATCCCTGGTCATCACCTCGGTCTTCGATACTGTAGAGCTCGTCATCCCACTGCATGACGAGCTTCTCTTTATTTTTTGCTTTTTGTGCTTGTTCACTCTTCACATACTCCCCACCCCATACCAGTACCGATTCATTTTTGTTGATTTTCTCGACTGCAAACATACCTCTGCCGCCAATAGGAGAGTTTTGAATTTCGATTTTCTCAGATATCCAAGTTTGCTTACCTGGCTTTTGAGGTGTACCCATAAGAACAAGTATAATCGAAAAACTTAAAATCACCTCAATTGAGGTGATTTTAATTACCTGAGCGGGTAACGGGAGTCGAACCCGTATCTTAACCTTGGCAAGGTTACATAATAGCCGCTATACGATACCCGCTTGTGTTCTGCTGCTCCGGCGGGCAAACCCGTCTCATGCGCTAACTTCCCGGCGCAGCATGATGTTCTAGGAGGAATACTAGCGAAAAAAGTGCCTCTTTGCAATCCTCTGTGGGACCGGCTGGATTCGAACCAGCGACCAAGAGATTATGAGTCCCCTGCTCTACCGCTGAGCTACGGTCCCTTGGGTGGTGTGGACTTATTAAGTCTACCCTGATGAGATTTGCTTAGTGAATTAGCTTACTGTGAAATTTCAGCGGTATCAAAGTCGATCAAAATCTTCTTCTCCATATTGTAAAACGATCGAGAAAATAAGTGGCTATCTTTTGATGGTTTGGTTTTATCTTGCAACAAATTGTTCTTGTACGTGTAAACTAGGGAACTTATTGGATTGCCAGGGTAGCAAATGAGTCGCCAGCCGTTTTCGGTGGCGAGAATATGTGGGAGGGGTATGTCACCTCTAGTGAGCATACAAGTGACAGCGATTTCTTCTATTAGAAAACCAATGTTTATATCGGACTCCTCTCGCCCTTGATTTCGAAGGTCATTCAGGAGGCATTTTTGGAAATCGTCATTGTTTTTGGCAATATGAAGAAGTAAATTTTTTGCTTCGGTAAAGCCTTCGGCGTTGAGGGTTCCATAATCCCATGGTAGAAAGTGAAATGCTTGTGGTACATATCGTCGTTCTTTGAGAAGGATGTTTTTGAACTCACCTTTATGTCCGAGCATCTGATGTAAAGAACGTCTACGAACAGCGACTGCCTGCTCGTTGCTGTTGAGGTATAGGTCGTTTGTATAAAGAAGGATGCAATCTATAGAGATGTATTTAATTTTGCTTTCGAAGTAGACCAAAAAATCATACAGCCCTTGTCCTGATTGGGCGTTTGCAAGACGGCTCATGGAAAGGGGGAATATGAGATATCCGTCTTTTGGGACACTTGATATATCGAAGTTTCCTCTCATAGTTTTTCAGGGAAGTGTTCCGTATACTTGAGAAAAATGGTGCCGAGGGGGAGAATCGAACTCCCGACACGAAGATTTTCAGTCTTCTGCTCTACCACTGAGCTACCTCGGCATGTTTGATTTAATCTTGGATCAATGATCTGCAAAATTCTCTTGCTCTCCCTTCGCCAGCTGGCGGAGAGCTACCTCGGCATATAAAACTCAAAAACGCACGCTATTGCGTTCATTGGCTCTCACACTGTATCAGAGAAGTGCCTATCAATCAAATAGCTTGGTGGACGATGCTGGACTCGAACCAGCGGCCTCCTCGGTGTAAACGAGGCGCTCTAACCAACTGAGCTAATCGTCCGTTCTGCAACAAAGAATAGCAGAAATAAAGAAAAAGCCAAGGGTTTCTCCCAGGCTTTTTCTCTTCTGGTGGGGATAGAGGGACTCGAACCCTCATGCCACAAGGGCCACGCCCCTCAAACGTGTGTGTATACCAATTCCACCATATCCCCGTTTTCTTTTGATTATCTCGAACGTTTCTTGTTGTTGAGGGAGAGATTCTTGCCGGTCATTGATTTTCTATTCTTTCGCTGCGGGAGCCGATTCTCTGGCAGTTGCCGCGGATTCCTCTTGGGCGGGCTCCGGTTTGGCAGGAGTTTTCTTTGAGGATTGCTCAGGAAGCATATCTTTCGCGGGAATTTCTTTGAGCTTTCGGCTCAAGACCTTTGCGGATTTGTCGCGGACGTAATAGATCTTTGAACGGCCGGCTTTGGTGCGCTTTACGAAGTCGATTTTTTGCACTTGCGGGGAATTGAGCGGGAAAATGATTTCCACGCCGACACCAAAAGAGATTTTGCGGACCGTGATGGTCGGCGAGGCGCTCTGGCCGCCTTTTTTGGCAATAATCATGCCTTCGAAGACCTGGAGACGCTCCTTGCCGCCTTCTTTGATTTTGCGGGTGATGCGGACGACATCGCCGGTTCGAACGGGAGGGAGGTCGGTTCGTCGCTGGGAGAGATTGAATGCGATGAGTTTCTGGTCCATATCGGTAGCGTTATGCCAAGAAAGAAAAACCACCCGAGTAAGGGGCTTCGTATCCGTACTAGCCACTCTAAAAGATATTTCCCATTTCGTCAACAGTGTCGAGGAGATATGGAAAAATCCGTCTCGACAAGGAGAAAATCTCGTGATACTCTGGGAGAGCGCTGAGAAATTTTTCTCTCAGAGGTTTCTTGTGGCAACTTTCTATGAATATTCAGTACTACGGAGATTTTTGCTTTAAAATAACAACAAAGCCCGGTGGTCGCGCAACGGACGATGTGGTAGTGGTGATCGATCCGTGTGAAAAAGACTCGGGTCTTCGTGCGCCGCAGGGTCAAGCGGATGTGACGATCAAGACGCACGTGAGTGAAAAAGATCGCGATATATCGGATGAAGCACTGCTTCTTGACTGTCCGGGCGAGTACGATGTTCGAGGAATATCCGTACTTGGATTTCCTTCGTTTCGCGATGAGGACTCCGGTGCGCTGCGCGGGAAGAATACGATATTTGTCTTGCAGAGCGAGGATGTCACTCTCTGCCATATGGGCGCCTTGGGGCATGAGCTGCCGCTTGGCATTGTGGAAAAGATAGGGCATGTCGACGTCTTGTTTGTCCCGGTGGGGAATAAGGATACGCTGATCGTGAAGCATGTCGATGAATTGGTGCGAAAAATCGAGCCGGCGATCGTGGTGCCGATGCACTACCGTTTCCCGGGGTTTGAGACAGAGAGTGAAGATGAACAGGTGTTTTGCAAGGAGATTGGAAATTGTCCGGAGTCGACGGTTTCCAAACTGACATTCAAGAAAAAAGATCTCGATGGGAAGAATATGGAAGTAGTGCTCTTTGAGCGGGCGTAGCTGGTGTTTGAGGAGATAGTTTTGAGAGCTTTTCTTCGGTGTTTGTTGGGAAGGGGTCGTATTTTCGCAAATATACAAATTGTATGGGATCTCTCGCTTCGGCATTTGAACGTATGCGGCAGAAACCGGAAGCGGTTCGTGTGCGGTATTTGTTTTTTTCGGTTGGCATCTCTTTTGTGTTTGTGGCGGCTCTCTGGGCGTTTTCCTTGAAAGCATCTTTCGGTACGCTGCTCAACAATGATGTTGGCGATGCTGTCGGTACTCTCCGGGAAAGTGCTCAAAATATTCAGGAATCAGCGCCGGTTTCTCTGGAAGACCTCCTTAAGACCGGAAAATCGCTTCAGGAGACTGCGGAACAGCTCCCGAGTGAATCTCTGAAGCCATCAACTCCCGAAACGACGGATTTTTTGCCGGCAAACGGGATTTCATCGGAGGGCGATGCGAGTGATGTCGGTGGCGATTTTTCCGGTGGCAGTAATGCAGCGGCAGTGCCGGAAGCGCCTGCTTCTGTGGCAGACGGCGCTGGTTCGGGAAAAGAATAATGGATTGAATAACAGGTGTATCCGTACGGGTAAAGAGCGCGCGTGCTATACATTCTGATTTCTTTTTATGAAGAAAAATGCTGTTGAAAGCGTGATGACGCCGGAAGATCATATTCACCTGCAGCCGATTACGGACGAAGTGCGGAAATCATACCTTGATTATGCGATGAGCGTGATTGTGTCGCGCGCACTCCCCGATGTGCGCGATGGAATGAAGCCGGTGCATCGCCGCATTCTCTACTCCATGTGGTCTACGGGGCTTAAGTCGAGCGCGAAATTTCGCAAATCGGCGACGGTTGTCGGAGAAGTGCTGGGGAAATACCATCCGCATGGCGATACGGCGGTTTACGACACCATGGTGCGTATGGCGCAGGACTTCTCTCTTCGCTATCCGCTCGTGTGGGGACAGGGGAACTTCGGTTCTATGGACGGAGACTCTCCGGCGGCGTATCGTTATACGGAGGCGAAACTTTCCCCGATAGCCGAAGAAATGCTCTTTGATATCGAAAAAGACACGGTGGACTTCATCCCGAATTTTGACGGTATGCACAAGGAGCCGGTGGTGTTGCCGGCGAAATTGCCGCAGCTGCTTGCAAATGGCACGGTTGGTATTGCCGTCGGCATGGCGACTAATATTCCGCCGCACAATCTTTCCGAGCTGGTCGACGGTATTGCGCACCTCATTGATACTCCTGAAGCGAGCACGGAAGATCTCTTGAAGTTTATCAAGGGGCCGGACTTTCCGACGGGAGGTATTATTTACAATGCGAAAGATATACGCGAGGCCTATGCGACGGGTCGCGGGAAAATTACGACGCGTGCCAAGGCGGAAATTATCGAAACGAAGGCGGGTATGTTCCAGATCGTGGCGACCGAAATCACGTATCTGACCAACAAATCGACCCTGATACAGAAAATCGCCGAATTGGTGAAGGATGGAAAGTTGCAGGGCATCAAGGATCTTCGCGACGAATCCGACAAAGACGGTGTGCGCATCGTGGTTGAACTGAAAAAAGAGGCCTTTCCGCAGAAGGTGCTCAACAAGCTCTACTCGCTCACGGATTTCCAGAAGAATTTCAACATGAACATGTTGGCACTGGTAAACGGTATCGAGCCGCAGGTGCTGAATCTGAAGTCGATTCTCGAGCAGTTCGTTGCGCATCGTGAGATCGTGGTGACGCGGCGGACTCGGTTTGAGCTTGAGAAAGCGAAAGATCGCGCGCATATCCTCGAGGGGCTTAAAACGGCGCTGGATCATATAGACGAGGTGATCGCCATTATCAAGAAGTCTCCGGACAAGGAAACAGCAAAGACGCGCCTCATGAAGAATTTTCGCCTTTCGGATCGGCAAACGGATGCAATCCTCGAAATGCGGCTCCAGACGCTTGCCGGACTCGAACGCAAGAAAATCGAAGACGAGCTTGCCGAGAAGCGAAAGCTTATTGCCGAACTTGAGGATCTCTTGGGGAGTCGGACGAAGCTGATGAAGCTGGTTAAGGGTGAGCTGCTTGACCTTAAGGCGAAGTATGGTGATGGACGCAAGACGAAGGTGGTTCGTTCGGGTATCGGCGAGTTTAAGCAGGAAGATCTCATTCCGAATGAGGAGGCAATCATCACTCTTTCCCAAGATGGCTATGTGAAGCGCATGAATCCGGATGTGTATCGCGTGCAAAAGCGCGGCGGCAAGGGGGTAATCGGTGCAACGACAAATGAGGGCGATGCGATTGCCAAGGTGCTCGGCATTATGACACATGACAACCTCATGTTTTTTACCGATACCGGCAAGGTGTTCCAGACCAAAGCGTATGAAATACCCGAATCGTCGCGCACAGCGAAGGGGCAGGCGATCGTGAATTTCCTTCAAATGTCGCCGGAAGAGCGCATTACCGCGCTTATTGCCTTCAACAAAGATGACAACTACAAGTATCTCTTCATGGCAACCGAACAGGGCACGATCAAGAAAACGAAGCTTGAAGACTATGAGACGGTGCGTCGAAGCGGGCTTATTACTATCAACCTTGAAAAGGGAGATATGCTCGGGTGGGTGGCGCCAACGACCGGTTCTGACCATATCATCTTTACGACGAGCGAAGGGCAGGCGATTCGCTTTAAAGAAAGCGATGTGCGCCCGATGGGGCGAAATGCCGGCGGCGTGCGCGGTATCAAACTCGCCGCGTCCGACAAGGTGGTCGGCATGAATGTGGTGCGTGCGGAGGGAAAGGATCTCGAACTCATCATTCTTTCGGGGAGTGGCTTTGGGAAGCGCACGGATCTCAAGCACTACAAGCTCCAGCATCGCGGCGGAAGCGGTATGAAAACCGCTAAAGTGACGCCGAAAATTGGCAAGCTTGTCGGTGCGGAGGTGGTACATAAGGATGATATTTCCGAATGCGACCTCATGGCGACCTCGAGAAAGGGCACAATCATCCGCATTCCTTTGAAAAGTGTCCCGCTTCTCTCCCGCGTCACCCAAGGTGTCCGCGTTATGCGTCCGCAATCCGGCGATGGAGTAGCATCGTTCACGGTGTTGTAGGTTGACATAAATAATTGAACATTTTATACTTTACGTGTCCAGAACCTTGGGCGATGTTGTTTTTATGTGTTTTGTGCTTGAGGAGTGAAGAGGCAAAGATGAAATGTTGTCCGAATTTTCAACCTAGTGAGGGTATGGTGTCATGAATTTCTACATCAATCCGGAAGCCGAATGCCTTGGTCAAATCAATGCGGTGGCGATGGATGAGAATGGAAAGTTTTTGGGAGCAACGAAGTTACAAAACATTCAAAGAGGAGCAACGAAAGCGGAGATTGATAACATGAAGAAGATGGCGCTAGCTGTAGCAAGGAATTTTGAGTTTATTTGAGCGTTGTTGATATTACAGAGTCATGCTCTGTGAAGGTAAACCAGAGGCGCTTGTAAGTTTGATGGGGGGTCGATCTTCTGGTGTGACGCGCGCAATAGACTTCTTCATATTCAATAAAGAAAGCCAGGCATGGATGCTTGGTTTTTAATTTGCGTAAAAAATGCTTCTGTGATAAGCTTTCATCATAATTTATTAGGGGACGAGCTCGGATTGGTTTGTTTCTTGTAAAAGAACGAGTCCGATGCCGTACGAAAGAGCTATGTTGACGACGAAGCAGAAGGTAAAGGCGACGAAGGATGTGAAGCGGCATGAGAAGGACACAGGGTCGCCGGAGTATCAGATCGCGATGTTTACCGAGCGGATCAAGAAGTTGACCGATCACCTCAAGAAGAATAAGAAAGACTTTCATTCTCGTCGCGGACTGCTCAAAATGGTGTCGAAGCGGAAGCGATTGATGGGATATCTCCAGAAAACCGATGAGAAATCTGCGAAGTCGATTGCCAAGAAGCTCAAACTCGCCTAGGTTTTTCTTCCGCACCCTGAGAACGGGTGCGGGTTTGGTTTTTCTTTAGTGGTGTTTATTATGGCGAAATTTAAAGAACAGCGCGTCGGCATGCTAGTTGACGTGCAAAATATGTATTACAGCGCGCGCATTCTTTTCAGTAAGAAGGTGAGTTTTAGGAATGTGCTGCTTGCGGGGACAGCGGATCGGAAGCTTATTCGGGCGATTGCGTATGGGATTAAGACGGTCGAAGGAATGGAGGACAAGTTCTTCGAAGCGCTGGAAAAGTCCGGTTTTGAGGTAAAAACGAAGGATTTGCAAATCTTTCCCGATGGCTCGAAGAAAGGTGATTGGGATGTAGGTATTGCGATGGATGCAGTAAAAATGGCACGAAACCTCGATGTGATTATTCTGGTTTCGGGCGATGGTGATTATATCCCGCTTGTGGAGTATATTCAGTCAACGACCGGATGTCGCGTTGAGGGTATGGCGTTTAAAGAATCGGCGAGTGCTAAGCTTATCGAGCAGCTTGATGATTTTATCAATCTCTCCGAGAATAAGAAGCTGTTTTTGATTTAGAGTGGAGTTAACGAGGATGGAAATGAAAAACTCCTACTGAGAGATGTTTGTTTTCCTGATTTTTAGAAGTAAAAAACCAAGGATTTTCGAACATTTTCGAATAAGAGAAAAACTCCGCTTTGAGGCGGAGTTTTTCTGCAAAGTCTTTCTCTCTGAGAAGCTGAAAGGGCTATTTCACGGGGAGGAGTCCCATGCGGTGACTCTTCGGTTCCATGGAGAGGATTTTCCATTTGTAGTTCCCTCCGACTTGAAAGACCTCTTCCATTTTTCGGCCCGGGTAGAGATTCTGGAATTCGCTCACGTAGGCGAGTCCATGAATATCCTTGTCGAGGTAGACGAATGCGCCGAAATGGTTAATTTTGTCGACTTTCCCTTCCACGGTGTCTCCGACAGAATATTTCTCAGTGACATTTGCCCAGGGGTCGTCTTTGAGCGCCTTCATAGAGAGGGAAATGCGCGTGTCTTCGATGCCGATCACCTTGACACTGACCTGATCGCCGGTTCGAACTACGGTTCGCGGATCGTCGATGAGTTGCCAGGCGAGCTCGGAAATATGTACCAAACCCTCGACACGCTCTTTTTCATTGTCCGGAATAGGAAATTTGACGAATGCGCCGAAATCAACAACGCCGCTTACTTCGCCGGACACCGTATCGCCGACTTTGAGAGAAGAAATGGCAGCGCGCTCTTTCTCGCTTCGGGCGGCCTTTTCACTTACGATGAGTTTCTCATTGATGCGATCGGCGTCAAGGATACGGACATTGAGCTCTTGTCCGATGAGTCTCTTGAGGAGTTCGAGAATCTTGTTTTTGTCTCCGTCTTCGACGCGCGGGTAGTGCTCGCTTCCCAGCTGGGAAACCGGAAGGAATCCGGGTACGCCATTTACTTCGATCATGAGACCGCCCTTGTTTGCTTCGAGTATCTTGGTGGGGACAACCTCTTTATTTTCGAGCTTCATCTGGATATCTTCCCAAGATTTGTCGTAGGAAGCTTCACGGATAGAGAGTTCGATGGAGCCCTCGTCATTTTCGAGATCGATAAGCGTGGCGCTTACCGTGTCACCTTTCTTCACTTTGACGCCGCCGGCGAGTCCGTCTCGCATTTCTTTGCCGAGCACGGTGCCGGTTCCTAGTGGCCCGAGGTCAACCAAGGCGAAATTGGAGCCCACTTCAATAATGGTTCCTTGGAGAATATCGCCTACTTTTGGTACTTCAAAGGGGTGTTCCGCAATCAATCGGCCCATTTCGGAGTCATCGATTATTTCTTCAGGCTCAGTCTTTGCGGTCTTTTCGCTTGATTTCTTGGCACTCTTGCGAGTTGCCACTGTTTCTTCCGGTGACTTCTCGCTTGTTTTTGTCGATTTCTTCGTGGTTTTTTCGGCAGTAGCCGGTTTCTTTGCCGGAGCTTTCTTTTTCGGGGCGGACTCTTCAGGCTCTTGCTTTATGTTGTCTGCTGTTTCAGGGCTCCCCGCCTTCTTGTGAAGAGCGAGTGTTTCATCGAGGAGAGAGCTGAGTGTTTTCTTTGTAGCCATAGACTTTTCTGGTGTGCGGCGTGCGCAAATCGTCCGCAATAATGATTAAGATGCGCGAGTACATGAAAAAAAGGACATCTGTCCTCTTCTGTCTCCAAATGTTACCGCACTTTCTCTGATTTGTAAAGCTCCTGCCAGTTGGAGAAATCGTCTGGTATGGGCGCTGAGAAAGAGTAGTCTTGTTCAAATAGCCGAAAAGAAAGCTGTGCTGCGTGGAGGAGGTGGCGTTCGGGAAGCGGCGCAATGGTGCGCGATGAACGCGAAGCGTAGAGACAGTCGCCGATTACGGGATGACCGATAGAAGAAAGGTGTACTCGTATTTGGTGCGTGCGGCCGGTTTTTGGCGTTGCTTCGATCAGGGATACGCTGCCGAAAGTCTCGAGGATGCGGTAGCTGGTTTCTGCGGGGCGAGCGACACCTTTGACACGGCGTCCGGGGAGTGCGGCGCTCTGGCGATCGCCACGGGTTGAGCGAGCAATGGGCGTTGTTATGCTTCCTGCTTGCTTGTGCGGGACGCCATATACTATGGCGAGATAGCTTTTGTGTATCGAACGGTTTTGGAAGAGTTTTTTGAGAGCGGCGAATGACTTCTGTGTGCGGGCAATAATGAGGAGGCCGCTCGTATTGCGATCGAGCCGATGAACAATGCCCGGGCGCATTGGTTCTCCGATAGTCGCTATTTCCGGATAGTGAGCGAGGATCCAATTTGCAACGGTGCCGGACTCCGAGGTGCTTGATGGGTGTACTTGTATGCCGGCAGGCTTGTTTATAATTACGAAATCCGATGTTTCCCGGATAATATCAATGGGAACGCTTGGTTCGGGGACCAACGTTTTGTGCTGACGTTCGAATTTATCGGGAAATGACGTGAATTTGTCGGAAAATACGGTGAGACACTCTGTGGCGAGAAGTTTCGTGTGAGGCTTTACGCGCGAAGCATCTGCGAGAACCCCGCCGTTTCGTATGCCGCGCGATATGTGCGCTCGGCTTAGTTTTTTTCCGACAATGTCCTCGAAGTGTTTTGACTGAGCCAAAAATACATCGATACGCTTCCCGAAATCCGCCATGGAAGGGGTTACGGTATACCGATTTTCGTGTGAAACGTCCATGACAATTTGCGCTAAAAAGCGAAGAGTTGACAGTGAAAAAATGGGCACGTAGTATGAATAAACGACAGGCGATTTTTTCGAAATTTTGAGAGGTTTCTCTTTTTTATTCACTTAACCGAAATGTGTATGAGCAAAGAATACGATGATGAGAAAGACGGGTGTTGCGGTGGCGGACTGTGTGGCTGCGAGGAAGACTCGGCGTATGAGTACGGATGTGGCGTTGAGATCGGCGAAAAGGTTCCCGATTTCGACTTAACACTCTACCACAAAGATAAGATTGTGGAAAGTAAGCTCTCGGACTTTCTCGGGAAGTGGGTGGTTTTGTTCTTCTATCCGGCAGATTTCACATTTGTCTGCCCGACCGAGCTGGAGGACTTGGCGGATCACTATGAAGAATTTCAGAAACTTGATACGGAAGTGTTTGGGGTAAGTACGGACACCGTATATACACACAAGGCATGGCATGATCACTCCAAAGCGATCGAGAAGGTGCAATTTCCGATGATTGCCGACCGAACGGCGGAATTAACGATGGAATTCGGCGTTTATATCGAGGAAGAAGGAAATGCTCGTCGCGGGACGTTCATCGTTGATCCGGACGGTGTCTTGCAGTCATATGAGGTAAACTCAAACAATATCGGACGCTCTGCTGAGGAAATCCTGCGAAAGCTTCGCGCGGCACAGTTTGTTCGCGAGCATGGCGGCGAGGTATGTCCTGCCAACTGGAAACCAGGCGCGAAGACGCTGAAGCCAGGACTTGATTTGGTGGGGAAGATATAGACTTGCGATGGTGCGTTTTGTGGTCGAAAATCAACATGCGCGATGAGGCGTGTTTGCAAATAATTCAAAAAAAGAAAAATATCTATGCCATACGCTCCAAAAGATTTCACGCATCTTCTCGGGATGGAAGGGATGAGTGATGCGCTTCTCTCGAATCATTTCACGTTGTACGAAGGGTATGTGAAGAATACGAATGCGGTTGCGGAACTTCTGTCTTCGAAGGAAATGGGGACGCCGGAATATGCGGAGTTGAAGCGGCGCTTTGGTTGGGAGTGGAATGGCATGCGACTCCATGAGCTCTATTTTGGCGGTTTGACCAGGAATAGTACACCACTCGTTCATGATGAGAGTGGTGTTTCCGGCGCATTGGCGCAGTCATTTGGCAGTGTTGAGGCGTGGGAGAAAGATTTCCGTGCTGTCGGGGCGATGCGGGGGATTGGCTGGGTCATTTTGGCAAAGGATGTGGAGAGTGGAAAGCTTTTCAATGTATGGATCAATGAACATGATGCGGGGCATCTTGCGGGGGCAGTGCCTATTTTGGTGATGGATGTGTTTGAGCATGCTTTCATGTTGGACTACGGATTGAAACGTGCGGACTATATTGATACATTTTTTCGCTCGATTGACTGGAGCGTTGTCGAGCGTCGTTTTCAGTAGAGGCAGGAGCTGTCGGGGGTTAACAGAAAACTAATTTTCTCTTGCGAGAAGGGCGCGGATTGGGGCGGCCCGTGTCTTTCTTGCCCTTCAATATGACCGAAACGGCACAAAAAATAAAGAAACGGAACGGAGATATCGTTGATTTCGATGTGAGTAAAATAGAGCGCGCCTTGAAGAGCGCCTTCACAGAAGTAAGGGGCGAAAGTGACGATGCCTTTATACGAACGCTTTCCGAAACGGTCGCTTCGAAACTTCTCCAGGCGTTTCCTCGAGCAGTGCCGTCGGTTGAACATGTGCAGGATTTCGCTGAGAAAGAACTGATGCTGGAAGGGCTTTTCGATGTTGCCAAAGCATATATCATTTACCGATACGAACACGCGAAGATTCGCGAAGAGCGTAAACAGGAAATTGCGCGAAAAATCGAGCAGCATGAGCTCTCTGTCACAAAACGCTCTGGGAAAAAGGAGGTTTTCTCTCTGGATAAGATCCGCCGGACACTCGGGTATCACATGGTTGGCATAGAAAAGGATATCGATGTCGAGGCCATTCTTCGTCAGTGTCGTCTCGAAGTTTACGATGGTATCTCCACGAAAGATGTGGCGCGTGTTCTGACAATGATTGTGCGATCAATGATCGAGCAGGACCCGTCGTATTCGAAGCTTGCGGCGAATTTGCTCTTGGATCGGCTGTATCGAGAAGTTCTGGGTGCTGACGTTACTCGGGAGACTCTTTTGGAGCGTCACAAACAGGCTTTTCAACGGAATATTCTCTGGGGCGTGAAGAAAGGGATGTTTGATCCTCGGATGCTCGGTTTCGACTTGGAGAAGCTTTCCAACCTCTTTGTGCTTGAGAATGACCAGCTCTTCGAATATATGGGGCTCGAGATTCTGTCTTCGCGGTATCTTCTGGAGGATCCGGAGACGAAGTTGCCGCTGGAGACGCCGCAAATGTTCTGGATGCGCATCGCTCTGGGAACGAGCCTGCCCGAGCCGGAGTCAAAGCGGGATGATGTGGCGAAAGATTTCTATTGGGCGCTTTCGGAGTTTCTTTATACGCCGGGCGGGCGAACGCTGTTTCAGGCGGGTATGGTGAAGGCTCAGCTCTCGAACTGCTTTCTGAATGTGGTGCCGGACTCGCTCGATTTGATATTTAAGACCTATTCCGACAACGCGCAGCTTCTCAAGTGGAGTGGCGGCACCGGATCGTCGTGGACGCCGGTTCGCGCAACGGGGTCGTTTATTAAAGGCACGGGCGTTGGGAGCCAGGGTGTCGTGCCGTTCTTGAAAATAGCCAATGATGTCAATGTATCTATAAACCGGAGCGGGAAGCGCCGTGGCGCCGGGTGCGTCTATCTGGAAACCTGGCACTACGATATCGAAGATTTCCTCGAGCTTCGTAAGAATACGGGAGATGAGCGCCGGCGTACGCATGATATCGACACGGCGAATTGGATTCCGGATCTCTTTATGAAGCGGGTGCGTGACAATGGCGAATGGACGCTCTTCTCGCCGGATGAAACGCCGGATTTGCATGAGCTGTACGGCGCTGAGTTCGAGAAGCGCTATCATGAATATGAACGGCGCGCAGAGCAAGGCGGAATGAAACTCTGGAGACGGGTAGTAGCGAAAGATCTTTGGAAGAAAATGCTGACAATGCTCTTTGAAACCGGGCATCCGTGGATCACTTGGAAAGACCCGTCCAATCTCCGGTCGCCGCAGGATCATGTGGGAGTGGTGCATTCTTCGAATCTCTGTACGGAAATTACACTCAATACGTCGCCGGAAGAGACAGCAGTATGCAATTTGGGATCGCTCAATTTCGCAAAGTTTGTAGTAAACGGTGTATTCGATAGAGATCGTATCGAGAAGGTGACTCGTATTGCGGTGCGGATGCTCGATAATGTTATCGATGTAAACTACTATCCGATTCCTGAGGCACGCCGTTCAAATATGCGGCATCGGCCACTCGGGCTCGGTATCCGAGGCTATCACGATGCACTCTATCTTCTCGACATCAACTTTGATTCCAAGGAGGCGGTGGAGTTTGCGGATGAATCTATGGAGATGGTGTCGTACTATGCGATTCTGGCGTCATCGGAATTGGCACGAGAACGGGGGATGTATGCAAGTTTCAAGGGTTCGAAATGGAGTCGGAACATTCTGCCTCAGGATACGATCGATATTCTCGAGGTGGAACGTGGCGAGAAAATTCCGCTGGTGCGAACAGGGAAGCTTGACTGGACGCCTGTGCGGGAGCATATACGAAAATTTGGTATGCGAAATTCGAATGTGCTCGCGATCGCACCGACAGCGAGTACGGCGAATCTTGTCGGGTGTATTCCGTGTATGGAGCCGATTTACAAGAATATTTACGTGAAGTCGAACAAAGAGGGCGATTTTGTGGTAGTCAACAAGCATCTGGTCAATGACCTTAAGAAACTCGGACTCTGGAATCGCGATATGCTCAATCAGCTGAAGTATCATGATGGGAGCATACAAGAGATACCGGGTATCCCGGCGACGCTGAAGGCGAAGTATAAAGAAGTGTTCGAAATTCACTCATCATGGCTCGTGGAGGCGGCGGCTCGGCGCGGGAAGTGGATTGATCAGTCGCAATCTCTCAATATTTTCTTCCGTAATGCATCCGGTCGTGAGCTTTCCGATATCTATTTTCGTGCTTGGGAACTTGGACTCAAAACAACCTATTATCTTCGGACGCTCGGTGCGTCCCAGGTGGAGAAGTCTACGGTATCAACTACGGAATTTGGTTCAACGCACAATCGAGCCAAGAGCAGTGTTTCTCCAACGGCAGCCTCTTTTGCTGTTCCAACCGCACCTCCTCTTTCGTCGGCTCCGGATGTGCCCCCCGCTTCGCTTCCGGTTCGAGAGAGCAGCTCTGCTTCGGAGGGAAGCACATTGTCCGGATCTGCTCCGAAACTGTGTTTGATTGCCGACCCTGATTGCGAAGCATGCCAGGGGTAGGGAAATTTATTGCCTTGTGCGAGATAAAAAGTTTTCCTTCTTGCGTCATTCTCGCGAAGGCGGGAATGACAAGCACCAGTCGTTCGCAAGTGAGAGACACTACATTCAGAATTCTACTTTTATGCCAATACAAAAGGGAGCGAAGCCGGTGGATATCAATAAGCGCCGGGTGATAAATGGGGGAGACGCCGATGTGATGCAGCTCTACCCGATGCGCCACACCTTCGCATGGGAAGCGTACAATGTGGGAAATGCCAATCACTGGCTGCCGACAGAAATTAGCATGCAGAAGGATATCGAACAGTGGAAGGCGCGCGATGTACTCTCGGACGATGAACGAAAGGCGCTGAAGACGGTCTTGGGGTTTTTCACGACAGCCGACTCCATTGCGGCAAACAATGTTGTCTTGGCGTTCTATCGGCATATCACGAGTCCGGAGTGTCGCATGTACCTCTTACGACAGGGATATGAAGAGGCGATACATACGCATTCGTATCAGTATATTGTGGAATCTCTCGGGCTTGATGAAAGCGAGATCTTCAATATGTATCGCGAGGTGGAGGCTATCTACAACAAAGACGAATTCATCCTCTCATTTAATGAGGGTATTTTCGATCAAAATTTCAAGACCGGCACTCTTGCCGCTGATCAGAAATTCCTCGAAAATATGGCGGTGTTTTCGCTGATTCTCGAGGGAATTTTCTTCTATAGCTCGTTTGCGGTGATGTTTGGCTTTCAGCGGCAGAACAAAATGCCAGGAAGTGCCGAACAAATTCAGTATATTATGCGCGACGAGTCTCAGCACTTGAACTTTGGCATCAACATGATTAACGCGATAAAGGAGGAGCAACCGGAACTCTGGACACCGGAATTTCAGCGGCACATCGTAGATCTCATCAGAAAGGCGGTAGTATTGGAGTATACCTTTGCGCAGGAAGTTTTTCCGCGGGGCATTTTCGGCATGAATGCCGAAGGGTTCAAACAATATATCGAGCATGTTGCCGATCGACGTCTCGAGCGTGTGGGATTGCCGGTACAGTACCATGCGGAAAATCCGTTTCCATGGATGAGCGAAGCGGTGGACCTCTCGAAAGAGAAGAACTTCTTTGAGACGCGCGTCACGGAGTATAAAGTGGGCGGAGCGCTTGAGTGGTAGGAATGTCCGAACCTTGATTCGGGGGATTTCAGGATGAGAATGGGACAGAAATAAAAGCAGGGCGGGATGTGGAATCCCGCCCGTTTGTTTTTCCGGAATAAAAGCGCCGAGTCTCTTGTGAGCTCGGCGCGGGGCGATCAGAAACTTACGCGATGGCGCGTCTGGATCTCTTTAAGAGAGCAGATGCCATCAGGGCAATCAGGGTACCCTTTGAATGATACACTGTTGAACCTCGATGCCATTGTTGGCTCGCGATTAAAGTGGAGGGTTGCGAAATAGAGGGTGTATCGGGCGCCATCATGCCAGTTTACAAGGTCAATTACTACACGGTCTATGAAACTGGGAGATTTTTCAAAATCCTGATGACTTGCTTCGACCCGTAATACCTCCATGTTGTGGAAGTCTGCGCCATTCACGCTTATGTGAACGATTGTTCCCGCGAAGAATGCGTCCGCTGACAATGGACCTTCGACTTTGAGCCAAAGCGGAGCCTCTTCCGCTTTGAATATGTGTTCTTCTGCGCGCGAGCATGCGCTGATGGTTAAGGCAAGTGCTACGAGGAAGGCGAATAGATAAGACTTCGAAGTGGTCGTTTTCATGGTGCCTCCTTGAGGCTTTGTTGGGTTGGGAAGTTACTGCGTGTCCGTGATGGACAGTATATATAAACAGAAAATTATAGATTTGTCAAATTTCTCTGCGGTGGGACGGGATTTTGAATCGTCAGTATCTTTCCACTGTTCAACTATAAAACCGAAGCCATGTGTCCAATAATGTCGTCAAAATAAGCCGTACTATTGAGTTCTGTGTTGGCACGTAGACAAGCCATAAAAGTATGGATATGTGCCAAGAATGCCGTGGATAAGCCTTCGGTGTGCCAATAATTTGTCTTAGAATATTGACAAACAGTTGGCAGCATGCTATACTCCGGTGTTAACGATTGAGGTACATTGAAATATTGTGTTTTGCAACAAGTCTTCTCTGGGGTGGCACCCGGGGAACGGAAGAGGAGAGAAACAGGCAAGTCCGCAGTATTGGTATTTCGTATTCCAACGGGCGGCGCTGTGTATGACTCTCATCTTCTTCTGAGGAAGTGCCGAGCCGTAGACAGCGCCGCCCGTATTTTGTTGCCGGAATGATGAGGAGGGACCGTCTCATTTTTTAGAGGAGACCGGTATATCAATTTTCACCCCTCATCATTCTCGCCGCAATGCTCTTGCGTTGTGAGTGAGGAGAGTTCTTTGAAATCCGCCAGTTGGCGGACAATCAGATAGTTTGCGAATTTCTTCTTTGAGGAAAGGGAAGAGAATGTTCGGTGCAGCAGAGAGAGGTGTACGAAAGCAAGTTCTGTTCGTAGAAACTTCTCTGTTGTATCCGAATGTTTTTAACCAATTTTTCGACGAGGAGAAAACCATGCACCACCTGACTATAGCTGGAAAATTTATCCATTACGCAGTTGAAGTGTACGCAGTTGAAGCGCGATCAAATGACGGCTATCTCTACGTGCTCTGCTTAACGCAAAGCTTGGAGGTGGCAAAACTAGTGTCGGAATCCCAGGTGCACGAGGGCGAGCATGGGGAATACCGCGTAGGGAGGGTGATACCCTACGAGGCAGGGCAGGAGGTTTGGCTAGGGTTTCCGTTTCCGCATAGGGGAGCAAAGGCTCTCGTTCGCGGCCAGGTAACGGAAGAGCAGCACGAATTCTTCTGGAAGGAAACGGACCTGGCCATCATAGCCTGATTTTTTAACCCGCCAAGCTCACTCGGCGGGAACAAGAGGGATTGCAAGGTTTTACGCAATCCCTCTCTCAATCCAATTCTCAACTTGAAAAAGCTTGAGGATTGGTAGAGGACAAGTTCTTTGAAATATTTCAGCTTAGTTTGGCATGGAATTCTCTTATTTCGGGTTTCGGCACGGAGTTTTGGAAAGTATTTCCAAAGTTGTGTGCCGAATCTCGGTCCCCATTAGCATGTCGCTGATGGGGTAATTCAGGAGAATTGCCATGACTATGACCGCGAAAGAGAAGTATAAGAAAGTCTCGACAATGGTACGCAGGCTCCGCCGTCAGGGCGCGAGTGCCCTAGAGTATCCGCTTCTGTTGAGAGCGGCGAACCGGTTCTTCAAAGAAAGGGATTTCGAGAGTGCCAAGATGGCAAGGGAGCTTGAGAAAGTTGCATGGAAGTTAGATGGTTTGTCTCGCTTCCCTGCGGGGGCATGGAATGCCCCAGCACTCAGCTGTGCTAGGACTTTCGCTAGGTACAAGGGGTACCTGGCGGGGACCATCCCCAACGCGGACGGGATTAGGTTTCGTCGGCTTACGGGTCGGTGGCCTACTGCCAAGGATGGTCGGAAGTACCAGTCAATCTTGGAAGGCTGATTCAAAAGTCTCGTCGGTGTGACCGATCGATGGGACTGAACAAATAGGTTGGAGCTTGGGAGAGTACTTCGGTACAAACTCTCCCGCTTTATCTGACAGGGAAGCAAGTGCTTCTTGGTCAGTAGAGTGATCCCGCACCATGAGTACGGCGTGCGGGATAGGAAAGTTCTTTGAAGTATGGCACTGGGTTTTCAAATTGAATTGCTGAGTGCATTTCTGATTCAGATTATTCGTGAAAAACGTGAACAGAAACGCGCTTGGCAGTATCGGTGCGAAAATTCAGACCGCCACGAAAGTGGCTCAGACCGCTCGTGCCTGATAAGCACGGAACTATGCTCAACACCTCTTAAGGGGGTTATCATGAAAGCTCAAAATAGGTTTTGTATAGCGGTAGTCCAGCCCATGTCGGAGAGGTTTGTTATTGGCGATGTCGTCCCTGTGGACAATCTCGTCTTCGCCACGGATGAAAACGGATTTGGTACCACCAGGTACCATGTATTCTTTCTCCTGAACGGTCGGTGGAATTGGCTGAACCCCCGTGAAAGGTTGGGAGGTTGTTTTGTGGACAGGAGGGCGTTTGAGGTGGAGAAACTCCAGAAGGAGTATGTGAGTATCTGCGACGATACCCACGGTCAAATCGCCGATGAGGCGATTTGGGCAGAAATAGTAAACCAACTCGGCCACATCCCGGTGGTGCAAGGGATCATTGACTATCGTGCCCGGATGGCACGGAAGGCAATGCCCCAAGTCTGCTTCGCCAAGGGTACGTGTTCGTACAGACCTCACCCTCAGGCGGTTGCCCGTATAGGAGGATCCGAGTCCTCGTATAACTTCTTGCTCGACAAGAATGGCAATGTTCTTGAGGGCTGGGGATCGTGGAGTAGAGGCGCAAATTCTGGATCGTGCCTGCTTAACGAAGCGGAAGTGACTGACGTGCGCGGCGTCCTTGCTGGCGAGTCGCCGAAAACCAAAGTCGGCCGCCACTTCAAGCGGTATATGATTCGGTGTAAGGCGCAATCGCTTTGTGCCAGTACCACCGACGCCCTTTTTGGAACGGGTGGGTAGTAAGGTTACAAAGGGGAGGGGTATTCATGGTTGAAAACTCTTCCCCCGCTTTATCCGAAATGCAAGCAGAGCGCTTGCTGGTCGGTAGAGTGACTTTTTCGAAAATTATAGATAAAGGAGAGGGGAATGCAAAATGAAAATCTTCCGAAGTGCCCGTATTGCGGGCGGCGGATGTGTGGAGCTCTGACGGGCTCCACTGTCTGCGAGCCGGACGGGTATCGTCTGGCTTACACTCGGCAGGAAGCCGAGGTGCTTGCCATGGATTGGCAGTACACTGTCAGTCCCGAAAGGATTCGAGACTAATGAAAAACGGGTGCGCGTGCCCCAGATTCTCACGCGCTTTGCGATAAGTTCTGAGGGTGCTTATCGCGAATATGGTCAACCCTCTCTCAATCCAATTCTCAACTTGAAAAAGCTTGAGGATTGGTAGAGATCAGCGAAAAGAGGAATAGAGTTCTTTGAAATGCTAGGCAAATTGACTGAGGTAGTTATTTCGATTGATGGTCTTGAATGTGCTGTTCGGATAGGCGTCGCGCCATGTCTTTGGGATGCGCGCGTCTTTGTTCCACTTGCACTCTATGGCTTCGATCGCGTCTTGAGATTCGCGAATGATATCAATTTCGACGCCGGTGTGTGTTCGCCAAAAGAAGTAGCTGTCCGCCATGTCGGCGAAGCCGCTTTGCTTGGCGAGTTCCATGAAGACGAAGTTCTCCCAGAGCGCGCCGATATCGTCGCGGTTTGAGAGGGGAACGAATCGACCAATGACGGCGTTTCGCACTCCGAGATCGAGAAAGTAGTATTTCGCCTTTTTGGTAATTTCGTTTCGAAGGTTTCGGCTGAATCCTCGCACTTTCCTGATGACGAACATTTTTTCGAGAAGATCAAGGTATCGGGCGACGGTTTTGATATCGGTTTTGACCGAGATCGCTATCTCATTGAGCGAGACTTCTGATCCGATTTGAAAAGCGATCATGCGGGCGATGTCGCGCAAGAGGTCCGGAGATTTGATTTTGTCGAGCGCGAGTACGTCCTTGTAGAGATACGATGAAACGAGTTCGTTCAAGATCCGTTCTCGCGAGGCGGAATCGGGTGCAATCAACACCTCGGGATAGGAACCGTACCGGAGAAATTGCTCGAGTGTGCCGGACAGCTCGAAGTGTGTTGCTTGTATTTCGGACTGTGCCAATGGGAGAAGCGTCAGGGTAAAGTGGCGACCGGTCAATGGTTCGCCAATCTGCGATGAGAGATCAAATGATGACGATCCGGTCAAAATAATGTGTTTTTCCGGGAAGGCGTCAATGAGCATTTTCGCGCCGAGACCGATACTGGGAACCTGCTGGGCTTCGTCAATGGCAATGGTGTTGTATGGTCGTGCAAAATCAAGGAGCGCATCTCGATTTTCGGAGGCAAAAAGTTCGCGGATGCGGATATCGTCCCCGACAACCGAAAGGACGGTTTGTGTGGGGCGAATACTCTCCAAGTACGCGTTCAAGAGTGTTGTCTTTCCCACGCGGCGCGGACCATATATGACCAGTACTCGATGCGCCGTGAGAGATGATGGTATAGATTGTTTTCGTTGAAAAACCATAATTATATGGTACACAAAACCACAAAATAAGTCAAATATATGGTTTACACTACTTTAAAATAGATTGTACAAAAAGCCTTACGCAAGCCTTGTTTTCTCAATCCAATTCTCAAACCAGAAAAAGTTTGAGGGTTGGTAGAGATTCGCGAGGGGGCAAGGGTTCTTTGAAGTAAGACCAAAAGTTTCTTTTCATGGTTCCGCCACGCGTAGCGGGTAGTGATGATTGAGCTGGATATTCCCGGCAATTGTCGGGGCATTCGGAATATTCCGAATTCTCTCCTCGAGTCCGGTTGAATCTCACCTACGCGTTCTTCTTTTGAGGAGCTTTGTGCCAACAAAGTTTAACGCGCGTCGGAACTGTGGATGGAAAAACAAAAGCCGCTCCGAATCTAGGAGCGGTTTTTTTGTGTTTGATGCGTGAGCTCACTGGTGCCGGGGAGAGGACTTGAACCTCCATGGTGTTGCCACCGCCAGCTCCTAAAGCTGGTGCGTCTGCCATTTCGCCACCCCGGCGTAGGGATGCCGTTCCGGAGGTATTATATCGGGCTTACATCGGAACTGTCGGATGCGGGGGTGAGGAATGAGTTGATGCGATCGGCTTCTTCTTTCAAGACGCCGGATTCTTCGTATTCGCCGTGATGGCGTGTGTCGTCGCCGTAGGTTTCTTTTTTCTGATCGAGGTGAAAGCTTATGTGAAGATCTTCTCCCTCGAGCCGTGTGTACATATGAAAACGCGGGTATCCGGCGGAAGCGAGCGGACGAATGAAACTCATTTCCCCGTTTTCTTGGCGTTGAAAGGCATATCCGGCACGCCGGAGGAGGTTGACGGGATTGTCGGCGATATCTTTGATTGCGAATTTCATAGTCGGGACACTGGGAATCGAACCCAGTCTACACCCACCCGAAGGGCGCGTACTACCGGTATACTATGTCCCGATACTTTTTCTGTCATCTCGATCAGAGTCGAGCAGTCTGTTTTTTTTTGTCTATATTTTCGGGAGATTTCCCTGCTTCTCCTCCCTTTATTCATTGCACCCAGTGCTTTTGCTTGGTGTTTTGGTCATCTTTGGCACGTTTTTCCTTGATGCGGTCTTTGGCAAGTATGCGGAGACGGCTTATGTCTTCCTTGTTGAGTGAGGCAGCTCGCCGAAGGAGTGCTGTTTCCGTATTGCTTGTCGGGTCCTCGATGACTTCGGCAAGGAGAACGTCGAGGATGGCGCCGATTTTCGGCCCGGGCGATAAGCGGAGCGTTTTCATGAGGTCGCGACCGTTTATGGCGAGCATCTTGACGGAGACAGGGTCTTTCGAAACCTTCTCGATCATGTACTCGAGGTGGCGGAGTTTGTAGGGCTTCGCTTTTGGCGTGCCGGAGCCGAGGCGGTCGGCGATGCGGATATCCATGAGGTCGCGCATGTTCTCGAGCCCGACGCGCTTGATCAGTCGGCGGACCGACGCGGCCGTCACTTCCCCTACATTATAGTAAAACAGGTGGTTGTCAACGAGGAGCGTTGCTTTTTCGATGATCTTGCCGGGGAAGCGGAGGCGCTCGAGGAGTTTTCTCGTGATTCTTGCACCGACATGATCGTGGTTGTAGAAGGTGGAGCGATAGCCATTGCCGCGCTTGGTTTGGGGTTTGCCCACGTCGTGAAGGAGGGCGGCAAGGCGGACGTCGAGCCGCGGCGAGGGGCAGGTGGCGAGGGCGCGAATGTTGTGCTCGTAGACGGAATAGATATGATGGAGATTTTGCCCGACGCCGATGCCTTTGGTGATTTCCGGTGCGATATACTCGAGGAGTCCGGCGATGCGAAGGAGATCGATGCCCTCGGCGGGATTCCGAGAAAGGATGATTTTGGAGAGTTCATCCGAGATGCGTTCGGCGGAAATGAGGCGGATGTCGCCCGCGTGCGCTTGAATAGCGGAAAAGGTTTCAGGTTCTATGTGCCAGTCGGCGTGTTTATGAAGATCGTTGCTGGAGTCGCTCTGGTCCATGAATGACCCTTTGGGAAGTGGCATGGGTGTGCGGAGTTCGGCAGAGAACCGAACGGCGCGGAGCATACGAAGTGCATCCTCGCCAAAGCGATCGATTGGATTTCCAACGGCGCGAATGATTTTTTGCTTCAAATCGCCCTGTCCATTGAACGGATCGACGAGGTTTCCGTGTGCCGAGAGAGCGATCGCGTTTATGGTGAAATCGCGGCGGGCAAGGTCTTCTTCGACTGTTTTTACGAAAGAGATTTTCGAGGGGTGGCGTTTGTCGTTATAGCCGGATTCGGCGCGGTAGGTGGTGACTTCGATCACATCTTCTTCGCGATTTTCTTTTCCTGCGGGCATGAAGGGCGTTACTTTTACGCCGACAGTGCCGAAAGTGTTTTCATAGAAGCTCTCAGGAAAAAGGCGCTGGATTTCTTCCGGAACGGCATTGGTAGTGATGTCCCAGTCTTTTGGTTCGCGCCCGAGAAGAATATCGCGAACGCTTCCGCCCACGACAAAGGCCTCGAATCCCGCCTGTTCGAGAGTGGCGAGTATTTCGAGGACAGGAGGAGGTAATATGTGTGGTTTTTCGACCATAATGAGTTGACAGTACAGACTACCCAAGATATATTGACAAGTCAAACGGAGTTGTTTAAAAAATACCACAAAGTGCCTCGAACAGAGAAATTTCGAGGGGTGGTCATTCTTGTTTTGGACTTTATTGAGAGAGGTGTTTGTGTCATGTCTGATGATTCCATTGTTCGGAAGATCGTACTGTATCGAGCTCAGATGCGCAGAGCCCTGAAAGTCGGACTCCTCATGGGTGGAGGCGGCTTCCTTATTTTGAGTACGCTCATTCTCAAGTATTCCGATGCCCAAGATGTTTTCCCTCAGATCCGATTCGTAGGAATTCTCTGCGCGGTAACCTTTCTCCTCTGTGGGTTTGCTGCTTGGGATAATTTTCAAGTGGCAAGGAAACTCAGAAAAGAGCTTGGTGAATGTGGGGAACTCGCCCAATGGCACGAAGGGATTGAAATGCGAACGGCGCGTGATTTATTGGCACTGCGATTTAGGGAGAAAGCATTCTCGTGTGTTCTTTTGGAAGTTCTCCCGGTCTGCATTGATTCGTATGCTCTGCCATTTTCGGTCTGGTTGATTTTGTCAGTATCTATCTTGCTATGTCTCTTCGGTGTGATCATCTCGATGTTTAATGATTGTCGAAGATTGGATGGAGTGCATGCTTCTTCCGAACTCAATGGCTCGAGATGATGCGGCGGCAGAAACAATAAGCTCTGAGGAGAAGCAATCATGAAAGAAGAACTTCTTTTCCAAGAACAGCGAGCGCAGGAAGTGAGGAGATTGAAAATGCGGAGTGTACGGGGTATCGCGTTAGTCTGCTTGGCATGTCTCTGTATGTTCTCAAGCATTCCCTTACGGCTTGCTATGCTTGTGTCGCCGCCAGCATGGTCAGAGGTGATTCTGCTTGTTTCAACAGCGCTTCTTTTGCCGCTCGTTCTTGACTTATTGGGTGACATTTCTAAAATGCAGAATCACTTAAAGCGATTGCACTGAATTCTGTGTCACATAGAGATAGTGAGTAAGCGAGCAGTTGCTAACCAAAACCGCCCCGGGTAGAATCTGGAGGCGGTTGTTTTTTTGGAGATTGGGTTGGTTAGAGTGTGCGGCGTTTTTCTTCGACTTGGAAGGAAAGGATGGTGTCGCCGGCTTGAATTTTGGTTGAAGTCTCTATGGTGAGACCGCATTCGTTGCCACTTCCCACTTCATCGGTGTTCTTTTTGTTCTGCTGGAGGTTTGCCAATCGACCGGTGCCGACGATTTCGCTGTCGCGCTTGATTTCGATTTGGGAGCCCTTCGCGATTTTCCCATCGTTTACGCGTCCACCGACGATCATATCGTGTTTGCCGGTTTTGAAGATAGCGAGGACGGAGAGAATGCCCAAGTCGGTGCGAATGATTTCGGGCGGGAGGAGAGCAGAGATCTGTTCTTTTACGTATTCGACAAGTTTGTAGATGATATTGAAGCTTTTGATGTCGATATTCGCCGTTTCGGCGATGCGGGCGGCGACGGGGGTTGGGTTCACATTGAACCCGACAATGAGCGCGCTGGCGCTTGCGGCGATACGGACATCGCTTTCGGTGATGCTCCCGACGCCTTTGGCGACAATATCAAGGGCGATCTCATCCGAATGAATTGTGGAGAGGATCTGTTCGATGGCTTCGAGCGAGCCGTGAACATCGGTTTTGATGAGAAGCGGGAATTTCTTTACGTCTTCATCGGCGATAATCTGCACGTCTTTCTTTGTGATGCCGCCAGTCATGCGTTCGCGAGACTTGAGGCGGGCGGCAACCTTGCTGCTCACGACTTGTACGACATCATTGGTGTTTGGCGCGGCACTCAGGCCGTAGAGCTGGACTGGTGTCGATGGCGGTGCGGAGACGATGCTTTTTCCGGAAAAATCCTCGAGTCGGCGGATGCGGCCATAGGCGCTTCCCACGGTGACATCTTGCCCTACTTTGAGTGTGCCGGTTTTGACGAGGGCGACTGCAACCGGGCCTCTTTGCGGATCGAGGTGGGACTCAAGGACGAGGGCGAGTCCGTCGCGCTTCGCGTCGCTCTGGAAATCGTTGACTTCGGCAACCAAGAGGATATGTTCGAGGAGTTTGTCGATATTCTTGCCGTGCTTGGCGCTGATTTCGACGGCCGGGTAATTGCCACCCCACTCTTCGAGGAGTATGTCGTTGTCGGCGAGTTCTTGTTTGACGCGAGGTATGTTCGCTTCGGGCTTGTCGACTTTGTTGATAGCGACGATGGTGGGGATGTGGTGTTCGCGGATATAGGAGATAACTTCTTTGGTTTGCGGGCGAACGCCGTCGTCGGCGGCGATGACAAGAATAGCAATATCAGCGAGAGCGACGCCGCGTTCGCGCATGGCGGAAAAGGCTTCGTGGCCGGGCGTATCGATGAAGGTGATAAACTCGCCTCGCTTCTTGACTTGGTAGGCGCTGATTGCCTGAGTGATGCCGCCGGATTCTTTGCTTGCGACATTGGTTTTTCGGATGGTGTCGAGGAGTGTCGTCTTTCCGTGGTCGACGTGCCCTAAGATGGTGACGACCGGGGGGCGTGTCTCGAGCGTTTTTCCGGACGCCTTTTCTTGAGCGCAAATTTCGATAAGTCGTTCGAGCGTCAAGGTCTCGCTGCCGCTTGTTTCGAGGTCTTCTTCGGTTTCAAAACCCATATCTTGAGCGATGATACTCGCAGTTTCAAAGTCAATTTCCTCGTTGATGGTGGCGAGGATTTTGTTCTTCATGAGCTCCATAATGACGGTCGACACTGGTGTGCCAAAGATCTCCGCAAGTCGTTTGACGCTGACGGAAGACGGTATCTTGACGATTTTCTTTGGCTCGGTTGTCGGAGTGGACTCGCTCATAAAAACAGGGACATTAGAAATTGATTCAAAAAAAGCGAAAATCGAAAGTGGAGAGACAGCTTGGAATGTTGTCGATTGTTTTTTACTTCTTCGTCGGGATCTGCGTTGGAGTCGCGGGTGCTTTCTTGGGGTCTCTGGAGGTTTGTGCGAGCTCTATGGCGCGCTTTTCTTCGGCGGTGAACGGGAAATCCTTTGCCTGCCCTTGCACAACCGGCTTTGCATAGACGCGCGCCGATTCTCGGGAGAGAAGGGAAGAGATAACGAGACCGGTCGTGTCTCCGTCGAGGAGCGCGATGCTCCAGCTCTGGTTGCTTCCCGTATCCTGGAATGGGTTGAAGCGGACAATGCCGACTTTGTGAATGCCGATCATGGCAAGCTCGCGAATCTGCTCGGCGAGAGCGAAGAGCTCTTGTATTTCGGTGTCGAGATTGCCGATTTCCTGATCATGTCGCACGATAACCGATTCGAGATCGGCGCCGTGCTTTCCTTTAAGGAACATTTTTTGGCGCTCATCGAGCTGACGTGTCTTGCGAAAGAGCTGTACTATGAGGAATACCTGTATCAGGCAGAGAAACCCAATGCAGACAACTTCAGCGAGCAATGCGCCCGGAGTCGACAGAAAAGCCACGCTACCCATAAAAAAGACTTTGTGTTTCAGTGGTCTTTGACTACTGTACCATCTTTCCTGTGGCTCTGTAAAGGCGTTTTTGTGGAGTGGCGTTTTTGTGTGCTATACTGCCGTTCGCGTCTGTTTCCTTATTCTTACCACATATATTTATGAGCGAAGACATGCGAAAAGAAGACTCCGAGGGTGATGAAGGGAATTCGTCGGCACCGCGCGAGAATATGGCGTCGGGCGGATCGAAATTGTTTGGCGGTATTGCGGTTGTGGCGCTTTTCGGAGCGGCGATCGCTTGGTTCTTGGGGCGGTCGAATGATGTCTTGCCTCCGAATGATATCCGGCCGGAGTCGAGCAATTCGGGAGAGGCTCTGATGAAGCCGGAGGAGGGAGCGATGACGGATGCTTCATACAAGGACGGTACCTATTCGGCGTCGGGCGCCTATACATCGCCTGCCGGTCCGGAGAGCGTCGAGGTGACGCTCACTCTGAAGGACGGCGCGGTGACCGATGTAGTCTTCAAGGGGGACTCCGAAAATGAAAAGAGCAAATTTATGCAGGATAAGTTCGGGGAAGGCATTTCCGCGCAGGTGGTGGGGAAATCTATCGATTCCCTTGATCTCGCCGTGGTGAATGGCTCTTCACTCACCCCGAAAGGTTTTATGGATGCACTAGAGAAGATAAAGCAGGAAGCGAAGGGATGAAATTTCTGACGATTTTGAGTAGAGATAAGTACAGACAGGGTTTTGACCTGTCTGTCTTTTGTAATGTGGCTGAAATTTATCGCGCTTGGGGTATTTCTTCCAACGTGCTACCCATAATTTTTATCAGAGGTGTTCCTCGCATCACGACAATGACGGTATCTCCTTGAGAGAGTATTCTCAGTTGGTTTGGTTCCAATGTTATATGTTTGAGCAATGCGGCTTTCAGGTACAATCCTTCGCTCCATGCGTTTTGTATTGAGTCTTTTGGAAAGCGCACTGCTTTCTCAATCGAGGTATATCTTGGCGTATTGTCGTGGTAGTCTCCTTTTATAGCTAATGACAGAGAGAGCTTGAGAGATACGCTATTGTTATCGACGGGGTTTCGTCTTGCAAAAGGGGATAGCCTTTCATCCAGGGGTTGGTTCTCTATGTAAACTTTGTTTATGCGAATGCTCAATATCCTCCCGGATGGCAGTTGGCAGTCGATTCTCACGGGACTTTTCGTGAATGCTCGTGGAGCAAAATACTCGAGTCTCTTTGGCATGGCATGACTCCGGATATGAAGAACTGTCTCTATTTGTATGGCGTATATTATACTTTGTCAATAGGTGATTGCTTTAAAACCGATTGATTGTTCGAGTGAGAAATCCGGATTGAGAGTGGCGTATTCGAAAGGGAAGGCTGCTCGAAGCGCGTTCGGATTCGTGAGGAAGAGGGCGGTGGCGAGGAGATCGGCGGTCGCGGCGGTTTCGGCGCGGACCCAGGTGGCGAGGAGGTGCTCGGGGGATTGGGTTGTGTCGGGGTCGACGATATGGTGGTAATCTCGCCATCTTCGGCGATTGGTTCCGGAAGCGCAGAAAGCGCCTTGCATCATTTCGATCGATCCCACAACCTGTGTCGGATCGCTCGGATGCTCGAGTCCTACGCGTATTGTTTCGCTGTTCCCTTCATAGACAATATCGCCACTTCCGTTTACGAGGAATCTTCGAATGCGACTTTCGCGCAAGAAATTGGCGATGCGATCGGTAAAATAGCCCTTGCCGATCGCACCGAAGTCGAAGAGAACAGGGTATTTGACAGCGATATGCGTATTGTCGAGTAGGGTCACGGTTTCCAAGAGATCGGGTGAAAGTCGGACTATCTTTTGCGGTGTGAGGGAATAGCTTGCGTCGTAGCCGAGGTCGGAGAGGGTGTGGCCGATGAGCGGCGTGATTTTCCCGTCGGTTGCGCTGTAGAGCTGGAAATATGGCCGGAGCATGGCGACGAAGTGCTCCGGAACCTCGATATCGCCGGTTTGTTTCTCTTCTGCGAGGCGTGAGACAAAGGATGATGGGCGGAAGCGCGAGAAGTTCTCTTCAAATCGTTCCGATCGCGCGAGGATTTCCCTTATGATCGCATGAAAATGGGACGATGATATATCGTCCCACACGGTTATTTCCCAATGCGACCCGAAGGCGTCGTAGGCGTGTTTGTGGGGAGAGGACATGAATATTCAGATTTTTTTGAATCGTTCGACGTGATTCCCGTTCCATTCGACGACTTGGCGCCATTCGCGAAGCGGGCGCGTAAAGAGCGGCGCATCGGGGTTTTCGTAGAGTGGCTCGTATATCACCATCCACTCCTCATCATTCGAATGTAGTGCGAGTTCGTGCACTTTGTACGAATCGCCCTTGTAGTGGCGGTATATTTCGCCTTTCTTCGGCGCATCCGGCGGAAGCGGAACGGTGTGGCCTTTCATAGAGTTTTGAAATAGCGAATGTCGCCTTGCAATCTTTGGCTGACTTCGTCGCGTCGCAGGTTTGCTTTGGTGAAATGAATGCGGAGAGGGAGGGATTCGAACCCTCGATACCTTGCGGTATGCCCGCTTTCCAAGCGAGTGCACTCGGCCACTATGCGACCTCTCCAAATACCGGGCTTGTTTGTTGACTCGGTGTTTCTGTTGTACAATGAGGCTATTCTTTTTGCAACTCGAACACGCATGTAATACTTTATGGGAACGACGCTGACGAATAATTTTGTGAAGCCGGAAGAGGTGATTGACCAGCTTGATGCGTTGGAGAGCGCGTCAGTTGCGGACTTCGGGTGTGGGTCGGGGTTTTTCTCGCTCGCATTTGCGCGGGCGGTGGGGAAGTCAGGAACGGTGTATGCGCTTGATATCTTGCCGTCGTCGCTTGAGGCGGTGGCGAGTCGTGCCAAGGCGCTCGGGCTTTCCAATGTGACGACAAAACGGGTGAATCTGGAACGCGAAGGCGGGTCCGGCTTGCCGGACAACAGCCTGGACTGGGTGATTTTGAAAGATGTGCTCTTTCAGAACAAAAGCAAGGAAACGATGCTCTGGGAGGCCTATCGCGTGCTGAAGTCGGGCGGTTTCCTGTTTATCATGGAGTGGAATGACTCTGAGGCGTCGTTTGGGCCGGAAGCGTCGCTCCGTATTTCCCGGGAGAAATTGATAGAGATGCTCTCTGAGCGCGGTTTTTCTCCGGTCAAGGATATATTGGCGGGGGATTATCACTACGCGCTTGTCTGCCAGAAGTGACCTTTTCTGTCATTCCCGCGAAGGCGGGAATCCAGTCTCTGCGGACGCTGATATTTCCGGATGACGAATTGAGTTTCATGAAATCTCCCTGCGTGTACATACTGGCAAGCGAAAGAAATGGAACATTGTATGTTGAAGTTACATCCGATCTTAGGAAGAGGATGTGGGAGCATAAGAACAAGGTCCTTCCCGGATTTACCGAAAAATATAACGTGAACAAGCTGGTGTATTATGAGCAAGGAGACAGCATTCTTGGAGCTATCCAGAGGGAAGGGCAGTTGAAGAAATGGAACCGTTCATGGAAAATACGATTGATTGAACAAAGGAATCCGAAATGGAGAGATTTATACGATGAATTGTAAAAATTGAGAATGGAGTCTTGTTGGGAAAATCTTGTGTGTGTTTCTGTGGAAGCGAGTGGAACCTGGATTCCCGCCTTCGCGGGAATGACGAGAAGAGAAAAGGGGCGAGAATAACGGGAATGGAAACTGTGGGAAAAGGTGGAAAGAGAGAAGGCTGGAAAAAAAGGGTTTTCAAAAATAAAAAGTGTGTTTATGGGGCGCGTGGTGACAAGGGTGGTTGCGGGGCTTGTTTTGGGGGCGGCAGTACTGTCTCTTTCCGGGTGCGGACTGCGCCAGACTGATACGACGTACAAGATAGACCTTGAAATATGGGGAATCTTTGACGATTCGGAAGCGCTTCGGCAGATTATCGGTCAGTACAAGACGCTCAATCCGAATGTCGGCAATATTTCCTATCGGAAGCTTGCGGTCGATACCTATCGGCAGGATTTGCTCGATGCGCTCGCAGCCGGGAATGGCCCCGATATCTTCCTTATTCGAAACTCTTGGACGCCGGCGTTTGCCGACAAGATCGTGACGGCGCCCGACACCATGATCGACGAGCGAAGTTATCGGAATGCTTTCGTCGACACGGTGGGCGATGATTTTGTGACGGATGACGGGAAAATATCGGGCGTCGTTCTTTCGGCGGATTCGCTCGCGCTGTACTATAACAAAGATCTCTTGGCGGCGGCGGGTATCACGGCGCCTCCGGTCACCTGGGACCAGTTTCAGGATGATGTTCGCCTGCTTACCCGTATCAATTCGTTCGGTGAGATTACGCAGTCTGGCGCGGCGCTTGGAACGGCGACAAATATCAATCGATCGACCGATGTGCTCTCAGCGCTCTTCTTGCAAAATGGTGTCTTGGTGCCGCGAGGGAATGTACGTGATCTCCGCTTGAATGCTGCTGCCGGTGCCAATGCACTTTCGTTCTATACGCAGTTTGCCAATCCGACTTCGTCGCTCTATACGTGGAATCCGCGTATGCACTACTCCATCGATTCCTTCTATGAGGGGACGGCGGGGATGATGATTAATTATTCGTGGCATTTCGATACCATCAAGCGGAAGAACTCGAAACTGAATTTCGCGGTTTCGCCACTGCCACAGTCAACCGGCGCGCAACCTTTTAACTTTCCGAACTACTGGGGGTTTGTGGTGGCAAAGAACAAGACTGCACCTGAGGGAACGCAAGACACAGCTCTTTTTGACAAAATTCGAATATTCGAATCGTGGCAGTTCTTGAAGTACGCGTCATTTCCTCCGACAGGGACGGTTCATCTGGAGAATGCAATAACGGGAAATGCTAAGGATTTTCAGAGTGCATTTGATCCGGCGGCGGCGTATCTTGCGAAGACCGGTGCTCCGGCTGCTCGGCGCGACCTCGTAGAGAAGCAGAAAACCGATCCGGTGCTCGGCCCTTTTGCGGATGGCAATCTTATCGCGCGAAACTGGAAGCAGTCGGATCCCGAAAGTATCGAGAAGATCTTGGGAGATATGATCACGTCGGTTAATCTGGGCGAGGCGACTGTAAATCAGGCGCTCTCGATCGCTGAAAGTCGTATCGGGCAGGTGGAGAGGAAATAGATGAGATTTGAATGTGATTGGTTGCTTGAATGAGTTTGATTTCTCTGTATGATTCTCTTGAAAAAATTCGTACCATTTTTTCCTGAATTGTTTGGAGGGTTTTTGCTTCTCGTTTTCTTTTTGATATCCTCGCCTACATTTGCGGCGAGTTGCACATTCAGTGATTCTTCGACCGGGAAGTCGTATTCAGGCGAATGCCGGACGAATACCGCGGGATGCAATACTGATGAACTTTCGAAAGATGATTCGACGGGTGCCTGTTCGACGGGCGGCGTTGGATTGTGGGATTGTTGTATTCCGAATACGACAACGTTTTATTGTGGCACAAGTGGAGAGGGAACGTGTAAAGATGCTTGCGTAAGCAGTGATACGGCGGTATCCGGAAGCGATTCGCAGTGTGCATCTCTCACGATAACAAAGGGAAAGTGCTGCAAGTCAACCTCTGCTATGACGACGTGCTCCGGAAAGGATTCGAGTGGAACAACGCAGTCGGGGACATGCTCGACAACTTCGACATGCTTGAGTGGGACAGCCTTGACAGGTGCAACGGGATGCACTGGCAGTGTGGCATGTTGCTATACGGCGGTAGCTGGGGAATCGTGCGATATGTCAAAGTGTTCAACAACGGCGTGTGAGCAAGGTAATAACAACTCATTCTGTGCAGCAGAATGCAAATCTCATTATGGGACATCAGGAGAGTACTATTATTGTGAAAATACTACTGGTGGGAGCGGGAGTTATTGTTCGGGATCTCAGAATGCGGGGATAGTTCCGTGTGGACGGTCTTGCGACGACCCAACGACACCTGATGACGAAACGGCGATTTGCACTCTGTGCCACCTGTTTTTGCTCATGAAGAATATCACGAGTTGGATTTTTACCGTGATGACCTATATCGCCTTTGCGGTACTGGTGGCGATGGGCATTTTCTATATTATTTCCGCAGGGAATACTCAGATGATCGGTATTGCCAAAAGCGGTATCAAAGCGGCGCTCTACGGATTTGCCATCGTGCTCCTGGGGTGGGTAGCGATCAATGTGATCCTTATGGTTTTGGCGGACGGCGCACTTGGGACGGATACGGCGACGTTTTCTTTTAAAACAAACGGATCGTGGTTTACGTATAGTTGTGACGCGAAATCAAAATATACACGAACGGGGGTAAACGGAGCATCTAGTGGAAGCGAGACGTCGACCGGTTCTGGTGGGAACTTGAATTGCAAGGATGGAAAGTGTGCGAATAAGCAAGATGTATCAAGTGCAACAAAAAGCAATGCTTCCAACGTGGAGGCGGATATTGTAATGGCAATCATTGATGCGGGTGAGGGTTGTAACAAAAGTCTTTCTACTGATGGGTATGGTTCCTGTGGCTATTCGCAGGCACTTCCTGCTATTCGTGCGAAATGTGGAATTACCGGATCGGCGTCGGAGTCATGCACGAAGATTCAAAATGATGTGCAGCTGGATGTTAACTGTGCAGCATGGCTTATAAAAGATAATGCTGGTCGGTGTGGAATGGATATTCGTAATGTCGCCTCGTGTTATAATAGCGGTAAACCGAATAACTGTGCCCGTACAACAAATCGCTACTGTGATCGTGTGGAAACATATTATAAGAGCTGTAAGTCTTGATGTGTTTGAGGTTTCTCCCAGCGTCTATCATATGAAGTCTTTGGTCTTCTGTTTGGTGGTAGTTACATTTTTTGCATTTGCGTCTTCTGCGCGTGCGGAAGACGTTCTGGTGTTCCATTTTGAGAGTCAGGATGGGAATCTCAGGCTTGATTCGCAGCAATCTCCAGCTATTGTCTTAGAAAGTGATCCGAATTTCTCGGTTGTTGCATTTTCTCAGGAGGTTGTTCGTGGGGAGTATCGTATAGAGTTTTCTGATGTTACCGGAGCCAGTGCGGTTAAGTACGAATTCTCCGGAAAGAAGGGTAAATTTTCATATGAGTTTCCGCATTTTGGTATTGTGAATGGGTATAAAATTTATTCTGTGGGAAGCGGAGCATTGCTTCTTGAAGGGTCTCTTGCAGATTTTGTGCAGTGCAATGCAGATAACATTTGTGAGTTTGAAAAAGGCGAAACGTTACTGACCTGCCTTTCCGATTGTATTTCCGGAAGTTTCAGTGATGAAACAAAAAAGTTGCTCAAGCAGAATAATGACGTGCTTCGGGATCCGAAATCGGGAGAGGTAGTGCTGCGTGGTATGCAGGCGAGCGCAGTCGCCTCGACTGGCGGAACGGCAATGGCGAACAATGGAGCTGGTTCCATTCTGGTGATTGTGGGTGGTATTGCAGTGGTATTAATCAGTGTTGGTGTCGTTGTGCTTATTCGATTGCGTGCGCGGAATAAGCGGTACGGGTTGTAGCTATTTTTTCGAGAACTTTTTGATTCATTCGGTTGGATTCTCCTTCTGGCAGGGCGTAGATTCCCGCCTTCGCGGGAATGACGAAGCAGGGAGAAGGAGTGACGAAAATGGCGAGTGAGAATAATAATGGGAGAGAATTAGCCTTTTTATCTCGGCTCATCGAATGTCTACACGTGTTCTATGATTCCTATTGCTCATGCTGCCGGAGTGATTGATGATGCGCCGACGGTGGCGATGGTGCTCTTTCGTGTGCTTGACTTTTTGTTGGCGGTGTTTGGATTTGTTGTTATACTGGCGCTAGTGTTTTCGGGGATTTTGTACTTTACGGCTGCTGGCAGTTCGGCAAGGCTCGATATGGCGAAGAAGTCGTTTTCATGGGCGGTTATTGGCATAGCGATTGGTTTGGGAGCGTTGGTGCTGGTTCGAGCTATGGCAAAGTTTTTTGAATAGAGTCCCCGTCATTCCCGCGAAGGCGGGAATCCAGTTGCCGCAAAACTTCAGAATTTCCGGAAATCGAACAGAATTTCATGAAATCTCCCTGTGTGTACATGCTGGCAAGTAAGAGAAATGGGACCTTGTATATCGGCGTCACTTCCAATTTGCAAGGAAGAGTTTGGCAGCATAAAAACAAAGTAGTTCCCGGGTTTACGGAAAAATACGATGCGAATATTTTGGTGTATTATGAACAAGGAGAAAGTGTTATTGGCGCTATTCAAAGAGAGAAACAGTTGAAAAAGTGGAATCGTCTGTGGAAAATCCGACTTATTGAAGAAAAAAATCCGAAGTGGAGAGATTTATACGATGAATTGTGAAAATTGAGAATGGAGTCTTGTTGGGAAAATCTTGTGTGTGTTTCTGTGGAAGCGAGTGGAACCTGGATTCCCGCCTTCGCGGGAATGACGAGGGAGGGGGAGGAATTGATAATTTATCAAAAACAGAAAGGAGGTGAGAGAATTACTATGAAAAAATCACTCATTTTGAAGAATATCGGGGCGTTTGCGCTTATCGCGACGTTTGTGACGGTTCCGATGGTGGCGTTCGGACAGTGGTCTGCCGGGGATAGCAATGCGCAGAGTGGCGGGACGCCGAATGCGAGCATATATGACATCATTCACACGACGATGAATTATCTCCTCGCAATCTTGGGCTTCATTGCGATCGTCGGGTTTGTGATCGCCGGTATCATGTACCTCACCGCTGCGGGAGATGAAAAGCGTATAGGTAGTGCCAAGAGCGCTCTGACCGCTTCCATTATCGGTGTTATCGTAGCGCTTATCGGGTATGTGATCGTGAGCGCGGTGGATTCGTGGCTCAATGCGAGTTCGAACTCGAGTATTTAGGAATTCTTCGAAGGTTTCTTTCCAAAGGCGCTTCCGGCATACTGTCGGGGGCGTTTTGGTTTGGAGTTGGAAATGTGCAGAAGATGGAAAATAGGGAGTGGGAGATATGAGCTCGAGTAAATCTGGCGCTTGACAGAGGTGGTATTTTTTCGAGTTTTCAGTGATTGTGATATACTGAGTTCATGAAATTCGGACTGAAACTTTTTGGGTTGTCAGTTTTCTTCTTTGCAGGAGCTTTTTTTGTTCCGTCTGCCGGGGCGCAGACGTGTTCGGGAGGGAACTGCGTATCCGATCCGGCGGCGTGTTCGGGGAATTGGAATCTCGATGACAATTGTCCAAACCGGTATTGCTGTCAGGGCAGTACCACCCCGACGGGAAATGCCGGTGCGGCTTGTACAGCGTCTGACAATGGAAGTTCGGGGACGTGTGCGGCGTCGCTCTCTTGTCCGACGGGAACGTATGTGCATACCAGTTCGGATTGTCTGAGTGCCACGCCGGATTGCTGTACGACGAGTGGCGGGAGTTCGACAACGAATGCTTGCACGAGCGCAGGGACGAACTATTTCTGCTCCGCTTCGAGCACGTGCGGCGGGACGGGATATGAACATTTGAGTAGTCGGGATGATGCGTGCGGGACCGGACGATACTGCTGTAAGCCGACGAGCGAGACTACTTCAGGAACCGGTAATACTACAAGCTCTTCCAATGATTCTTCGAGTACGAGCGGCGGGTGGACATCGGGACTTCAAAGTGTCAAATCCGAATCCGAGTTGCCGAGTTCTTCCGTTGCGACTATTGTGTCGGGATTTATGACGTGGCTTCTCACGATTCTCGGGTTTATCGCCATCATCGCCTTTGTGATTTCCGGTATTATGTATCTCACCGCGGCGGGGAATGACGGACAGATCAAGGCGGCGAAAACAGCGATGACATGGTCTATCGTGGGCGTTGTCGTGGCACTTGTCGGATATGTGATTATCTTGGCGGCGGATTTCTTGCTACGCGGTTCGTGATTTATTTTCTTTAGCTTTACTCGTATGGGAGACAAACCCTATTTCGAAGGTGGCGATCAATCACTTTTGCCCGATGCGCCTATTTACGACATCATCGCAGGGACCATGGATTGGCTTCTTGCGGTCCTTGGCTTCATCGCCATTATCGGCTTTGTGATTTCGGGTATTATGTATCTCACCGCGGCCGGAAACGACGGTCAGGTGAAAACAGCCAAGGAGGCCATGAAGTGGTCTATCATCGGTGTGATTGTGGCGCTTGTCGGGTATGTGGTTGTTCTCGCGGTTGATACGTGGCTGAGTGCCGGAACACAGTTTTAGCGAATGTCTCTTGTGTGATGCGGATTTTTTCTTGCATATGAAAAAAAAGTTTCTTTTGAAATCGTTGGTGCTGTCTTTTGTGGCACTGGGATTTATTCTGTCGTTGGGTGTTAACTCTGTATCTGCTGCATGCCGTGAGGTGACGTGCATGTCTTCCTGCGGGACGCAACAAGAAGTTACTAATGCCTGCAAGACAGAATTGAATTGCTCCGAGAAAGCGTGTATTCCGAGTTCTTTTGTGGCAAGTTGCCCAAATTTTAATACGCAATGTGCGGTAAGTTGTGCCAATGGGGAGGACGCTGCCTGTTCATTAGCTGCTTGTCCAACGGGGACAAAGTATTGCAAAACCTCTACAACGACGGATCCGTGTGCGTCGGGCGGATCAGGGACGTGTCAGACTCCGGTGAGCGGAGCTTGCCCGGGTAGTGGGTCAAACCTTGGGACAAGTGCGACGTGTTCGGCAAATACGAATGGCAAGACGATGTGCTGTGGGTCCGGAAGTGGGACAACGACGACAACAACCACAACTACGTCGACGACAGAGAAGTGTGATACGACGAAATTCAAGGAATATGCCGGGGTGTGCTTCCCGATCAATACGGGACTTTCGGAAGTGTCGGTCGCCAGCATTATCATCAATCTCATGAAATGGATGCTCTATCTTTTCGGATTCCTGGCGATTATCGCATTTGTGATTTCCGGTATCCAATATCTCTCGGCGGCGGGAAATATGAATATGATCGAGACGGCAAAGCGGAATATGAACTATTCGATTATCGGCGTGATCATCGCGCTTTCAGGGCTCGTGATTCTTATCGCGATAGACTCGCTCTTGCGAGCGACAGCATGGGGCGGGTGAGAATAGTTGTTCACTGGGACCGTAATGGAAAAAGAGGAAATAGCATAGATTGTTCTGTCCCCTTTTGTTTTAGTAGAGCATATGAAGTGAAGTAATTATGAAAAAATCCCCACAGTTCGGAGGAGCATTATTGGTGGCCATATGGAGTGTATTTTTTGTAAGTACGCCTGTTTTTGCAGAATGTAGCGCTGTATTTTGCAATGTTACTGGTTATGATTGTTCCCATAATGGTAATATCGAAGTAACAAATGGGTGCAAAGCCGAGAGTAGCTGTGCTTTGAGCGCCTGTACTGATAGTAAGTCAGCGTCACGATGTTCTAATTTCAATGAGAAGTGTAAGTCAGACTGCGGAAGCAGTGGAGAAGGTGATACTTGGTGTACAAGTCACTTGTGTCCGAGTGGCACGAAGTATTGTTCAGGCACCTCTACCTCTACTACCTCTACTACCTCTACTACCTCTACTACCTCTACTACCTCTACTACCTCTACTACCTCTACGACATCCTCTACTTGTACCGGAGGAACATGTAAAGCAAGTTGTGATTCGTCTACGGAAAAGCAAGGTGACACCAAATGTTCTGAAGACTGTGCAACGAAAGATAGTACAAAACCTCTTTACTGTGTTTCTAATTCGACAACTGGTGGATCTGGGGGCGGAACGGCGGGGCAGGTGGTGAATATTTCACTGGTGAATCCTCTGAAATACAATACCGTGCAGCAGGTCTTGATGGCATTGCTCTATGCATTGCAGGGCGTGATCGTCGTTTTGTCACTCGTCTTCATTGTGATCGGGGCGGTGCTCTATATCACGTCGGCTGGCAATCAAGGGCGGGTGACCATGGCGAAAACAGCGATTACGGCAGCCTTAATTGGGCTTGCGATTGGGATACTCGCGCCGACCTTTCTCAAGGAAATCGCTACGGTTTTGGGGTGGAACTCGACGGCGGCGTTGCCATCGGAAGTATCAAATGCACGGAGTGCGGCAGATATATTGCTCTCGGTATTGAATTTCCTCTTGGGTATCGTGGGGACGCTCTCGATCATTATGCTCGTTGTGGGCGGGGTGATGTTTCTCATGGCGGCAGGGAGTCAGGATCGCATCACGACCGGGAAAAAGATTGTCACCTATGCACTCCTTGGCGTCGTGGTGGCGCTTGCCTCGCTGGTTATCGTGCGACAACTTGCATCTTTCTTTGCTAGCACGTAGAGTGGCTTTTGTGTTCTGGAATATCGCAATAAAAAAATAAAAAATCGGACGGGAGCTAAGGCTTCCGTCCGTTTGTTGTTGCGTTCGCTGCGTGTTTATACGTCCTTTGGCGTAAAATACAGCGTAGCTTTGAGCAATCTGTCTATTTTGCACCTCGATGGGTTCTCTCCTGGGAAATCCAGGTATACAGAGAGTGGTGCACTCTCATCTTCGATGTAGATCAGATCTTGGTGTCTTGATGCTTGACCACTTCCTGATCCTATAACGATGTTTCCTCGATCAAGGTTTACATCGGCGCCGTGCATAGCTCTGGTTTCATCATTCTTCACGGCTATTCCGTGCAGTTTTCGACCATTTCCACATGTGCCCCAATAGGTCAGCTGGTCTGGATGTACAGTGAGAACGAAGTATCCGCGACCCGCCGCTTTCACTGACACAGTTTCGACACGAGAGAATTCAACGTTTCTCGATGTTGCCTTGTTGAGGAATCCCTGCACTTCCCTCGCGCCATGCTTCACGGAATCCCAGTCACGGTAGGCGTAGATTAGTGCCGCTCCTACAGCGAGGATGAGTGCAAGGATGAAGATCCATCCTGGAATGGCTGTGATGTGCGCCCCTTTGATTTTCCAGAGAAAGATGATTGCTCCGATGGTGATGAGGATTCCGAGCCAGTGATCTTTCGCAAATTCGAGGAATTTCCACCATCTTTCCACCTTGCTTGCTTCCGGATAGGCTATGCCGAGAAATACGCTTATCAGGATGATTGCAATGACGAATCCAATGAGGCTTCGAACCAATGTGGGATACCATACGACCTCTCGCTCTATGTAGGTGAGAGCTACGAGGGCAAGTATCATCAGCGCGGTATCGAACTCAAGTGCTAGCGATGCATCTCCGTTCCAGGGAATCTCAGCTATGAGGAAGAGTGCCAGGCTTGTTCCGAGGGCAACGTGCGTAATGGATTTCCATGCCCAGAGAGAAAAGTCGCCGACACTTCTTGCTGTCTGAGCGATAGGAAGAAGTCCGAAGGCAATACCTGCTCCGGCGCTGGCGAGCCATATTTTGAGCCTGGCGGCTTGTGCAATCGTGATGAATGCCGAAATGATTGCAAGTATCGGTATGAGGGTCTGCATCTTCATGTAGACAAAGAAGATGGCTATGATATGAGCTGTTATTAGGAATGCAAGAAACAGCCATACGAGCCGCTTCACTCGTTCCGATGCGATTTCCAGTTGATCCCACATGATACGGTCTCCTCTTTACTTAGTGCCAGTGGCGATAGAAACAATCAGAATGATAACCGCAATGAAGGCTCCAATACCGATCCATCGCAGTGTCTCGGTAGTTTTTCCTCGTTCCTCCTGGAGAGCCATCTTTGTCTGTGCGTTCCCGCGGAGATGCTGATTCAATTCTGCGAGACTGGATGGCGAGAGATGTGTGGCAATCCACAAGAAGGGTGCTTCATCGGGAATCATGTTTCCGGTTCGGAGATGTTCTTTCGCCTCCGCGGTTCCATACATGATGACGATTCCCGCGAGCCATTTGAGGTATAATAGCCCTTTGCTTTCTTGCCGGGTCGTTTTCTTTCCGACTCGTTTCTTGCCTGTCTGCGGATCGTCAGAGACGTTTTCCTCTGTGCTTACAGTAGAGACTTCCATATTGGTGATCTTTTTGCGAAGACCATCCCATAGGTGATCTCTGACTGCCTTTGCAACCAGTCCATTTGAAATGTCTGGCGCTAACCCTGCGAGAAGACTCTCCTTGAGTCTAATAAGAGCCCTTTGTTCCTGTATGCCCAATGCTTGCCATAGTTCCCCATATCTTTCCTCATCCTTTGTTGAAAGGAATCCGAAGGCGACACGGTCTCTTTTCTGCGTTTCGGTTCCGCTTGATCCATCTCCAGAACTATTGGTGCTCCCCTTTGGTGACCCGTGAACTCTCATGCCGAGAGCTCGCCATGTGAGAGTGTCCAGTCCAAGACTGAGAAGCTCTGCGATATTGATGCCGAATAGTGTTCTTTCAGCCATCTGACACCACCTTTTTCTTGAGTTGTTAAAGAGTTTCACCACTTATTCATTTCACAGCACCCTCTTTCTAGAAGAAAGGCTGAATATGTTGTGGCCTTCAAATGTAGCATATCTATTGCAAAATGTCAATGTTATTTGGCGGCTTTTCTTGGAGGAATAGGAGGCTTTCTTATGGGTGTTTCTGGGGGCTGCTTGGAGTGTGGCAGCGCTCGGTGCAATTTGACATGGCTTCGAATTGGTGCTATATTTTAAGGGTAAGTTTTTGGGTGAAGTGGGACGGGTTCGCGTGAGCGAGCCTTTTTTGATGAAGAAGATAGTAAAGATAGTAGAAATAGGATTTTGAATGTTAGCTTTTTGTCAGAATAATTGTGTATTCACAACGATATGGCACGGAAGAAGAAAATGCTGGATGTTGATATCGAGCAGGAAGAAGATGTTGAAGAAAAGATTCCCGGGCAGTCGGGGTCTATTCGGCTTGGGGAATTTGGGAGTGCGGTTTTGCAGCTTGCCGAGGAGAAGGGCATTTCCGAAGAAAAAGTGATCGAGGTAGTGGAAGCGGCCTTGGCTGCGGCGTATAAGAAAGACTATGGCAAGCGTGGGCAGGTGATTCGTGCGGAGTTCGACAAAGTGACGAAATCGGCGAAATATTTCCTTGAGAAGGAAGTGGTTGATGAGACGATGCGGGAGTTTGTCGAGGATGAACCGGAGGAGGTAGAAATAGTTCCGGAGAAAAAGGGCAAGAAATCATCAGCCGTTGAGATAACCGAGTCGATTCCCGGTGATGAAGACGAGAACCGCTTGCCGCGATTCAATGCGGAGCGGGATATGACGCTTGATGAAGCGCGTGCGATAAAGCCGGATGCGGCGCTTGGCGAGACGATCGATATTCCGCTCGAGGAGCAACAGGAATTTGGCCGGGTGGCGGCGCAGACAGCGAAGCAGGTGATCATACAGCGCATACGCGAGGCGGAGCGCGAGAGTATGTTTGCTGAGTACAAGAGCAAAGAAGGAACGATTGTGAATGGAACAATCCAGCGTATCGATGGTCGGATTGTGTTTGTCGATCTCGGGAAATCAGTGGGGGCACTCTTTCCGTCGGAGCAAATGGAAGGCGAGAACTACCGTATCGGGCAGCGTATCAAAGTGTATATTCTCCGTGTCGAGGCGGATGCAAAGGGACCGGGCATTACGCTCTCTCGTGCACATGCGGAAATGGTGCGCCATCTCTTTACGCTTGAGGTGCCGGAAATATTTGCGGGGACAGTTCAGATTAAGGGCGTTGCTCGCGAGGCGGGTTCGCGTACCAAGATCGCGGTTTTCACCGCGGAAGAGGGTGTTGATCCGATCGGATCGTGCGTGGGACAGAAGGGGACGCGCGTGCAGGCTGTGATCGATGAGCTTGGCGGCGAAAAAATCGACATTATCGAGTGGAACGAGGACGTGCGCAAGTTTATCAAGGCGGCGCTCAGTCCGGCAAAAGTGACGAAAGTCGATCTTGATGAAGAGACAAAGACGGCGGTGGTGCACGTGCCGGAAGATCAGCTCTCGCTTGCTATCGGTCGCAAGGGACAGAACGTGCGATTGGCGTCGAAGCTTACCGGACTTCGCATTGATATCGCCGGAAGCGGTACGAAGAAAAGTGGTGATGGCGATGTTGAAGCCGAAGGCGCAGTCGAAAGTGATGTGGCATCGGAAGATGACTCGATCAAGGAGTCTCCAGCGGAAGTGTCTGAAGAAATTACCGAGCCTGTCGAGGAGGTGTCGGAGCCGATTATTGGAGATGAGGAGGAGAAGAAATAGTGCTGTCTCGATTGGGGCGGAGGAATCTCTCTGGTGTTTGCAGAAGCTCTTGTATCGTGCAAATGTATCATTAAAACGAATCTTATGAACTTGTGGCAAGATATCTCATATGGGGAGAAGGCGCCGGAAACGGTGAATGTTATTGTAGAGTGCCCGAAGGGATCGAAGAATAAGTACGAAATCGACAAGAAAACGGGTCTGATCAAGCTCGACCGGGCCATGAAGACTTCACAGGACTACCCATTTGATTATGGCTTCGTGCCACAGACGCTCTGGGAAGACGGCGATGCGCTGGATGTGGTATTGCTCTCAACGTATCCTTTGGCGCCGGGCATCTTGGTGGATGCGCGGGTTGTCGGCGTGATGCATATGGTGGATTGCGGCGAGAGCGATGACAAAATCCTTGCGGTGCCCGCAAAGGATCCGCGCTGGGATATGGTGAAAACCTTGAAGGATGTGAATCCGCATACGCTCAAGGAGATACGGCACTTTTTTGAAACCTATAAGTCTATCGAGGATGGAAAGACGGTGGTTATCAAAGGCTTCGAAGGAAAGAAGGAAGCGCTGGTCGCTGTGAAGAAAGGCATCAAGATGTATGAGGAGAAGTTTGGGAAGAATGGAAAGTAAGTGATAGACAATCGGAAGCGAGGAATTTGGAAACTGGAAATTGAATTAGTCACGACGCTGTTTTATAGGCGGTTGCTGTGTGGTTTACGGTTGGTAAGTATGCTCAAAAACAGGCTGATGAGGCCTGTTTTTCTGTGACTATTGACAGAAATGTGTTTTTGGTCTATTATTCTCACAGTTGTTTTTATGTATCGTCTGTGTAAATCTGATTGTCTATCTTTCTTCTTTGGAGACTTCTCATGGCTATAACCCCCAACGGGCATGGCAACAAGCTTGGCTTTGGCCGCAGAGAACATCAAGCTCTTTTGGAGCAGATTGATGAAGGGATGAATCCTTGCCTTTGGTATATTTGGACCAACATGCTTTTTCAAGATGTATACCTGGAGAGATGGGAATGGGAGTGGACGCGAGATGAAATTACTGGTGAGTATCGTATGGTATATTATTAAACTCGATATACTGACTGGAGGTTGCAGTATATAATACCGATTCAGGGATGAATCGGTATTTCTTTTTGAGGTATTGGCAAAGTTAAAAATATATGGGATGATGTGTCGTTGGCAGTTTTTTGTAATGAATCAAATATATGCAGGTTGATATCAAGAAACTCCCGAAGTCGGAGGTGGAAATATCGGTGTCGCTCGGGTGGGATGAGTGGAAGTCGGCGTTTGATCATGCGTCTGCGGAGGTGGCAAAGAGTGTGAAGATCCCCGGGTTTCGTGCGGGGAAGGCGCCGAGAAACATGATCGAGCAAAGAGTGGGAAAGGGAGCGATCCTTGCGGAGGCGGCGGAACACGCGCTGCATGAGTCATATGAGCAGGTGTTGCAGTTGCACCATATCGATGCGATCGGACGGCCGAAAGCGGAGATTAAAAAGAGCGAGGAGAATGGCGCATTTGAATATGTCATCACGACGGCGGTGATGCCGGAGCTTTCACTTTCGGGCTGGGAGAAAGGAGTGAAAAAGGCAAATGCCGAGGCGGAGAAGAAAGATCTGTCTGTGGATGAGAAGGATATCGACAAGGAGTTGCGGGCGGTCGCTGAGAGTCGAGCGAAATTCGTGACAGTGAATCGCGAAGCTCGATCGGGTGACGGTGTTGAGATTGATTTCCGCGTTTTGCAAGACGGCGTGCCGATAGAGAATGGGGTGTCGCGCGGGCATCATATGATTCTCGGAAAGGGGACGTTTATTCCCGGGTTTGAAGAAGCGATCGTTGGTATGAAAGCCGGCGAAGAGAAAGTGTTTGACCTTACATTCCCATCGGAGTATCATGCGGCGCATTTGGCGGGAAAGCCGGCGCGTTTCGAGGTGACGATGAAGGTGGTTGAAGAGCGGGAAATTCCTGCGATTGACGATGAATTTGCATCGTCTCTCGGGAAATTCGAGAACCTCGAAGCTCTCAAAAAGAATATTCGAGAAGGAATGTTTGAAGAAAAGAAGTCTGCGTTGCGGGAGGAGCGTCGCGGCAATATTATCGAGGCACTCGTTGAAGCATCGAAGGCGGAAATTCCGGATGTGCTGCTTGCGGAAGAGCGTGGGAAAATGCTCGCCGAATTCGAATTGCAGCTCTCGCACATGAATACGAGTCTGGATGATTTTTTAGCGAAGTCGAAGAAGACGCGCGAGGAGTTGGAGAAGGATTGGACACCGCAGGCGAATCGCCGGGCGCTCTCGGCGCTTGCGCTTGAGAAGATCGCGGCTGATCGAGAGTTGGAGCCGTCTGCTGTGGAGATTGAGGAAGAAATGAACCGCGTGCTTCAGTATTACCGTTCTATGAAACAGGTTGAGAAAGATGTCGATCTTGAGCGGCTGCATGCCTACTCAAAAGGACGATTGAGAAATGAAAAGGTGCTGGAATTTTTGGAGGGGTTGAAATAGTTGAGATAAGTGATGGCCATGTACTCTTCGTAGTACGTTCAAGAAATGCTCCAGGGCTTGGTGGATGAGCCTCTGTGTTTTGGAAAGAAATAACCATGCAAAGAAGTTTTCGTTCCATGTGCTTTTGAGTGTGCTCGCCCCTTCGTTTATTTCTTTCTCTTTGCCGCAAAGAGCAAATACCTTTCAATTTTTTGGTACCATCTTCTATGAACGCTGAATATTTTATTCCGACTGTGATAGAGAAGACGCACTCTGGCGAACGGGCGTATGATATCTATTCGCGCCTCTTGAAAGACCGGATTGTATTTGTGGGGACGCGAATCGAGGATGGGATGGCAAATGCTCTTATTGCACAGCTCTTGTTTCTTGAGTCGGAAAATTCGAAAGAGGACATCAAGATGTATATCAACTCGCCAGGAGGATCGGTGACGTCGGCTTTGGCAATCTACGATACTATGCAGTACGTGAAGCCGGATGTGCAGACAATCTGCGTCGGCATGGCGGCGAGTGCTGCAGCGATACTCCTCGCATCGGGTGCTTCCGGCAAGCGTATGGCGCTTCCCAATGCCGAAGTAATGATTCACCAGGTGCTTGGTGGCGCTGAGGGGCAGGCGACGGATATTGATATTCATGCGCGGCATATTCTGGCGACGCGCGATCGGTTGAATACTATTCTCTCGAAACATACCAAACAGAAGGTATCGAAAATCGCGCTCGATACCGAACGCGACCATTTCATGAGCGCCCGCGAAGCGCTTTCTTATGGTATCGTGGATAAGGTGCTTGACAAGAAGTTGTGAGTAGTTAAGGATAAGAGATCTTATCCGGAGTGATAGGATGTACTGACATAGGAGTTCTTTTGTAATTTTTCGGTTTGTTCTGTAACTCCTTGGAGGGGTGTTCAATGAAACTTCGAGTATTCAAGACGGAGGATTGTAGCTCTTCTGGTTGGCGGTCTTTTGGCTATCGAGTAGAACGTGCATCGAGAGGGCTGGATTCCGGACGTCCATTTGTTGCTTATTCTAATCTTCGGCTGGCAGCAAATCATATCAAGCATTTTTGGCTTGAGAAGGGAAAGAAGAAGAGAAGGCAATCTGTGGAAATAGACTTCTTGCTCCCATGCTCCATAGAATGTCCGGGTAGCGACTATGGCATGCCTCGGAGACATATTCCTCTCACGATGAGGGAGCAGGAAGTGCTTTGGAGTCTTCTCAGGGAGTTTTGAATAGGGAAGGATACTGAGCTTGTACGAAGGGGCATGTTGCAATACGCCCCTTCTTCTTTTTTAAATAAGAACAGCAAAAAATACAGCAAGCTGCAGGATGCGGCTTGCTGCTTTTTATATATTAGACGTCATTTCTTCTCGAAGAGGTGGAGGAGGCTTTGGCTGTGGATTTCTTCGGGTTTTTCGATGTCCATGAGCTCGAGAATGGTGGGGGCGACATCGGAGAGGAGTCCTTCGATTTGCGTTTCTTCCCGTACCATCTCCTCGGCGCTTTTTTCTCGGTGGTTGTTGGCAGTGACAAACCAGAGCGGAACCGGATTCTTGGAATGTTCCGTGTCTTTCTCTCCGGTTTTGAGATTTCGGACTTCTTCGACATTGCCGTGGTCGGCAGTAATAAGGAGTGCCCCGCCTGCTTGGAGTACGGCGGGAATGAGGAGTGAGAGGCATTTATCAGTCGATTCAACCGCTTCGATCGAGGCCTGCTCATTTCCGGTGTGTCCTACCATGTCCGGACTCGCGTAGTTGAGAAGAATGAAGTCGTATTTTCCCGACTGTACGGCTTCCATGGTCTTGTTGGTTGTTTCGGCGGAACTCATTTCGGGGACTTCGTCGAAATGAGCGACTGAGGGAGAAGGCACCAGCATTCGCTCTTCTCCCGGCCAGGCTTTTTCGACGCCGCCATTAAAAAAATAGGTGACATGGGCGTACTTTTCAGTTTCCGCAATGCGAAGCTGTGCTTTTCCATGCTTACTCAGCACTTCTCCGAGCGTATTGGTGACTTTTTCCGGAGCGAATGCAACGTGAACGGGGAGATTTCGTTCGTATTCGGTCATGGTGACGAAGTCGACCTCGAGTTTTTTTGGGCGTGGAAATCCATCGAAGTCGGGCACTGAAAATGCTTTGGTCATCTCTCGGGCACGGTCTTCTCGGTAGTTGAAGAAAATAATTGAGTCTCCGTCATGGATAAGTCCGACAGGCGCGCCTCCTTGGGAGAGTGCGACGGGCTCGATGTATTCGTCGGTGACGCCTTTTTGATACGACGCCTCCATATAGGCAAGAAGATCTTCTGTAGCAGGAGTGCCTTCGGTAAAGACTTGATAGGCTTTTTCTATGCGGTTCCAGTTGTTGTTGCGGTCCATGCCCCAGTTTCGGCCGCCAATACTTGCCAGTGTGCCGACGCCCAGCATCTCAGTTCGGGACATGACTTCTTTGAGCGTACGTATGCCGGATGTCGGCGGGGAGTCGCGTCCGTCAGTAAAAGCGTGGACGAATACCTTCTTGAGTTCGTTCTGTGCCGCCATTTGAAGGAGCATGTAGAGATGATCTTTGTTGGAATGGACGGATCCTTCGCCGACCAGTCCCATGATGTGGAGTGCGCCACCGTTTTCTTTGACGCGAAGCATGGCATTGGCGAAGGCTTCATTCTTGAAGAACGATCCGTCTTGTACGGCGAGCGATATCCGAGGGAGGTTTTGGTAGATGACGCGTCCCGAGCCGATAGTCATGTGTCCGACCTCGCTGTTTCCCGGAGTATTCCAGGGGAGCCCAACGGCGATGCCAGACGCCTGGAGTGCAGTCATGGGGTAATATTTATTGAGCTTGTCGATGGTGGGGAGTGTGGCTTCGCGAATCGGGTTTCCTTGAGTGCTACTGCTCAAGCCCCATCCGTCGAGAACGATGAGTACGATTGGTCGGTACATAGACGCGTCGTAAAAGAGGAAGTTTCCAGCCGGAGCTTTCCGAAAAATTGCCAAAGCGCTTGAAAATGGCTCATGTAATATGACAGCTTTTCTCATCCTATCATTCCGGTGTCTCTTTGACAAAATGAATGCCCCGGTTTATGATGAAGCGCAGCTTGTATTTAACTCAATTAGTTCTCCGCTTTCAACAAGGGTTCCTGTCTATGATACTTTTTGATTTTCTTTGTTTTCCTTTTCAGTGTTTTTAGGAGAAAGTCTTGCATAAGACAGCATTTTTCTGTCTTGCGCTTTCCATCGGTATTCTAGTCTTTCTATCTTGTTGCTGGCGGACAGTAATACTATGTCCTCCGATCTTACGTTGGTACTTTTAACCATGCTGACGCTTTCCGCGGGCTCTGTCTTGGGTTATTTCGCGCGGCAGAGCATTGCTAAGCGACAGCTCTCGACCGCTGAAGGAAAGGCTGAACAAATGACGTCTGATGCCGCAAAGCGGGCGGAAAATATTGTGCTTGAGGCAAAGAAGAAGTCGGTGCAGATTCTTGAGGAAACGAAGCAGAAAGAAAAAGATCGGGAGGATCAGATACTCCGGTTGGAACGTCGTATTGAGTCGAGAGAAGAGGCCTTGGATAAGAGGAATTCCGAGCTGGAACGTTCTCAGAAGGCTGTGGAGAAGCGGGCGGAGGAGGTCCAGGCGATTCGTGCGGAGGCGGAGAAAACTCGCGAAGAGGAAATGCTTCGTCTGCAAAAAATAGCGGGACTCAGCAAAGAAGATGCGAAAAATATCCTCTTTCAGCTCATGGAGGAGGAGAATCAAGATGTGATTGTGAAGCGGATGGCGAAGCTTCAGAAAGAGGGCGAAGAGGAGATGGAGCGGAAGGCTATGTCCGTTATGGCGCAGGTCATTCAGCGGTATTCCCGTTCGCATGTATCGGAATTTACCACGACAACCGTGCAGCTTCCTTCAGATGATGTGAAGGGGAAAATCATTGGGAAGGAAGGGCGGAATATCAGGACGTTGGAAAAGCTAACGGGTGTGGAGCTTATTGTTGATGATACGCCTGAAACCGTGCTGATCTCCGGTTTTGATCCGGTACGTCGTGAAACGGCGAAAATTGCTCTTGAGAAACTTATTGCTGACGGACGTATTCATCCGGCGCGTATCGAAGAGGTGGTAGAGGAAGCCAAGAAACAAGTGGACGAAAATATTCGCGAGGCGGGGGAGACGGCAGCATATGATGCCGGTGTTCCCGGGCTTCATCCGAAGCTCCTCTATATTCTCGGACGGCTTCGTTTTCGCTATAGCTACAAGCAGAATGTTCTGACGCATTCGCTTGAGGTATCTGCGATTTCTGGCGCATTGGCGTCGGAGCTTGGTGGCAATGTAGCCGTGGCAAAGAAAGCGGGTCTTCTTCATGATATCGGTAAAGCGGTCGATCATGAGATTGAAGGAACGCATGTGAAGATCGGTATTCGCATCTTGGAAAAATTCGGCGTTGCAAAGGAAGTGGCTGAAGCAATGCGTTGTCATCATGATGAATTTCCGCACTCATCTCTCGAGTCATACATAGTAACGGCGGCCGATGCGATTTCCGCAGCTCGTCCCGGTGCGCGCAAAGAGACGGCGGAGAAATATATCAAACGACTGGAAGAACTCGAAGCGCTTATCAATACTTTTGACGAGGTGGAGCGTTCATATGCGCTTTCGGCCGGGCGAGAGGTGCGCATCTTTGTGAGTCCTGAGAAGACGAATGATCTTGGTGCTATGAAACTGGCAAAAGATATTTCCAAGCGCATTGAAGAGGAGCTGAAATATCCGGGGGAAATCCGCGTTATCGTGTTTCGTGAAATGCGTGCGGTAGAATATGCGCGGTAGCACAATGCTCTTGCCGAACGGGTTTCTTTGTCTGAACTTCGGTACTTGACGATGTGCGACTCTCTGCGGTTTACTGTTGCTCCTAATATTTCTGAACGATGTTTGAAGATGTATCTTGAACAGATAAAAAATTTCGCGCATTTGCTTTCTTTTTTGGGAAGGGCTAGAATGATGGGGCATAAAACGAAACCCTGAGCGAAAAGAGAACGAAAGAACTTTTTTCGTTTGCGGACAATCTAGAAAGGCAGGTGGAGACTATGGCGAAGAATATTAACAAAGATATGCTGACGCATGCGATTGTCGAGAAGACGGATCTTTCAAAAAGAGATGTGAGCGCGGTGATCGAGGCGTTTGTGGATGTGGTAACAGCGGAATTGCGTGCTGGAAACAAGGTGACGGTTACGGGCTTCGGAACATTCCGCGTTTCAAAGCGCGCCGCTCGCGTGGGTATTAACCCGCAAACCAAAGCGAAGATCAATATCCCGGCAATGACGGTTCCCAAATTTACCGCTGGAAAGACTCTGAAGGATGCTGTGAAGTAGACAAAACAAAAGATAGAAGCATACAGTCCCCCTTCCGGGGGATTTGTGCTTTTTCGGACTCGCTGGTACTCTGGAAAAGTCGGAGAGGTGATAGGAAGGTTCGGGCCGTCGTATACCGGTAGTACGCGTGCTTTGGGAGCATGTAGACTGGGTTCGATTCCCAGCGGCCCGACAGAGAAAAGATGTGTTACTTGTTGGTTCGGAAATATGCAAACATTTTCAACAAAGGTGCTCGAAATTTCGGAAATTGCAGAGAAAACGCTTGCGATAAAGCTTGAGAAGCCGGCAGGGTTTTCGTTTGAAGCGGGGCAATACAGCGTGCTTTCGGTTCCAAAACTGGCAGCGGAGGATTCGCGGGGTGCGAATCGCTGTATGTCAATTGCGTCGGCACCCTATGAAGATCATCTCCTCTTTGCTATGCGGGTATCTGAGAGTGGATACAAGCAAACAATCGCTCAGCTTGTCCCGGGTGACGAAATGCTGGTCGGCGCCCCGATTGGGCATTTCACACTTCTTCCTGGTGATTCGCGGCCGATTGCTTTTCTTGTTGGCGGTATCGGTATTACGCCGGCACGCAGTATTTTGCGGCAGGCGAACCACGATGGCGATTCGCGTGAATTTTTCCTTTTTTATTCGAATTATCGCCCTGAGGATACCCCATTTCTTGATGAATTGAAAACGTTTCCGAATATTCAGTATCACCCCGTATTCACCATGACGGAGACGGATCGGTCGGTTTGTGTGTGGGATGCCGATCGTGGATTCATTTGCGATGATATGCTCAAAAAATATCTTCCGGAGGTAAGCGCCCCGATCTATTACCTGGTAGGTACGCCGAGCTTTACGAAGGCGATGGAGACGCTACTTGCCGGGTATGGTATCGAGAAGAAGGACACCAAACAGGATCCGTTTGTCGGTCTGTAGTTCTGCGGAAGGTCTTTACAATACGGTTTGTCAGACGATATACTGTCGGCACAGTTCGGATGAGGAATTGACAGGTAAGAGATATGGGGAGGTACTTGTCTCTGTTTGGGATGGAATGTCGGGCTTTGATTGGTTAAATATGCGAGAGTAGTACAGTGGTAGTACGCTAGCCTTCCAAGCTAGATATGCGGGTTCGATTCCCGTCTCTCGCTCCATGTTTTCGCGGAGTTCTTTTTGTGGTGAAGCCCTCCGTTCTGCAGAGGCGGCGTTATTTTTTGTAGACCTCGTGTGCCAAAAATAAAACCTCGCTTCTCGATGACATTTTTCCGACACTCTGATCAAGGGCATATTTTTTTGGCAGTGATTCTTTTCTTGTCGCTCGGCGTGGCGGTGTTTCTGGTGTCATTTGGCAAGCAGGTTTCCGACGAGGTTGCCAGCATGCGTTTTCCGAAAAGTTTCTTTGAACTCAAACTACGGGCTTTGGTTTTCGGATATCCGATGCGGAGGATGGTTCCGTCTCTCCTGGAACAGGATCGCAAGGTTGCCGTTTTCCTCGTTGCTATTGCAAAAAAAGAGAGTAATTGGGGAGTGAATGCGCCATGGAAGGACGGACGAGACTGCTTTAATTATTGGGGATATCGCGGACCGGAGAATGCAACGGATTCCGGATATAGCTGTTTCTCATCGCCACAGGAAGCGGTTTCCGTGGTGGGCTTGAGGCTGCGGACACTCATTGCGGATCAAGGACTTGATACGCCTCGGGAGTTGATTGTGTGGAAGCGAGGGTTTCTGAGTTCGCCGCTTGATGCGTCTGAGGAAAAGTGGGTTTCTGATGTTTCGTACTATGCTGGGAAGTTCTCGAGGTAGCGCATGGATTGTTTCTGTGCTCTCGAGGTGCGTGCTTCTCTGCAAAGAAATCTTTCCACCGGAAGGATTTTTTTGGTATAGTGGAGGCATATTCTATGGATCAAATACCTCGTTTTTCCGAAGAGAATCGGAAGCCGAAAATTCGTGAAATCGATACGGTCGTTCGGGAAATCCACAGTTGGTGGGGACGAACGTATGTTTCTATGAAGAGAACTCGCGTGAAGACGTGGAAAGGAGCTCTTCTCTTGGCGTTTATCGCGGGTACCGTAGTGAGTCTGATTTGGATTGTCTCTCTTGATATCGAAACGGAATCGAGTGCGAGCGTGAATCGCCCTGCCGATTTGCTTGAGATTATGAAGCGCCGCGGCTGCGTAGCCGATGGGCTTCTTTCCGGATATGGCGGTGATACTCGAGCATCTGTCGATCTGATCAATCGCTCCGAGTGCCTCTACCTTCATCGCGCACTTGAATCGTGGCTCAATCCTCCCGATTTCGAGCTTGCTCGTCGGACAAAACAGCTCATCACCAAACCAGATATGGTGTATGGCATGTTCATATCCGAAGCACTCAATACGGAGGCGGAATACTACTCTTCTCTTGAGAATCGCGTGCTCAATTTTTCAGATATGTGTCAGCCGAAGAGCGAGGGATTTTGGGGAAATAATACGTGCAAAGCCTCTTTTGCGAGCAAAGAATACCGCGCCTATGTGCGTGATATTACGCAGAAGGCGATGGATATGGGAATCCGAAGTTTTCTCTTCGGACAGATAGCTTTCCAGGATGTTGATCGAAGCAATGCTTCCGGTATTCTTGAAGAGATGCATCGCTATGCTCGATCGAAGCGCATGAAGATTGCCATTGGTGCTCAGACGAATACCATCACCAGCGCTTCGTATCTCGACCTCTTCGATTATATCGAGGGCGGAGTCGGCGTCACCAAAGATGGCGATGTTGAAGAAAAGCCGTGCGCTTCCCGATACGAATCGCAGGGATGGTGCTGGGCGCTTCTCTGGAATAATCGGTACCTTCCCCATGCAAATATGGTGCTTCTCCACCTCGACTGGAGTGGTATTGCCGGAGATGATATGAGTGTGTTTGCCGCTATGAGTCGAGATGATCGAGCCAAGACTCTCGAGAAGCTTGCTGAGAAGTTCAACGATGCTACGAAGAAGACAGGATTCCTTTTCCCATTTCTTGCGACGCTGTATGACAAGAACGGCGGTTGTTATGGTGCCAAGAAAAGTTTTTATTCTCCGGACAATCGATATTCGTGCAAAGATGAGGATGTTATGAATACGCTTCTGCGGGCGGTTCCTTTCGAGGGTATTGATATGAAGAATGCTGTATCAATTCAAGACTCGGTACAAATGAAAGGTATTTCCATTTCGGAAAATGGCAAGAAAGAGGAGGAAGATGACGCCAAGTTTGATGATCAAGATGTGCCTGATACGATGATTGCTGGGCAGAAATATTCCGTGTCAGTAACTATGAAAAATACGGGTACAACCACATGGTCAGACGATCTTGGTTATCGGCTTGGTTCGCAAAATCCACAGGACAATGCGATGTGGGGCGGGCGGGTCTTCCTCTTTTCGGGGAAGACTATCGAACCGGGGAAGAAGGTTGAATTTGGATTCACGGTGACTGCACCGGAAAAACCCGGCACCTATGATTTTCAGTGGCGCATGCTTCGTGAAGGGCAGGAATGGTTTGGTGAGGAGTCGAAGAACATTGAGGTGCGGGTAGTAGCGTCGTCAAATGAATTGCCAGTCAGTGAAACAAATGGAGAATCGGGGCAGTAATCTTGTTCCAAAATATTTTGGATTTTCAGAGGGACATTCGTCCCTCTTTATGTTTGTGAGTGCTGCTAGTGCATATTGATTTGTTTCAAGTTCTGTGATTCACTGCGTATGGTGCTCTTTTGAAGCGAGTTCTTTGAAACGATTTATCTATGAGGTAGCGCATTGGGCGTAAGACAGTTTTTATGCCTAGCGCGCTACCTCATGCAGAGGAAGTCGTTAGCCGGAACGACCCCGGCAAACTTAAAGAAAGAAGGAGGATGACGATGTCACAGACATTGATCACCAGCCGAGACTCGAAAGGTCTCCACGCAGTCGGTCTCTTCAAGGCCGCCTACGACAAGTCCGAGCTCGACGATGTGCGCGCACAGCGGCTTAACGAGCGCGGTGGCGAACTGCAGGACGGGATCGCGAAGCTCATCACTGAGCTGACCATGTCCAACCAGTACGCCGACGAGGAACTTTATTCCAGCTACACGTACCCGGAGGCATACAAAGGACCCGAGCTGATCGCGGATCAGATTAATGTAATCGCCAAGATCTTCGATCTCGATCCGGCGAGCGCTCTCGAGTTCGCCAATAACTTACCTGCACTCCCTGACAGTGCCGAAGGATGGTTTGCCATCCCGTCCGTTGAAGCGCTGGCCAAGAAGCATTTCCCTAAAGTGACCGATCCGGCGGAGATGTGCTGCCAGGCGGTCCAGCTCGTCCATGCCAAGATCGCGGCCTCCCGGCCGTTCTACAACTACCGCGATGGACAGATCACGCCGGCGCAGTTTCGGGTTCATGCTCGCACGGCGCACGCGCTGGCGTCTCTCACCGAAACGCAGAAGGGCGACATCCTGATCGTCGCCGCCCAGCTCGGCATGCGCCATCGCGGCAAGTCCGTTCGTCGGGCTCGCAAGGTCTTCGCAGCCAACGAGTTTGATCTCGGAAGTCTCGCGGTCTGTTCCATTGTTCTGACTCATCCCGAACGGCTTGCTCGCTGGGCAGAACTGAATATGAACTGCTCCGGTGACGAGTTCTCTCCAAATGCTAATGGTGACTTTCCCGGGTGTCCCTGTCTCGACTTTGACGGTGGTGAGGTTAGGTTTGATGCAAATGCCGTTGTTTTTCCTTGCCGTGGCTTCGGTTCGGTGTCTGGCTTCCTTGTGCAGTAGTCGACCCCGAAATCTTGAATTCTTGGGGATTTTGATCCCTTGAATTCCGCCGACAGCGGATCGAAAAATCGGGGCTATTCACAACACATCGTGGATAGCTCCTTTCTCTTTTTACATATGTTCAAAATTTCATTTTGAACTGCTGTATGCAATACAATAAAATGCTTTTCATATTTTACATCTAGGCCCGCTTCCATCCATAGAATCCAGACCGATGACCGTTGAAGCACGGAAAGAGATTGGTCACTGGGAAGATGATTCCATTGTTTCCTCCCCGACGAACCCTGTCCGCCTTCGAACTACGAACGAACGGGTTTCCGGAGTAGTACTCATTGAGAGAACGAAGAGTCGGACTATGAAAGAAGCGAATCGGATAACTCGGAAACGACTCGGCATACTGCCAAAACACGTACGAAAAACCCTCACTCGTGATCGTGGAAGCGAGAATCTCGGATACGAGGAACTTGAAAAGGAACTCGACATCCGTTGTTTCTTCGCTCACGCCTACCATTCCTGGGAACGGGGATCGAACGAAAACCTCAACGGACTTATTCGACGATTCTTCCCGAAGAAAACGGACTTTCGTATCGTCTCCGATGAGGAGATACGAAGGGTTGAGCATCTCCTCAATTCAAGACCGAGAAAACGCCTTGGCTGGAAGACTCCTTATGAGGTATTTTATGAATTAACAGGTGTTGCACTTGAAGATTGAATGTACTTAGCTGCGTATTGACTTGCCTCAAGTTCTGTGATTCACTGTGTATAGCTTGTTTAATGAGGATGTTCATTAACAATGGATTGAGAATTGCAGTGATTGTATTGAGAGCTCTCAAGAGCGGACTTTACCTCGAAATGTTTAGGAGGATATAGACAAATGGGTGAGTATGATGTTATTGCAGAGCAGTTCTCTTCTCCGAAGAGGGAGGATCAGCCTCTCTGGAATAAGATGTACGCTGTTGTTGGGCGCATGGTTGGGGGAAGCCCTTCTCTATCGGATTGTTCTGCGGTTGTTGCTGACTTTGGATGTGGTTCTGGTCGTTTTGGTAAGGAGTTGATTGATACTGGAAAGGTGAATCTTGTTGTTGGGTTTGATGGTAGTGCAGAGATGCTTCGTATTGGGGTTGAGAGAAGGATTCCTGGCCTATCTTTCGTTCAGCAGGATATTTTCGAGAAGATCCCTGAACAATGGTGTCGCGGAATTTTTCGCTTTGTGACCGCATATAATGTGATTCAATGCGCTAGTAGTGAAGATCAGCTTCGAACGTTTTTTCAGAATGTCCAGAGTCTGCTAAATGTGTCTGTTGGAAAGTTGGAGAATACGGTCCAGTTTGTGGCTGTTCTGATTCATCCGGGGCATCCAATTCCGGAGGTTCAGGCAGTATCAACGTGGATTGATTGTGCGATGGTTGATGGATCGAGAATTCATACCACGCTCTATGGGGTGGATGGTGGGGAGATATGTAGTTTCCAGAACTATTATTGGCGGAAAGAAACTTTGGAAAGGATTGCACAATCCGCTGGTCTTGGAAATCTTTGTTGGCAATGTCCCTCTGAGTTTGACGGTACTTCATTGATTATTTTCTCGGGAGGTAGGATTTCATGAAGCGAAAGACTGTCGTGGTGGTTGCGCTAATTTCCTCGTGGCTATTGCCATTGGTGTGCGTTGCTGGAGGTTGGTTTGAGCTCGACGTAGCTCGGGATCCTAAAGGGGTTTACTCGAGATCGGTTATGGGAGGTGTATCCGGATGGAGCCAATCGAATAGCGCTGTCGGGTATTATGTTTTCGGACAGGCGGTTGAGGGTGGTTACGCGCAGATATATGCCGGACCTCATTTTCGGGTAAACGCCTTTGAGTTTGGTATTGCTGCTGGCGTTGAACATGTTCCTGGGTCAGGAGATACGTGGACATTGCGTCGTGCTGGTTACGTTGCTTTGAGTAAAGAGAAGTTTTTTGCTCTTGGTATTTTCGAAGTCGGGCAATCCGGCAATAGTTGGCACAAGGTAGTGATGACGTACGCCATCAATTCCGAATGGAATTTCGGGTTGATTAATCAAGCGTTTCTTGGCACGGGCGTTCGAGCTGAGTATGCGCTTAGCGAGAATATCTCGATACAGGGTATGACATTTTCCGATGGTGGCGAAATCAATTCTGCAATAGCAATCCAATATCACTGGTAATGACCTCATCTTACTTGAGGTTTGTCTCAAAAATGTGCCTTGCTTGCAATAAAACGAGTGAGGCCTTTTTCTTACCAAATAGTCTAGCACGCATTCCAAGAGATATGTATTGTCTCAACAAAAAATCTCCTCTTTCGGGGAGATTTTTTGCAAGGGGAAAGTTCGGGGAGAGTCGGCTATATTTTATATGAGGCCGACTTGTCCGAAGAAGGTGAGAACAACCAGTGGCATGAGGGCAAGAAGAAATGCGAGTGCGATTTCTTCTCTCTCTCCGCTCTGGGACGTCGAGGGTGTTTCGCAGTTGCAACCGCCTTCATGGTTGCAAGCGGATTCCTCCGTACCTTCCTTCATCTCTTCATCCATACGACATACCTTAACGAATTAAGACGGAAGACAAAAAACGGGCGCGGTCTTTCGACCTCACCCGTTTCTATCTTCCAACAACTCTAGTATACCTCAAAAAAATACGCGTGTCAATATTTCCCTTCACAGCGTGAATCGCCTATACTGAAGTATTCAAAACGACTGTTTTCTCCGAAGTGTCTGCTTATGAATGTCTGGATACGGAAGCTTTCTTCCGCTTTTTTCTCGATTATCTGGGAGGGTACCTATATCGTGTTTCTTGTCGGAATCGGAGGAATGCTTGGGCTCTCGGCGATATATTTTTCCGATGAGACGGATGTGTCTCAATTGCTTGAGCGTCCGCTTGCGGAAACATCGGTTATTTTGGATCGTACCGGAGAGATTCCGCTCTACGAATTGCATGGAGAAGAAAATCGGACCGTCGTAGGGCATGATGATATTCCCGATGCGGTCCGATTTGCAACGGTAGCGGCAGAAGATCGGTCATTCTATAGAAACTTCGGTGTCGATCCGATTTCTATCGTTCGTGCGCTTCGTGCGAATTTTCAGGCGGGACATATCGAGCAAGGCGCTTCAACGATAACGCAGCAGCTGGCTCGCATCGCTTTTCTCTCGCGAGAGAAAACGGTTGTGCGAAAAATACGTGAGGCGATACTCGCTCTCAAAATCGAGCGGACGTTTTCGAAGGATCAGATTCTCGATTTGTATCTCAATACGGTTCCATACGGTTCGAATGCGTATGGCATCGAGCGGGCGGCGGAGTCGTTCTTCGGAAAACATGCAAAAGAATTGACGCTCGACGAAGCGGCATTTCTTGCGGCGCTTCCGCGGGCGACGACACACTATTCGCCGTACGGATCGCATCGAGATGACCTTCGTGATCGGCAGGAGTCGATACTGCGATATATGGAGTCAGACGGATTTGTGAGCGCGTATGATGCTCAGCTGGCGATTGATGCGAATACGTTTGCAAAGCTCCGTCCGATCGAGGCGTCGATTCGAGCGCCGCACTTTGTTTTTGCAGTGATCGATGCGCTTGAGAAACAGTACGGTCGAGAATTCCTCGAAACGCGAGGCTTGCGTATCCGGACGACGATCGATCTCTCTCTGCAGGATGCCGCGGAGCAATCTGTTGAAGATGGTGTTCAGAGAAATGCGAAGTACGATGCGGAAAATGCATCTTTGGTGGCGGTTGATGTGGCAACTGGGGATGTGCTGTCCATGGTGGGGAGCCGAGATTATTTTGACACGACTATTGATGGCGCAGTGAATGTCACGATGCGGCCGCGACAACCGGGATCGGCATTTAAACCGTTTGTGTATGCGAAAGCCTTCGAGGAGGGATACCAGCCAGAGACGCTGGTCTATGATGTGCCAACGAATTTCGGTCCGGATGGATCCGGACGGGACTATACGCCAAAGGATTACGATGGAAAGTACCGTGGCGCACTCTCAATGAAAGAGGCGCTTCCGCAATCACTGAATATTCCCGCTGTCCAGACGCTTGCGGTTGCGGGTGTGTCGAATGTGATCGATCTCGCGCAACGCCTTGGTATTTCAACACTCGATGATGGAAGACTCTATGGACTCGCGTTGGTTCTCGGTGGTGCAGAAGTGTTGCCTTTGGATATGGCGAGTGCGTTTGCCACGTTTGCATCGGAAGGCATTCACCGTGAGTATCGGCTTGTTCTCTCTGTGGAAAATGTGGGCGGATCCATTCATGATGAATTCCCTGTGCAGGAGAAGCGCGTCTTGAATACGGAGATTGCGAGACGTATCAATACGATCCTCTCGGATAATTCGCTTCGTGCCCCCATATTCGGTGCGAATAGTCCACTTGCTTTCCCGAAAGGAACGGTTGCGGCAAAGACGGGGACGACGCAGGATTTTCATGATGCCTGGACGGTTGGATATACGCCGTCGATCGCAGTCGCGGTGTGGGCGGGGAATAATGATAATTCGCCGCTTCGATACGGCGCAGACGGTGTTTTTGCGGCGGCGCCCATATGGCGTGATTTTCTCGATCGAGTGATGGATCGATTGCCAGCAGAATCATTTGCTTCCTATGATCCGATTCCGACAGATATTCATGCGCTTGCGGAACGATTCGGGAAAAATATATCAGATGATACGTCGATTGATATGAAAAAGACTGATATAAAAAAATCGAAAAAGAAAAAGAAGAAATAAGCATGGTTTTTTGGTTGAGTCTGATATAATACGCGTATGGATATTACTTCACTTATTCTCATTGTTCTCGGACTGTTTTTGTTTGAGGTGGTATCGAGTATCGACAATGCCATCATCAATGCACAAGTCTTGGGGACGATGGGAGAAAAATCGAAACGGTGGTTTCTGACGTGGGGATTGTTCTTTGCGGTCTTTGTGGTACGCGGGCTCTTGCCGTGGGCGATTATCTGGGCGGCGGCACCGGGGCTTGGACCGGTGGATGCATTTCTCTCGACGTTTTCCGGCGATGAAATGGTTCAAACGGCAATCGAAACAGCTGCGCCGATACTTCTTATGGGTGGCGGGGTTTTTCTCGTGTTTTTGTTTTTTCATTGGCTTTTCATGGAAGAGAAGTCGTTCGGACTTATCGGTGAGAAGTTTTTCTACTCGCAGGGTGTGTGGTTCTATGCCACGGTGTCGGTGCTTTTGACGGCGATTGTGTGGTTTGCATTGAAGCAGGACCCGATCGTAGCATTTGGAGCGGTTGTCGGATCAACAGTCTTCTTTATCACGCATGGATTCAAGCAACAGGCCGAGCAAAGTGAACAGCGAATGATCAATGCGTCTGGCGGGCTTTCGGATCTCAGTAAACTTCTCTATCTCGAGGCGATCGATATGACCTTCTCGATCGACGGCGTTCTCGGTGCGTTCGCCTTCACTTTTTCGGTACCGCTCATTCTTATCGGGAACAGTTTGGGAGCGCTTGCGGTTCGGCAATTTACCATGGGGAATATCGAGCGCATCAAACGCTATGCCTATCTCAAGAATGGAGCTATGTATTCGGTTCTGTCACTGGGAACGATTATGCTGCTTGAAGCCTTCGGTATGCATGTCCCGCCGTTTGCTGCTCCGTGCATCACATTTATCGTCGTAGGGTATTTCTTTTGGAAGTCGCGGAGAGAGATATTGTCGAATCCGGCATAGTTGGTCAAAGTTTTCGGAAATAAAAACCCCGGCAAGTGCGCCGGCGGTTTTTGATGTCAGTTCCCTTTCATTCTCTCTCGCTCTTCTGTTAGGCGGGCGAGAATTTCTTTGAGCGGGACTGTGCCGAGTTTTCCGATGTCTCGTGATTCAACGGTAGCGGTGTCGGATTCGACTTCTTGGTCTCCGATAACGAGCGTGTAGGGGACTTTCTTTATTTTTGTCTCACGGATGCGTTTGCCGAGACTTTCGTCGGCGTGTATTTCGACGCGAAAGTTTTCGTTGCGAAGCGTGTTGACGAGTTTTTCCGCATATGATCGGTGCGCTTCGCCGATGGGGAGTATGGCGATTTGAACAGGCGAAAGCCAAAACGGAAATGACCCGGCGCAGTGTTCAATCATGATTCCCATAAAGCGCTCGAGCGATCCGGAAATAGCGCGATGGATGACGACTGGGCGTTCCTTTTCGCCTTTTTCGTTTGCGAACGAGAGGTTGAAGCGTTCCGGGAGATTGAAGTCACATTGAATGGTGGCGAGTTGCCACTCTCGATCGAGAGCATCCTTGAACATAAAGTCGAGCTTGGGTCCGTAGAATGCGGCTTCGCCTTCGATGCGCTCATACGGGAGATAATTTTCTTTCGCAGAAGCTTCGAGAGCGTTCTCGGCGGTATTCCATATTTCGTCGGAGCCGAGGTATTTTCCATCTTTCCCGCGGACGGAAAGTCGAACCCAATAACCGTCTATCATGTTGAAGGTGGTGTAGAATTCTTTGATGATGGAAACAATGACGGAAACTTCTTCTCCTATGTGCGATGCGCGGCAGAAGAGATGCCCGTCGTCTTGTGTGATGGATCGGACGCGAGTGAGACCGGCAAGCTGACCCGATTTTTCGTCGCGATAGACAGTCGCCGGTTCAAAGTAGCGAACGGGCATGTCGCGATAACTCCAGTCATTGTCCGCGAATATTTGCATATGGTGCGGGCAGTTCATGGGCTTCAGGAAAAACTTTTCTTCTTTCCCCTGAACGCGGAAGAGTTCATCACCGAATTTTTCCGCGTGTCCCGAGGTTTGATACAGGGTTTCTTTGGCGATGTGCGGCGTCCAGACACGAGAATACCCTTTATTCTTATGGAGGTTCCAGAGATAATTTTCGATCTCTTGGCGGATAATCATGCCATGCGGCTGAAGAAGCGGAAGTCCTGAGCCGACAAGATCGGAGATAGTAAAGAGTTTGAGTTCCTTGCCGAGCTTTCGGTGATCACGTTTCTTGGCTTCTTCTTGTTGCCACTGGTATTTTTCGAGTGCGGCTTTGCTCTCAAAAGCGATGCCAGTGATGCGAGTGAGCTGCTCTCGTGATTCGTCACTTTTCCAGTAGGCGCCGGCGATGCGGGTGAGCGCAAAAGCATCGGCTGGAATTTCACCGGTGTTCTTGATGTGCGGACCCTCGCAAAGATCGACAAAGTCTGCTGTCTTGTATACGGAGATTGTTTCGTTTCGAGCGACTATTTCATCGATAAGTTCGAGCTTGTGCGGTTGGTTTTTGAGAAGTTTCCTAGCTTCACTTTCGGAAATTTCTTCGCGCGTGAAGTCAAGCTTTCGATTGATAAATTTGCGCATGGTTTTCTCGAGCGCTTTGAAGTCATTTTCTGAAACGGTTCTTCCTTGTGAAAATGCGAAGTCGTAGAAGAATCCGGTTTCGGTTGCGGGTCCGGTGCCGAGCTTTGCATCCGGGTCGAGTTCGAGAACGCTCATGGCGAGGAGATGGGCGAGTGAATGGCGAATGGCATCGATGGGGGATTGGCTCATACCGGTCTCGGAAAGGGGATTATATGGCGTATTCTTGCACACATTTTGATGAAAAAAAAGTCCCACTTGATGTGAGGGCTTTTTGTTTGCGTGGTCCGCTTGATCTATTGTTTTTTCTCCTCGATCTCCTGTATTTCAAGAATGAGGTCTTTTTTGAGGTCGTAGTGGGCGGTAAAATCGCCTTTGGATGTTTTCAGGTTGACTGTGACGGGAATGGTGCCGATGCCGGATTGCTTTTGAATGAGAAGTCGGTAGTTGTCTTCGGTGATCGTTGCGGGCAACTCATAGGAAATGCCGGTGGGGAGTGTTTGTCCGATGAGAGCGTCTACTTTGTAGCCGAAAACGGTTTTCTTGAAGGCTGCATCATCTTGAGTGCCGACACCGCCGGTTTTGACACGGCTGTTCTCGATATAGGTAGAACCAAGGGGCGCGTAGACGCGCGTATAGGTGTGATAGTCGCTCGTGCGCCAGTCGCCGTGAGTTGCTGTGTGCGCGTAGGTGTAGAGGAGTGTCGCTTTGGGGTGTTCGCCCGAGGTGAAGTCGACGGTGTATTCGAGAGAGCGTTTTATGTAAGCATCGCTTTTAAGTGCGCCCAAGTTGGCATCGACGACCATGAGCGAATCACTGCCCCAGTCTTTGGTGACCGATCCGTCCCAGTAGACGCTTGCAATAAGCGATTGCAAGGTTTCATCATGAAAGAAGAGCATGATGTCTTTGTTGCGAAGTTCTTCTTGGATGAGAGTGGCGATTTTTGGAATATTGTTGACCGTCGCGAGGCGGCTCATGATTTCGGCGGCGAGCTTTTTCATGATAGTTTTGCGGTTTTCTTTGGCAGTTGCCGAGACGTCGTCGCCGAGATAGTTTTTTTCAACCGCTTCTTCGAGTTGAAGTGCGCCGCCGTCCGATGAATATGTTCCAGGGTATCCGGGAATTGAGATAGGTCCGGTAAGTTCGAGCACATGATCGAAAACGACGGCGTCGACTGCGATGACGGCGTCGAACTTCTCCCGGCCGCCGCCCAAGCGGTAGAAATATTCCGCCTTTTGTGCGTTGGTGGGGAAGTCGGGAGAGAAATTCGAATCGCGGAGCATCCACTTGCGAATTTGCATGTAGCGAGTGAGTGGCCAGGGCGGAGTGATGGTAATCCCGGCATTTTTAATACGCTGATCGAGGAGGTTTGCATCTTCAACAAAAGTGGAAACGAGCTCGCCGTTTTTTATTTTGACAATAGCGTATTGTCCCAAAAAGCCACCGCCCGGGCGGAGCTCGTAGTTGTTCTGGAGCAGTATGAAGAAAGTGTATGTCTTGTCGTCGTGTGCGGTGAATGTCTGGATGAGTGTATTGGCAACGGAGACTTCTTTCTTGGTATCGGGTTCGAGGGGAAGAAGTTTGGAGACTTTTTCAAAAACGTCGAGCGTATGGAGTGCTATCTCTGTCTTGTGCGATGTGCTGTAGGAGAAAACAAAAAATCCCCCTCCGATGAGTGTGATTGTAATGAGTGCGCTAAGAATGCGTTTTTTGGTAAGCCACGCGGGAGGTGTGAGTGAAGGGAGATTCATATGGTATTGCGAAAGAAAAAACCGACGAGGGCATGAGGAATAGTAGCATGGGAACGATGAAGGTGGAAGGTGCTAGTTGTTGTACGGTTGCATGATTACCATTGTTGCGTGGCTTCATTGTTTCATTGTCGTATCGTTTCAGCGTCCTCTTGTTATGCGTAGTCAAAAGCGATTTTTTCCGTGCGTCTTTTTGATTTATCATCGCGTTTGTGATAGATTGGCGACGATAGTATTTTGGTTTGTTTGTATGCGAGTGTAGTATAGTGGCAGTACATAACCTTCCCAAGGTTGGGGCACGGGTCCGATTCCCGTCACTCGCTCAAAAGTTTGTGATACAATGAAAACATGAAGGAGGTTTTCATGGCATTGTTGGTGTTTGCAATTATCGGAGGCGGGATCGTTCTCGGGCTTCGATATCGCGAGCAGGTAAAAGAGGCAGCGGATGTTCGTCCGTCTATTGCTGAGTTTTCGTCGGCGGATCTGCCAGAAGATGACAGTGCTTCGGCAGGGGATCCTTCGATGAGCGATGGAACCGATGTGTCTGGTGATGCGGCAGGATCGGAGGACTCGCCTTCTCGTCCGGATGACCCGGAAACAATTGCAGTGTCGGTTCTGAATGGCGGTGCGGCGGGCGGAAGCGCGGGGAAAGTGACGACCTATCTCCAGTCAAAAGGATACAAAAAAGCAAAGGCGGGGAATACGAATGGGTCGAATGTTGGCATTGTCGTCTACTATTCGGAAGATATGGAAGACGAAGCGAAGGCGCTTCAGCTCGTGCTTCTCGACAGCTACAAAGGTGTCACCGCTTCTCCGGCAAAAGACGCGCAGAACAAAGACGCGGGAAGCGCGCCAATCGTCGTGATATTGGGATCGTGAATTCTTCGGAGACTCTGGTGAGGGAGGGTAACTTACCCCTTAAGGAGACTTATGAAGAGGCATTTTAAAAAATTATCTATTTTTATTGGGAACTGGTCCCTTCCCTTCCCTTCCTTTTCTTTGCCATAATTTTTCCTTCTCCGAAGGAATCAGTTGGTATAATACATATATGTATAACTCTCAAAATCTTCCCCTGAGCAAAAAGAAGATAATCAAAAAGACAATAAATTCAGTTGGAATATTGCCAATGATCTTGCTTTTGGTTTTATTCCCGATAGTTTCCTTTATGGGGAGTAGTTTAGATTTTCATATTGGAAACAAAGCTGCTCTGATTGCTTTTTTGGTTCTTTTTGTTCCATCCCTTATTATCTTGCTCATTGCACTCGGTTGGCAGTATTTATACTACAAGTATTACTACTACAATTTTGAAATGGACGGGGCTGAGATCAAGAAAGGTGTTATTTCAAATGCTACTGGACATGTAAGATATGGTAAAATCCAAAATATCTTTGTTGATCAAGATTTTCTTGATAGAGTTTTCGGTCTTTACGATGTGCACTATGAAACTGCTGGTGAAAGCTCTGATTTTTATTCACACGTGGATGGGTTGGAAAAAGAAAATGCTGATAAATTGGTGAAATTTTTGAATGAAAGAGTTCAAAACAAAGGCTACCAAAATCCTCAAACAACAAGCATTGCAGTAGAAAAAGAAGTGGAAGGTGCAACGATAAATGAAAATGATCAAAGAGTGCTCACGCGAGAGAATATGCCAATTGAAAAGAAGATCATTTTTGCTGATGTTGTTGTAAGAACAATTTTTTACTCAGTAGTTCTTATAATCGGACTTGGTTATATTGGAAACGCTGTGAGTGATGCTCTCAAACTTCCGCTTTCGGTATTTGGATATGGAATTGTTGTAATTCCTATCCTAACGCTTATTGTTAGCTATGTTATGGAATTGATTTGGTATAAGAACTACTATTTCAAATTTGATAGCCAAGGAGGCATAATAACAGAAAAAGTTCTATCAGCCAGAACTACCCACGTTTACTTTAATAGAGTTCAAAACATAGACATCTCACAATCAATAGTGGAAAGATTTTTAGGGCTTTATGAGGTTACTATGGAAACAGCCGCTGAGAGTACGGGTGATGGCTCTATAACAGTTACGGGGCTCAAAAAAGAAAATGCTGAAATTTTGAGAGATTTCCTATTGCAAAAGACTAAAAAGTATCAGTCAGCGTGATCTAGGATAAATAATCATAAACCAAATGAAAGAGAAAAAGCAGTCTGCAAATTGGAACATTGCAGCAACCCATTATTTGACGTCGGGTTTAGCTATGCCATTCTTGGTAGCACTTGTTCTCGGCATCCCAACGTTTTTGCTTATTGGAAAAGACGATGCTCTATTGGTAGTTATCGCGAATTCTGCGCTCTGGTTTCTTGGTATCTGGCTCGGCGTTAGATATTCTGCAAAATATCTTGCAAAAACTTACATTGTAAACGACAGTAACAAGGTTATAAAATTAGCCACTATTTACGCGGCTGTTTTGGGTGGGCTTTTCAGGATCAATAAAATGGATAAAGGTATTTCATTGGAAATGGCTGTAGATTTTATTCTATTTGTTGGCATCGTTATTGCTTTCTACCTATTCAGCAAAAAATACGTTCATAACACGCCAGCTGAAGAAATTCAGCCAACACCTGTTCAATAAGCTGAAAAACAAAATAAAAGCAAAACGCGACCCTTCGGTTGTTTCTGCTGAACTGGAGACGAGCATTTTCCTCTGTCAGAGTCCCCTCGGAGACTCCGGCGAGGAAATTCTATGTGCGATGAATATTACTCGCGTATGACTCATGATGAAGCGTTACATGCGATACGGGAGGCTACAGAATGCGCGATCGCAGAGCTTAAACGGCTGAATGCAAAGAAACGAGTGGTTTATGACCGTCTTTTTCATGACCTTGAAGTGGCGAAGATACGGGATCTTGAGAGGAAAATCGCAGGAGGAAAGACTGAAAAATAAGAAAACGCTATGAGTAAACGAGAGTCCTTCGGCGCAGGTCTTCTTGGAGGAAAAGAGGGGGAAGTAAAAGTAGAGTCGAGGCACATTGAAGATACTGAAAGGGAGGGAATTGAAGGAGGGGCGTCAACTGAGGCAGAGCGGATTCGGGAGCTTCGTAGTGCGGCGCAAGAATCTGAAGAGGATGTTGCGCGGGTTACTGGAGAAGGGGATGGTTTGGAATCTCATTTTTTGGAGAAAGCGCAAGGAATTGGCGTCCCTCCCGAAGCTGTAGAGGAAGTGCTGAGGCGGGAATCGAGGAATCTCCGAGGTATCTCTGTGGCAATGGACAGTGTTAAAGAGGATCACAAGCAGATGGTTGCGAAAATTTTGGGAGTTGCTCTTGCTGCTGGTGGTGTGGGAATGCCAGGGACAGTAAAGGCGCTTGAAATGGGGGTGGATACAGGAGGAGTGGCACAGAAAGCAACGAAGAGGATTGCCGGAGGCGTTCCTGTCAATTCCGTTTTGGTGGAAGCAATAGGGAAGATGACGCCTGGGATAAGGAAGGATGCGAATCGAATTGGACTTCAGGTTGCTGATGCTTCGGGAAGTTCGGCAGAACAATTGACAAAGAGATTAAAAGAAGAAACGGCAGCGTTAGAAGAACAACTGACGGAAAACGGGGATGAATCTTCGAGTCCTGGCGGTATTGTCGACAAAGAAAACGCGGATGATGGAAAGATCAATACTTCTTCGGATGTAGAGTTCGTTGGTGCAAAAATCCCGAAGGAAAGAGAGAAGACTCAGCAAGAAGAGCATGATGAAGTGCTCTATGGGGTTACGGTTGATGAACGATTTCGGGATCAGCAGAGATCGATGGCTGATTTGGCTGTTGACGCTGTGAAGGGCGCTGCTGTTCAAGCTGCTATTACCTTTGGGGAGAAGCGAGGATCTTCCCGCCGTTCGTTCGAGGCATCAGGAGGGGTGATCGATGAACCGGTGGGCAATACGGTTGATATTCCTCTCTATAAAAAGGATGTTGGAGAGAATGGCGCTCTCGAGTTGCAAGGAACCTTGACTCAGGGGCAAAAGAAAGGGCCTCTAAAATCAAAGGGCGGTGTCGGCGGTGATGTTATATACACGTGGGAGAAGTGATGGAAACGAACGCGAGCTTATTTTATTGATAAGAGACGTATTGAACTGTTGAATCGAGCTGGAGCATGGAAGGGCTACGCCCTTCTTTTTTTGTCGCTTGATCTTTTTGTGCAAAAGGCGATAGGCTAGGGATATATGAATACTGAAGTTGAAGACATCAAAGCGCGACTGTCTGTTAAAGATGTGATTGGCGGATATGTCCAGCTTACGAAGGCGGGTGTGAGCTGGAAGGGGCTTTGTCCGTTTCATAATGAGAAGAGCCCGTCGTTCGTCGTGAATGAGGAGCGGGCAAGTTGGCATTGTTTCGGTTGCAACAAGGGCGGAGATATCTTCTCATTCGTCATGGAGATGGACGGACTCTCGTTTCCGGAGGCGCTTGCGCTTCTTGCGGAGCGGGCTGGGGTTGTGCTGGAGCGTCGGACGCGCCGATTTGATCCCAGGCGATCGAGCGCGGATTTCGATGGCGGAGCAGCGTCTGGAAGTTTTGAAGGCAGCGAGGGCGTTGCCAAGGAGAGGATGTTGAGGATACTCGATCTCTCGTCGAAGTTTTTTGAGAAGCAATTGTGGGATGGTGCGGGGAAAAAAATAGCGCTTCCGTATTTGCAAGGCCGCGGGCTTTCGGATGAGAGCATCCGCATGTTCCGGCTTGGCTATGCGCTTCCCGGATGGCGGATGCTCTCGGATTTCCTGGCGGGTAAGGGTTTTTCTTTGTTGGAAATAGAAACAGCGGGAATGATGATTCGAAAACAACAAACGGGAAACTCAGATGCTGTCGTATTGCAGGGCGGCCTCGCTCGCAACGCTTCACGGAGTGATATGAGCGGATACGACCGATTTCGGGATCGGGTGACGTTTCCGATCCTCGATACGTCGGGGCGCGTGCTGGGGTTTTCGGCGCGCGTATTGCCGGGGGCGGATGATCCGCCAGCTGGCGGATCGGCGAAATACATCAATACGCCGGAGACGCCGGTGTACCACAAATCGCGGGCGCTCTACGGAATATTTCCGTCGCGGCAGGCGCTCCGATCAGAGGGCTTTGCACTTCTGGTCGAGGGGAATATGGATGTGATCGCGATGCACCAAGCAGGATTTTCAAATACGATGGCTGTGTCGGGAACGGCGCTCACGGATGAACAGCTTCGTCTGATCAAACGGTATACGGATACGCTCCGACTTTTCTTTGACATGGACAGTGCTGGACAGAAAGCGGCGAGAAAAAGCGCGGAGATGGCGATATCTCTCGGATTCTCAGTGTCGATCATTTCACTTCCTTCGGGGAAGGATGCGGCGGAGATGGCGAAAGAAAATATCGATGCTTTGCGAGAGGCGGTTTCTCATCCGAAGCCGGCACCGGAATACTTTCTCGAGGCGGCACTTGTGACATATGACGCAAAATCAGCGGAAGGGAAGCGGCGCATTGCTGATGATTTCTTGGGGCTTGTTTCGCTTGTCCCACAGCGCATCGAGCAGATGCATTGGGCGCATGTGCTTGCCGATCGTATTGGTGTTCCCGAGCAAACAGTTGTGACAATACTTCAGTCTCTGTCGGTATCGCAGCATGTTTCCCGTGAGGTGTATGCCAATCAATCAAATCAGAGTCTTTCTCCAGGGACCATGTCCTTTGAGCGGCAATCGGAAAAGCTCGGGCGCGATGTGGCAGGGATACTCCTTGCGTGCCCGGCACTCTTGCCACTCTCGCTCGAGGGCGCGGCGGAGCGCGTGTTCTCGGCGGTTGCAACACTGCCAATTCTCTCGTTTCTTGCCGGTGAAACCCCGGAAAGTTTCTCTTTTGCCAATATCCCGAGCGAACTCAAAGATGACGCGGCGGCACTTTCTTTTGTTGGAGAGAAGCTCTTGGGGATTTCTGGAGATACGTCAGATATTGATGTTGGGAAGGCGCGCGCATTTTTCGATGCAACGTGGCAGCACTTCGTTGACGCGCTTCGCAAGGAAGACATGCAATCAATAGAACGCGCTATGCGTGTTGCTCGCGAACGAAATGATACCGCGAAAGAACGTCAGCTTATTGCGGAATTGGTTCGGGTTGGGGGAGAGAAATAGAATGTCGGAGCGATTTTTCCAGGGCGGTTAGTGCGCGGCTTGTGAATAGCTGAAAGTATTTCAAATAAGCAAAAGGCACTTCTCTATGAAACTTCTTCTTACTTCTGTGGGGCTGACACATAAAAAAGTTCGGGATTTCTTTGTGTCTCAATTTGATACGCTTGAAGATAAGAAAGTCTGCTTGGTTTTTACGGTTCGAACGGAAGATGATTGGAAATGGCTTGATTTGTACGATGAAGAATTGAAGGATATCGGACTCGCGTATGATGCGGTGAATATATCCGAAGAGAAAGATCTTTCTGGCCTGCCAGCGTACGATATCTACTATATTTGTGGCGGCAACACCTTTTATATCTTGGATCGACTCAGAAAAACGCATCTCAACAAAAGGCTCGTGGAAGAGATCGAAAAAGGAAAGTTTTATATCGGTGTAAGCGCAGGCTCTATTGTTGTTGGCCCCAATATTCAGACTGCCGGAGTTTCCGGAGAGGCCGGAGATGAAAATGATATTCATCTTGAAGATTTGAGCGGGTTCAATCTCGTTCCGTTTTGTATGGCTCCTCACTTTGTTGAGCGACTTGGAGGAAAAATAGAACGTCTGCAAAAGGAAATCGGGAAGCCGATTGCGGCTATAACGGATGAACAGGCGATCTTTGTGACGGATCGAGGGCAACAGCTGATAGGGGATAGTGGCGGACTCTTTCTTGGGTGTCATTTCGACGGAGCGTAAAGAATGAGGATGTAACGATGGTCGGTCTTTGTGCGGCGCTCTTTTTGTTTGCCTTTTTTCTCTCTTTTTCTGTCATTCTGAAAGACACCTTGGAATTTTTCTTGGGGGTTTTCATATGTCCGACAATATTGTTTTGCGGTTTGAGAACGTGTCATTTGAATATAGTCACAAGAAGCCCGTTTTGGACGAGGTGAGTTTTTCGGTGCGGGCGGGGTTCAAAGCGGTCTTGATGGGGCAGAATGGCGCAGGGAAGAGCTCGCTCTTCAAGCTCATCATGGGTGAGCTAGTGCCGACCGGGGGACGGATCTCGATTGACTCCGGGGCGAGTGTTGCAATTGCGCGGCAGACGGTATCGCGCGACGAGCTTGATCTTACGGTGGAGGAGTTTTTTGCGAAGTGTTTTTCCGAGAAGAAATGGAATCTCCCGGCGCTTATTCAAAAGGTGCTTGAGGTGGTGCATTTGCCAGTGCCGCCTTTAACTAAGAAGCTTCGATCGTTCTCCGGCGGGCAGCAGGCTCGACTCTTGCTTGCTTCCGCACTTATTCAGAATCCGGATATTCTCTTGCTTGATGAGCCGACGAATAATCTGGATGCCGATGGTATCGCGCATCTTACGCAATTTCTCATCGACTATAGAAAGACTTGCTTGGTGATTTCGCACGATGCTGATTTTTTGAATGCGTTTACGCAGGGTGTTCTCTATCTGGACATTTTTACGCAGAAGGTGGAACAGTACGCGGGCGATTACTACGATGTGGTTGAAGAGATAGCGCGCCGCATCGAAAAGGCTGAGCGCGAGAACGCGCGTCGCGAGCATACGATCAAAGAGAAGCGCGCGCAGGCGAATGTGTTCGCACACAAGGGCGGGAAGCTTCGCAGCGTTGCAAAGCGTATGCGGACCCTCGCGGATGATTTGGAGGAGAATAAGGCGGATATTCGTCGCGAAGACAAAACACTGCCGTCGTTCGACATGGCATCATCGGATATGACGGGTCCGATCGTGAATATTCTCGCGGCGTCAGTAGTTCGAGATGGCAAGGCCACACTCCGCCCGATCAACCTTGTGCTCAAGAGGAAGACGCATCTCTTGATTTCGGGACCCAACGGTATTGGGAAAAGTACGTTTCTTGAAGCGCTTGCGTCGGGAGACAATCGTGTCGCGGAAATTTCTGAGGGCGTGAAAGTCGGCTACTATCGGCAAGATTTTTCGACGCTGGACTTTAATGAAACGGTTGCGGAATCGCTCCGTGCTTCGATGAAGGGCGGCGGTATGGAAGATGTCTACAAAACGGCGGCGCGGTTTCTCTTGCCGGCGTCGCTCATTCAAAATAAAATCGAGAGTTTGTCCGAGGGGCAAAAGGGACTTCTTATGTTTGCCAAGCTTTTCCTTGAAGAACCGGATTTACTCATTCTTGACGAGCCGACGAATCATATTAACTTCCGTCATTTGCCGATTATTGCTGAGGCGCTCGATCGGTATGCGGGCACGATGATTCTCGTGAGTCACGACTACAATTTCGTCGCGCAAATTCGCATCGATGAAGCGATTGACTTAGAGTCGATTGCATGACGAAACTAATAGTTTGTTTTCTGTGCCGGAGGTTCCGGCTTTTTGCTTTTGAGTTTTCGCGCTTTTGATGTATGTGCAAACTCTCAGGAGCGGGCGCGTATTAAGGATATGCTGGGGTATTGCAGAGTTTTGTGCGCTGGTATTTAACTCGGGTGATCTCACATTGTATTTATGTCGATACATACAACAAAAGCAGCTATTTTCGGAGCTGCGTTCGCAGGTCTCTCGGCGGGTGTTTTGATGCTTTCGGGATGCAGCTTCTCCGGAAGTGATTCGGGCGCTCCGCAGGGATTGGGAAATGGCGGGTTTTCGTCTGCAGAGAATGTTGCCGCATGTTCAGGGAAATCCGCGGGTGATTCTTGCGAGTTTCCTTCTCGAGATGGAAATTCGACTGTATCCGGGTCATGTAAGCAGATGAAAAACAGCGATACGCTCTCATGCATGCCGGACCGTCCGATGGGAGGGAATGGCAATGGAACCGGAATGGGGAGTGGGCCTCGGAGTAGCTCTTCCTCTCAGTAAGTTTGAATTTTGAGGCGGAGAAACATTGTGACGGTGTTATATCGGAATAGTGATGTTGATTGTGAGGCTTCTTTGTTTTTGATATCCTGCTGAAAGAGAGAGCTGGGCTTGTTTTTAGATTCTTCTTATGAATGAGCGAACAGGGTTGGCGAAGTTTCGGAGATTTGTTATTCCGACTCTCATTGTCTTGGCAGTATTGGGTGGCGCTTACTACTTTTGGTTTCGATCGACTGATACGACGAGCAGTGCGTCGACAATCAAAACAACGACGGTGAAGCGGGGCGATCTTGTGTCATCTGTGACGGGGAGCGGACAGGTGTATGCCGAGTCCTCGGTCGATTTGAAATCGGTAGTTGCGGGTGATGCTATCGACGTGGTAAGTGTTTCGGTGAAGAATGACCAGGAAGTGAAAAAGGGCGATCTTATCGCGACACTTGATATGGAAGATGCGCAGAAATCTGTCCGCGATGCGGAACTTTCTTTGCGGAGTGCCGAGATTAAGATGGCGCAGACAGAGAAGCTGTACAAGCATGAAACCGAAGATGATCGTCGGACTCGCCAGTTGCAAGAGGTTGTTGTTCGAGATGCGGAGAATCGTCTCTCGGACGCGAAGGAAGATTTGCAGAAGTATCTCATTCGTGCGCCGTTTGACGGGGTCGTAACCGGGCTTTCGGTGTCTGCGGGGGACTCTGTTTCGCGAGATGATATCTTGGCGACGATTATCTCCAAAAAACTCTATGCAAAGGTTTTGCTCAATGAAGTGGATGCGGCAAGTGTTTCCGTCGGACAGCAAACCAAGATTTCTTTTAGCGCGGTTGAGGCTTCAGATGTTCCCGGGGTTGTCTCGAAAATCGATACGATTGGGACGGTGAGTAGCGGCGTTGTGTCGTATAATGCCGAGATTGGTTTCGATGATGTCCCGGAAAATTTGAAACCGGGCATGAGCGCTGATGTCGAGATTATTTTGAGCGAAGCAAAGAATGTCTTGTATATTCCCACATCTGCGCTTCGTTCGGATGGGAATGCGAAGTATGTACTTGCCTTGGATGCTTCCAAAAATAAAGGAAATTCTTCTCTTACCGAAGACATGTTTCGGAAAGTTACAGTGACTCTTGGGAATTCCGATGATGTTTCAACAGAGGTGCGGAGTGGTTTGAGCGAGGGCGATGTGATTATGACCACAAAGTCATCTTCTTCAGCTTCCAATTCAACAACCTCTTCTTCCTCCCGAAGGACGGGTGGCGGCATGTTTCCTTTCTAAAAAAATAGTTTCGTGTTGGGGATTCCGAATATCTCTGTATTGTGAGCTTAGATATTTCGCGGAGGTCATGGATCGGTGTTGTTCTTGCGATTTTCGGAAGGTTGTATTCCAGGGCGTCTCCTGTAATGGCTCGAGCAGATTTATTTATTTGTCTTACGCGTGTGATCGAGTGTTCAAATCTGAAGAAAACGTATGTGAACGGCGATTCGGAAACGCTTGCGCTTCAGGGGGCATCGCTTTCCATTCGTGATGGGGAATTTGTTTCCATTATGGGGCCATCTGGATCGGGAAAGTCGACCTTGATGCATATTCTTGGCCTCTTGGACTCTCCGACGAGTGGCGAATATTTTCTTGATGGAAAAGATGTCTCGAAGCTTTCCGAAGATGAGCTTGCCGATATTCGCGTGCGGAAGATCGGTTTCGTTTTCCAGGCGTTCAACCTTTTGCCACGGACGACTGTGCTGCGGAATGTGATGTTGCCGCTCATTTATGAGGGTGTGCCAAGGAGTGATCGATTGTCTCGCGCAGAAGAAGCGCTTCGCGCGGTGGGCTTTCCGGAAGATCGGTGGAACCATCTCTCGAATCAGCTTTCGGGCGGGCAGATGCAACGCGTTGCTATCGCTCGGGCGCTTGTGAATCACCCGTCACTTATTCTTGCCGATGAGCCGACGGGGAATCTCGATACCAAGACGGGTGTTTTGGTGCTCGAGGCATTCCGAAGATTGAATACCGAGCAGGGGCATACGATTGTGCTGATCACGCATGAACCAGATGTCGCAGCGCATACCGATCGGATTATCTCTATTCGAGACGGTGAACTGGTGAGCGATGTGTCGAATTCATATCGGTCTTCTCGTCGCTGATTATCTTTTGAATTGTACAGATGCTATGTTCTTCTCTGATATTTTCTTTGAGACGACAACAGCGCTTCTTGCGAACAAAGTGCGAACCGGGCTGACGGTGCTTGGTATCGTGATCGGTATCGGCTCGGTGATTGCAATGGTGGCTATCGGGACTGGTGCGCAGCAGTCTGTTCAGGAGAGTATTCAGTCTATTGGATCGAATCTTCTCATGGTGCGTCCCGGGTCGCAACGCGGTCCCGGACAGCCAGTGAGTCAGGGTCAGGGATCGGCAGTAACGCTGACACTGGAGGATTCCGATGCCATCAAAGACGCCGTTTCTTCTATTGAGGCGATTGCTCCGGTGGTTTCGAGTAACTCTCAAGTTATAGCCAACGGACAAAATACACGGACATCCATAAGTGGTACGACGCCGGACTATGTTTCTGTTCGAAATCTCGGGATTGATGCGGGACAATTTTTTACCGCGGAACAGAATACTCGGCTTGCCAAAGTTGCCGTTCTTGGTCCGGATGTCGTGGATTCCTTGTTTGGAGATGGGTCGTCGACTGATACCTCCATAGTTGATTCCGCCGATGTTGTCGGGAAGAAAATACGTATAGGCGGCATTGATTTCACGGTGATCGGTACGACGGCTTCGAAGGGCGGAAGCGGGTTTGGTAGTGAAGATGATGTCATCTATGTGCCGATCTCGACGGCTATGCAGTATCTCTCGGGGAGCGATGCGTTGTCACTTATCAATATTACTATTGCCCATGAGTCGGAAATGGATGCGGCGTCAGAAGAAATTACGGCGCTCTTACGAGAGCGTCACGGACTCTCTGGGGATGACGCTTCCGATTTTCGCGTCATGAACCAATCCGATATTGTTCAAACAGCAACGTCGGTAACGAGCACGTTCACATTGTTGCTCGGCGCCGTTGCCGGCATATCGCTCTTGGTCGGCGGTATCGGCATTATGAATATGATGCTCACGACAGTGACAGAGCGGACGCGTGAGATCGGATTGCGCAAGGCGATCGGTGCGAAGCGGCGAGATATCAGTCGGCAATTTCTCGTTGAATCAATCGTACTGACATTCTGTGGAGGTGTTCTTGGTGTGTTGCTCGGGTGGCTTGCTGCTTTTCTTTTTTCGAAGTTCGGCAGTATGACAACGCAAGTATCTCTGTCATCGGTTCTAGTAGCTTTCGGAGTTTCTGCGGCTATCGGTGTGCTCTTTGGGTGGTATCCGGCGCGTCGTGCGTCGAGTCTGAATCCGATTGAAGCGCTTCGATACGAATAGAAGACGCGACTCTTGACAGTGCGAAGAAAGGTCACTTTGATTCGGTGATATAATAAAAGAAACACACCTATCACATCGCTATGGAGCGTTCTCTGGACCGTTCGGTTCTTGGAGTTTCGTCAGTTGGGAAGAATGTATATCTCTATGTGCGTGATTCCCAAGGGAAATCGAATCGGCCAATATCTGTTCTGAGTAGTTTGGACGGAATCTCCTTTGAGCCAATACAGAAAGAGTTTATTTTTACGAGACTTTTGGGGAGTCTTCGTCTGCGTCCGGATATTTCGGATGTTTTTTGTATTTCGGAAATTTCTTCTGCGGAAGATTCTTTTTTTCTTTCTTGTAAGAGAAAGACAAGTGATGGTACTTTTCGAAGTGCATCAGGGTTTTCTTCCGATGGCATTGAATGGAGCGATATCTCGGACATAGAAGGTTTGCGCGAGACGGGAAGAGTTGTTTCTTTGCAAGCAGGGCGAGAAAAGTATGGGTTTTTCTTTGGCGAGCGTACTGTGAAATTGGCAGTATCGACCGATTTGAAACATTGGAATATAAAGCGCTCGGCAATTTTGAAACCTCGCGAAGGATATTTCGACGAGGGGCCGATACGTCTTGTGGCGGCGATTCCTGCCGGGAATGGAATTATTCTTCTGTACGCTTCCGAAACTCATGATGGGCGATGGCTTCTCGGTTCTGCTTTGGCAGAGAAAGAGAATCCGAAAACGATTCTCTGGCGGTCGGAGGAAGCTCTGTGGGAGTCTCCCGATTCGTGGATTGGGAAGGATGTGCGGTATATCGGGTCTGTCTTGCGGGCGAAGAAAGTCCTCGTGTATTGGAGTGTTGATGGGAAGCTGTTTGTGGAAGAAATCGCTCAATTTTGGAAAGTTTCCAGAAATGCTTCGGTGTCCGTTGTTCCCGATAGCATGAAGCTCGAACGTTATGCGGGAAATCCCATTCTTGCTTCTCGAAAGGAGTATGATTGGGAGGCGGGCGAGGTCTTTAATCCGGCAGCGTTCCTTTCTGATGATGGCATGGTGCATATTCTCTACCGTGCGATCGGAAAGAATGGTTTGTCGACGGTCGGCTACGCCAATAGTCGTGACGGTTTCTCGATACATGAGCGACTTGATGTGCCCATCTATGTTTCTTCGCCAACCCTCGATGATGTGAAGGTAACGAGGATTCAAGAGTCATGTACGACGCCGTATGCTTCCGGTAGCGGATGGGGAGGAAGCGAGGATCCGAAAGTGACCTGTATCGAGGATACGCTCTATATGACGTACACTGCATTTGATGGGTATAATTTTCCGCGAGTGGCGCTTACAAAGATTTCCGTTGATGACTTTTTGGCGAAAAAATGGAATTGGTCGCGCCCGGTGATGATTTCGCCGCCTGGGGAAATTCACAAAAACTGGACCATATTCCCCGAGAAAATTCACGGGAGGTTTGCTGTGCTTCATAGCATCAGCCCCGAAGTGCGCATCGATTATCTCGACAATCTCGATTTTGACGGAGAGACTTTTATCAAAAGCGAGCATGTTAAGACGCCACTTAAGGGACGATGGGAATTGCTTGTGCGCGGTGTCGGTCCGTCGCCGATAAAAACAAAAGAGGGGTGGCTCGTGCTCTACCATGCGACAACTCGGGACTGCGGATACAAACTCGGAGCGATGATTCTTGATAAGAAGGATCCGACGAAAGTGATTGCCCGATCAAAGGCGGCAATTCTTGAACCGAAGGTGTGGTATGAAAACGAGGGGACAAAGCCTCGCATTGTCTATAGTTGTGGGGCGGTTGTGAAGGATGAAACACTTTTTGTATACTATGGAAGTGCCGATACGGTGACGTGTGTGGCGACTGTGCCGATTGCTCGGTTGCTTGATGCGCTGCTTCATTCGAATAAGGTAGTGCCGACACGGTATGTGAAATTGGGGGACGAGTAGGTTGCAGGTGTTCGACGTTCAAGATTTTTCTAAATGGAAACGATATGATTCGAGTTGAACGATCGAATGAGAATCCGGTTCTGGTTGGGGAGAGTGGAAATTTTTGGGAGCGATCCGCAGCGTTTAACGGCTGTCCGGTGCAGAGGGGAAAGTGGATTGATCTGGTGTATCGGGCGCAGTCGTCGCGAGTACTGCACGAAGGAGAAACGTATGAAGTGTCTTCGATCGGATGTGCCATGAGTGCTGATGGGATTCATTTTGAGAAACATCGCCAATTTATTCTTCCTGAAGAATCATGGGAACGATTCGGATGCGAGGATCCCCGTGTCACAGCGATAGATGGAACCTATTATATTTTCTATACGGCGCTTTCGACATACCCGTTTTCAGCAGAAGGAATAAAAGTGGCGGTAGCGCTTTCAAAAGATCTCCGAAGAGTGGATGAGAAGCACTTGGTAACGCCTTTCAATGCGAAAGCCATGACGCTTTTCCCGGAGAAGGTGAATGGGAAATTTGCGGCGATATTGACGGCAAATACCGATCGTCCGCCATCCACCATCGGGCTTGCTTTGTTTGATAGCATTGAAGATATATGGTCCGAAGCATATTGGAATGCATGGTATTCGAATCTTTCGGCGCATGAGATTCGACTTCAACGGGGCGATTCCGATCATGTTGAGATCGGTGCTTCACCTCTCCTCACGGAAGACGGGTGGCTTTTGATTTATTCGCATATACGGAATTATTTTACTGAGCGAAAGATATTCGGCATTGAGGCGGTTCTCCTTGATCGAAGTGACCCGCGAAAAATACTTGCGAGGACCGATGCGCCGCTTCTTGTGCCCGAAGAAGAGTATGAATTGTATGGAAAGGTTCCGAATATTGTTTTTCCGTCAGGAGCTATTCTTCGTCGTGGAAAATTGTTTCTTTACTACGGTGCAGCCGACTCGACTTGCTGTGTTGCCACGTGTGACGCGAAGAAGTTGCTTCGGTCGCTTTCGTATCCAAACAGAAAACTCTCCTTCGAGCGCGCTCCGAAGAATCCCGTTCTCTCGCCTGTTTCGGAGCATGCTTGGGAGGCGAAAGGAGTATTCAATCCGGGGGTTATCCGGGATGGCGGGAGAACGCATATTATGTATCGCGCGCTTTCGAATGGCGATACATCGGTCTTTGGATATGCGTCGAGCCGTGACGGTTTGACCATTGACGAGCGAAGCTCGGAGCCGGCCTATGTGCCGCGGGAGCCTTTTGAGATGCGGGCTGGCGGAGGCTATTCCGGATGCGAGGACCCGCGACTCACACGCATCGACGATACGATTTTTATGTTCTACACGGCAGTGGATGGGGCGAATGCTCCCCGTGTGGCGATTACTTCTCTTGGGCGAAAAGAATTTCTCGCGAAACAGTGGCATCGTTGGACATTGCCGAAGCTTATATCGCCACCGGGTATCGATGACAAGGACGCTTGTGTTTTCCCGGAGAAGATTCGTGGGAAATACGTGGTGCTTCATCGGATACAACCGTCGATAGACATTAACTTCTTTGATGATCTGGAGTTTTCCGGAGGATCGATGTTATCGCAAAGCCCATTTATTCTGCCGAGGCAGGGTATGTGGGATGATCAAAAAATCGGACTCAATACGGTTCCGATCCGGACTGATCGCGGATGGCTTCTTTTGTATCACGGTGTTTCGAGCGAGGGGTCGGTGTATCGGCTGGGCGCGGCCTTGCTCGATATCGATCACCCGGAGCGCGTGCTCGCAAGGAGTGATTCGCCTCTTTTCGAGCCGGAAATGGAATACGAGAAAGTCGGCATTGTTCCGAATGTTGTTTTTCCTTGCGGTGCGACGCTTCATGCCGGAAAAATCTTCATATATTATGGCGGTGCTGATCGCGTGGTCGGCGTCGCATCGATGCGACTTAGCGCTCTGCTCAAGAGTCTTACGGGAGAATGAAAAACTTCCCGGGTTTGGAATGTATGACGGGAAGTAGCGGGTGAAATGGTATACTGTGCTCATGGGATATTCTCAGCGGCGCGCGACGCGGTTTCGGCGAGTACGGCTGGCACTTCGAATGCACATAGGGGTGACTGTGGGCATTCTGGTTTTTTATGCGTTTCTCGGGTTTCTCTGGGGACCGAGGTTTTCTTTTGCTGATTTTCAAAAAACATGGAGTGTATTTGCAGATGATGTGACAGTGTCGGCGGTTGTGCCGGAACCGCCGGTTTCGCCGGTTGTTACTGTCGATGCGGCATGTCTTTCCGATGTGCTTTCGGTGAGTCTTGATTGGGCGGATGACAGTGGTTCGACATCGTTTGATATCTACCGCGATAGTTTGCTTCTTGTTTCGGGACTTACGAGCTCATCGTATATCGATACGAACCTTTCTCCGGGAACGGAGTATTCCTACGTGGTAGTTGCGTACGGTCCGATGGGTGCGGGTGTTGCTTCGTCGGATCCGGTTTCGGTGCTAACTCCGTCCGACTGTCTTTCTTCGCTTTCCCCAACACTTACCATTGTGACAGTTGCGGGTACGAATGTTTCTTCGCTCTCCAGTGTTTCCATTTCTGATGCGACGCCGATGCTCACTGGGACGAGTAACATGCCGAACGCGAGCGTTTCGGTGTCGATTGTCGGTGCCACATCGGTCTATGTGACATTCCTGACAAACTCAAATGGTTATTGGGAGTGGACGCCGAGTACCTCGCTTTCTTCCGGTGACTATACGCTTACGGTGACGGTGACGCATCCTTTGTATTCGCTTCAAACCGCAAGCGATTCTTTGATGCTCTCCGTTTCTGTTTCGTCCGGATCGGACGATGACGACGGTGAGCATAGAAAGAAAAAGAAGAAAAAGACCCCTGCTGTTTCAGTTGCCTCTCCGATCTATCGTGTTCCTCCGGCGCTGCCGATATTTCAGCCAATCCCTGCTGAGGGTTTGTCGGGGACGATTCTGGGTGCGCCGCTATCGATGTCTCTCGGTGTGGTAAATGCCGGCGGATGGGTTTTCCAATCACGCACACTCGAAACGCTGCTTTCGATCAATCGATTGGATCGATCGCTCGAAAATCAGTCCGGAGATATTTCATATACGGTGTATGACGTTTCTCATGAGAAGGTTTTTGAATCCACGCGTACAATAGCGATGCGTCGTGGGGGAGAGTATCGCGAGACTATCCCGATTCCTCGTGAGTGGGCATCGGGCGATTATTCTGTTGTCGCACGACTTCATGTCCATGATATGAATATTGAAGCGGAGATGTCATTTCGAGTTATCGAACTTCCGCTCTTCGATTTTGGCGGCGGAATTGTTGTGACCCGGGATGACACTTTGCGATTCCTTGGCTGGGCGTCTCTTGGGTCGGTTCTTTCTCTTCTGCTGGTGCTTTTGCTTTTTGTTCGCGAGTATTGGAGATATGCGCATGCGACGAAACAGGTGAACGAAGAATCGTTCTTTCGCTTCTTAACGGCTCGGAAAGGAAAGGGGGTGGATCGACCATGAACATGCCTCTCGTTATAGTGGCTCTGGATGTTATGGTGATGTTGTTGCTTTTTGTGTCGCTCGTGTTTGCGGTCGGTATTGTCTGGCGAGTGGAGAAAGAACTGGATGTATCGTACAAGTTCTTCGTAGGAGCGCTTGTTTTTTTGCTTCTCTCGGAATTCGTCGGGAAGATTTTCTCGGAGACGATTTTTTTTACAATTCTTTCGGCAATATTCAAAGTTATCTTTGCCGGACTGCTCCTTGCTGGTATTTGGACGATGCGAGATTTGATTCGCCGTCTCGATGGGGAGAAATAGGATGACCTCAGTACATCTGTTTATGCTCATTGACACAACGTATATTTCGATGTATAATATCCACGAATTGAGTTTGTTTTACGTTTCTTAACATCAACCAAAAGAAAGGAGAGAATGTCATGACTCCGGCTTCCCGCGGCACCCTTTTTCCTTTAGATGTATCTTCCTCTATAAGTTTCAAGCGAGATCCTGCGGCTGCTACTTTGCTGGCGTTGGGAGGATTACATAGTTTTGTCGTAAATACCCTGAGTTCTCTTGAAGAACTTGTTGATGATGGCAATCATTATGCGTGTTTGGATGGGAGGATACCTTTTACTCGGACAGACTTCATTTTGCTGGAATTCAAGATAAATGCACTGGCCATGGAGTGTAATAGGGAGATTCTTGGTTGTTTCTTCTTGGGTGAGGGGAACATCCTTAAGAGGATAGGTGAATGCCGTGCAGATATCCGTGCTCTGGTGAGTCGCATCGTTGCGTCAGTCTGACTCTAGCATTCGGCATGCGCCTAACTGGTTTCTGGTTAGGCGTGTTTTTTGCGCTTTTTTTGGGGTTCGCGTAGAGTGGAAAGATATGGATGGAGTGTTTCGATGCAGCCGGTATGCATTCGGGCCGAATCGGCTGCACTACTGCGGGCCCGACGCGAACAAAACGATGAAGGAATATTTGGACGCGGGCGAGAGCGATCCGCGACTTTCGGCTATCCTTGAGCGATTTCAAAATCTTTATCCGTATCTCTCACATATCGCGGAGGGGAACGGTATTCGTGATCCGTTTGATGACAAGGTGGTCGAGGCATATTGGATCGGTAATCGTTTGCTCGACGCATTTTCACCGAGAAAATATTTGGGATTGCTCGATGCGCTCGAGGTGAAGAAAAAGACGGGGCGGGAGCGATTCGACACGATCGGGCAAAAGGTGGTGCGAGGCGGTTTTCCACACCACTCATTTCATGTGCTCAATGTGTGGCGTGAGACAAATCACGAGTTGCTTCATGATGGTGACTGGACGGCGGTTGCCGAGTGCATCGTGAGCTGGGGGAAGGTTGCTGCCGTTTCCGGGCCGTTTATCGATGTCGTTACGGAGCCGCTTGTTCGCGATGAGCGCGGAGCGTTTTTTCTTGGCCACCCTGTTTCTCGCCGGCTGGTGCGCGATCTTTCCGCGGATATCGATATCGATTTGCTCGCGCCCGGCGCATGGGTGTCGATTCACTGGGGCGTGCCGTGCGAGACGCTTTCGGAGCAAACCGTCGCTCGATTGCGTGCATATACATTGAAGAGCATCGCCTTTGCCAATGCCTATGAGCGAAAGAAATAACGAGGCGTTTTCGGTATCGGTTTTTGGCAATCCGGATCTTTCTTCGGATAGCGTGCCGGTGCAATTGGTTCCGAATCTTCGGATACGATTTCCGCACGCACGTTTTGTTATTGAAGACCCCAATGAAATAGACTTGCCGAAGCGGGGAAAGTGGGTTATCCTCGACACGGTTCGAGGACTTGAGAAAGTATCGTGGCTCTCAGTCGATGACATTGCCCGATCCCGCAATGCCGGGATGACGGCACACGACTACGATCTCTCGACATTGCTTCTCCTCGCGAAGAAGCTCGATCCGTCCTTTGAACCGAATATCCTCGGCGTGCCGGAAAGTATGAGTGAGGAACAGGCGCTTCCGGATGTCATTCGGGAGCTGGCGACAGTGCTAAGATGAGAGGTGATAGAAATGGTTCGTTTACAGTCTGTCTTGAAGCGAGTATTTACTCCAAATAGAATTTTCTAGGTTTATTCCATACTGTTTTTCGCGGGATTCTCTGCGTTTCAAGCGTCCGTATTTAAGATAGCATGGACTTCATTCTCGCCTTTTGTCACTTTTATTACTTCACTTGTTTGCATGGCGGAAGGGCGGTTCTTTTCTCGCGGGGTCGAGAAGCGTTGTCTTGAATTGAAAGGATGGCGATCTAGCCAGGGAGACTTGCCACCTACTTTCTACGGGTGGGTTTGGTTTGTATGTCTCTGTATAATGTTGTTTGTTCTTTTCTTCTACTTTGCTCTTTTTCTTCTGTCTGATTCTGACTGGAACAAATTTCCATGGAGAGGTTTTTTCTCGCTTTCACTGATAGTCTGCTATTTCGGTGGACTGGCAATTATGGCACCTCTCGGTGTTCTTCCCGGAAGAAGCGAATGGGAGAGGATGCTATTTCCGCTTCGATAAAGTTTTCAAGAAAACCTACTGAATTGTAATAGTATAGTGCAAACGATAAAACGCCAGCTTTTTTAGCGGGCGTTTTTCTTTCTCGGTTGAGAATGCCTTCTAGTGATGATGTGGGAGATGTTTTTGTGGGTCACTTTTGGCGGCTTGTTTCTTTGAAATTACCTTTTTGAGCCTCGAGCCGTTGGTGCTCATTTTGAGTTCGAGGAAGTGGGCGCCGCAGGACATGCAGGGGTCGTAGGCGCGGATTATTTTTTCGCACTCGAGTTTTATGGCGGACTCCTCCATGTCCATGTGCTCATTGATGAATTGGATGAGGTCGAGTTCGATGGCGATCTGGTTTTGACCGGTCGGGACGACGACCTCGCCGCGCTCGACGATGCCTTTGTCGTTTACTTCGAGCTTGTGGTAGAGCGCGCCACGGGGCGCCTCGACAAGTCCTACGCCGATGCCGGCTTTCGGGACGATTTTCTGTGGCGGTTCGGGCTGGAAGGTTTTCTGTTTGAGGAGATCAATCGCTTCGTCGACGGAGTGGAGGATTTCGATCGCCTGGGCGAGATTGTTGTGAAAGATATTGTTGGAAGGGAACAGTGCGATCGCCTCTGCGGCGTCGTGTTTGGTGCGTGGGTGGAGGCCGGAGCTATTGATGTTGAGTCGAGCGATCGCGCCGACGCGGTAGGTTTCGCCGTCGAACGTGTAGGCGGAAGCTTGGGAGTATGGCAGGACAACGTGCTCTAGATGGTCGCGATAGCCCGCCTCGTCAACGACGAATCCTTTCATATCCCAGAGGTCGCCTTCGAGGTAGGAAAATTTGCTGTTGCGGAGGGCGGCGTAGTTGCTTTTTCGGACGAGTGATGACGGATCGTCGGTAAAGACTTTGATGAGGCGGAGCACTGCCGGGCGAATGTTTTCCAGTTCGATGATGACTTCAGTGATGGACTTCGTATCGGGAGTTTTTCCGAAGCCGCCGGGCATGGGGAGGGGCGCATGGACGCTTCGCCCGGCGACGGCGATTGCGAGGTGGTTGCCGGCGGCTTTCACGGCGAAGGCGTCATGGAGGAGCTGGTGTTGTATGGGGTCGTCATCATCAAATCCCAAGAGCGAGTCTTTGCCGAAGAAGTCGGGAAGACAGAAGAGGTAGAGGTGGAGCGCATGATCGCGAATGATGAGTCCATGATAGGTAAGGGTGCGCAGAAGCATGGTCTGCTCGCTCGGAACAATGCCGAGCGTCTTCTCGACGGCTTCGATGCTTGCGACGAGGTGTGCGTTCGAACAGGTACCGCAGATGCGCGCAAGGAGCTGAGGAATCGCTGCGATCGGTTTGCCTTCCATGGCGTGCGTGTAGAAACGCTTGAATTCTTTGATGGCGAATTCCACTTTTTGCACCTTTCCATTTTCGATAAACACATTGAGTCCGGCAGCGCCTTCCACTTTGGTAAGCTCTTCGATTGAGAATTGGCTGAGTTCGGATATTTGATGCATAGGATTAACTCACAACTTACAATGAACAACTGACGACAGGAAGTTGGGAAATTTGAAATGAATTCTTTCCTGCAAAGAAATTGGGCATGGAATGTGTTGCCTCTGCCGGATCCTCATGCCTGATCTTTTGCTTCCGTCTCTGCCTGAGGGATGATGTCGAATTCGGTGAGCATTTTGTTGACGACGGCGAGGAAGGCGGATTCGGTCATGGGACAGCCCTGGACGCGTTCGTCGACGGTGACGACTTCGTCGAGTTTCTTTACCTTTTCGCCTTGGTTGAAGCGGTCGAGGAGAAACTGAATCTTGTCTTTGAGTTCGGGAGGGAAGGCGTTTCTTTGCGCGCTTGGCATGCCGGTACAGGCGCAGGCACCGATCGCGACGAGCTTCTTGGACTTGGCGCGGATTTCTTTGAGTTTTTCTTCTTGCTCGGCGGAATTGATCGCACCCTCGACGAAGGCGACGTCGAGTTCGTCGAGCACGTTCTTGGTCTGGAGGACGCGCGCATGGCGGATATCAAGCACTTTGCGCCAGGTCTCGAAGTGATCGTTCATGATCTCGGTGAAGATGACGGTACTGTCTTCGCAGCAGGTGAAGGTGAACCAGCCGATGCGCAATTTCTTGGATATTTTATTCATAGTACCGGTATGGTAGCATGGTTTTAATAGGCGGGACAACAAGAGCTGATTGTGGTTGGTCCGCATACTTTTGACTCCGCTAAGGGATTTCCATTTGAGTGAGGTGTTTTTCGTATGGCATTCTTCTTTCGAACGATTCGAGCTGTTCTTCTTTCCTTAGTTGTCTTGGCGTCTTCATTTGCAGTCGTATTTGCTCTGAAGACGGGGAAGATGCCAACAGTGTCTTCTTCTCGGGCAGTGCTCTCCAAAGTGATTCCGGCACTTGATGATTCGTGTCGGTTTCCGCTTGAGTATCGGGTGGGGACTATTGATCCGAATTTCCATCTCTCGGAAGCGGAGTTTTTGAAGGCGATTCATGAGGCCGAGGCGATATGGGAATCGGGGACCGGTCGAGACCTTCTTATGGAAAGCACCGATACCGATGCGATCCCGATCAATCTTGTCTTTGATGATCGGCAGGCGGAAACAGATTCTCTCAAAGAAACATCATCGGATATCGAGAGCCGGAAATCCGCCTATGAGTCGCTGCGTTCCGAGTATAATGCACTCCGCAAAGAGTTTGATGGGAAGAAATTCGCCTATGACGGACACGTGTCTTCGTATGAGAAGAAGCTCCGCGACTATGAACGGCGTGTCGAGAAATATCAAGATCGACTGGCATCGTATGAGCGATTGGTTGCGCAGTGGAATGCCGAAGGCGGTGCACCTCCCGACGAGTATGAGGAATTGGAAGATGAGCGGAAGGATCTCAAGAAGGAGGCATCTGATATCGATGACGAACGCAAGCGATTGAATGATGAGAAGTCGGCGCTCGCGAAGGAATATGCTGCGCTCAATGTGCTTTCCGGGCAGGTGAATACGGCGGCGGGGAGTCTCAATCGCATGGCAAGCGCGCTCAACTTGACCGTTGATACGTATAACCAGGTGTCCGGCGCGCGCGAGGAATTTACAACCGGACTCTATACCAAAGATGCTTCCGGCGCGAATATCGACGTGTTCCAGTTCTACGATCACGACGACTTGGTGCTTATTCTGGCGCATGAGATGGGGCACGCGCTTGGCATTGGACATGCGGCGGAGAGTACGTCCATTATGTATCCGTCCGTTGGCGAGCAGAAACCGGTACTGACCGATGAAGATCGAAGGCTGTTTGAGGAGCTCTGTAAAGAGTAGAGCATACGATCGTTGCGTGTTAAGATTTTCACAGTTGGCACGCCTGCCCGTAGTGCTTCGCACAAGCGATGCGGACAGGTTCAGGAAATACACGAAGGAGCGAGTATGCCTACTCATACCTGAAACGAAAATCTCTCTGCGAGTCGCTCTCGTTTTTTGTAACTTTTGGTTTGTGGAACCGGGATTCCCGTCTTCACGGGAATGACAGAAAACTAAGATCTCTCTGAAGTTAGCAATACCAAAAAATCTTTGCGACAAGATTATAAAAAGCAGTGCTTATGCTGACACCGCGCGTGAAAAAAATTCGGGATTTGTGGTATATCGTATCGAGGAATGTATTCCTTTTGACAAACGGCGTTATCCTGACAGTCGTGGCGCTTCTCTTTGTATTTGGTGATCGGCAGGCAGGATTGTTCTTGGGGCTGGTGACCGTGATCAATATGCTGCTTGGTCTCGGACAGGATATTCGTGCGTGGCGCGCGCTTGAAAAGCTCCAGCTTTTGACGGCGCCGCATGTGAATCGTATTCGCGACGGTGTCGAGGAATCCGTTCTTACGGAAGATGTTCGGAAGGGAGATATGCTTCGTCTCGGCTTGGGCGATCAGATACCGTGTGACGGCGTATTGGTATCGTCGGAATCACTTGAGCTGAATGAGGGGCTTATTACGGGCGAGTCGACATCGTTGCCGCGCGGAGCGGGGGAGCGGGTGCTTGCGGGAAGCATTATTACCTCCGGTGCCGGTCTGATGCGGGCGGAGACGGTGTTTGCCGAGAGTCGCATTGCGCGTATGACGGAGGGAGTGCAGCGATCATCGGTTGCCGAGAGTCCGATACAGAAGTCGGTCAATATGGTGATCCGATATTCCGGGTATGTACTGGTCGTTGTCATTGCTTTTGCGGTTCTTCGCGGTGTCATGGCACATGAGTCGAATGTGAATATCGTGAAGCATGTCGGCGCGCTCGCGAGCGTGATCGTGGCGCAGGGGTTGGCATTCGGCATGACGCTTCTCTTCGCTTATGGAGCGGCGCATCTTTTTCGCCGGCACGTGCTTCTGCAGGAAGTGAATGCGACGGAGAAACTCGGGCGTATCAAGAATCTCTGCCTGGACAAGACGGGAACGCTTTGTGAGAACGGGCTCACGGCGGAGCGGTTTTTGTCTGTTGACGGTGCGCCGGAGGCGAAGTCGTTCGAATACATGACGGCATATCTTGATGGGACAAATGACACATCTCAGACCGCTCTTGCTGTACGGAAGCTTCTTACCAATGACTCTTTCAAGGGGGTTAAAATTGATGGACTGCCTTTCTCTTCGTGGCGTCGGTTTGGTGCAGTGTCATTTAGGGATGTATCGGGAGATACGATGGTGCTCGTGGTGGGAGCTGCCGAAGTAATGATCCCGCAGCTCATTGCCGCATCGGAACAATCGTGGCTGCAGGACATCCTGTCTCGGGAAGCTCGTGAGGGGAATCGGCTTCTTTGTATCGCCCTTTCGGATGGTATGGGTATTCCTCAGGATATCGCGCAGTCGAAACTTTCTCTGCTCGGCGTTTTCGTTCTCTCGAGCCGGCTTCGTCCGGGCATCCGTGAAGCAATCGAGTTCTTTCAGAAGCGTGGAGTGCGTATTCGCATCCTCTCGGGCGATCATGCGGAGACGGTACGGGCCATTGCTCGGTCGGCAGGTGTTCTTGAAACCGACAGCGTGGTCTCGGGTGCGGATATCGATCAGTGGACAGAGGAAGAATTCGGAGATCGCGTGCGGAATACGACTATTTTTGCGCGAATATTTCCCGAGCAGAAAGAGCGGATTGTTGAAGCGTTGAAAGACGATGGATTTACGGCGATGGTGGGCGACGGCGCGAACGATGCTTTGGCGCTCAAGAAATCGGATCTCGGTATCGCGATGTTTGAAGGTGCTCCGGCGACACGTCAGGTTGCTTCGATTGTGTTGACAAACAATAGTTTCACGGCGCTTCCGGGCGGCGTGGAATTGGCGGACAGCATTATCAAAAACGCGGAGATTTTTGCAAGCATCTTTTTCAGTTTTTCATTTACGGGATTTTTTCTCTTCGTGTGGGTCAGTATTTTGGGCTACGCCTTTCCGCTCACGCCGCTCAATATGACGCTTATCAATTATTTTACTATCGGCTTCCCGAGTATTCTTATCTCATACTGGACGATCCGTCCGGCAGGGAAAGCAGTTGCTGCGCATGCGGGAAATTTCTTGAGAAAAGTACTTCCTTTCGTAGTCTCGTCGTCATTGCTGCAGGCGGTTGCTCTGGGATTTATCTTTGCTCTGAGTGGCGAACAGCTGAAAAATTCGCCGTCGAATTTCCTCATCGTTCTGGCTTCGCTTATTTTGGGATTTATTTTCTTCCTCTTTGTCCCGAGGGTTTTCCGGGGAAAGCTCGCGCCTTCGGAGATGAGAGATTTGGTACTGCTCGCGCTCTTCGAGGCGATATTGCTTCCGATAGCTCTTCATGTCCCGTTGGTTTTGCGATTCTTTGAAATCGATATTCCGCCGATTTCTCCTGATGCCTCAGTCAGGTTTTCTTTGGTATTATTCGTCTATACGCTTCTCCAATATGTTCTTGCGCGTTGGTTTGCTCGCGGGGAGCGGGACTGATTCTTGAGGTGAACACTATGAAAATCGCGATATTTTCGGACAACTTCTATCCGGAGATGAGCGGGATATCCGATTCCATTATCTCTCTCGCGAGGGAGCTCGCGGCACGCGGACACAAAATCGTTTTTTATGTCCCGCGGTACTCGCGGCGCGATTTTGCTGTTTCGAAATTGCCGTTTCGCGAATTGGATCTCGGCGAGAATATCGAAATTTTTCGACTGTTCTCACTTCCGTACAAAGCGGCTCCGACCAAGCAGGGGCGGCTCGTACTCCCGATACTTTCGAGTTATCGGCATATCAAAAGATTTGATCCGGATATTATATATACGCAGCTCTTCTTCGGCGCCGGACTCGAAGCGCTTCTTCTATCGAAGCTTCTCAAAAAGATGATTGTCGGAACGAATCACACGCCGCTTCTCGAATTTCTCAAGTATGCGCCGGTCCGATGGAAGCGACTCGAGAACGCCGGGATGAAATATGTGAACTGGTATTATCGGCACTGTGTCTTCGTAAGTGCGCCGTGCCGCGCGCTTCTCTCTGAAATGGAATCGTTTGGTTTTCGCTCGAAGTCGCGCGTGCTTTCCAATCCGTTGGAGCTTTCGGATTTTTCTTCAAGCGGTTCTCCGGATGAAAAGGTCGCACTGAAGAAAAAATTCGGATTGTCCGAACATGCGCTTCTTTACACGGGTCGGCTTGCGCAGGAAAAGAATATCGATGTCGTGCTTCGAGCGATGGCGATTGCTAAGAAATCGATTCCGGATATCTCGTGTGCCATTACCGGTCATGGCTCTGCCGAGCCGTCGCTTCGACAATTGGCAAAGAAGCTTGGCATAGAGGAAAGCGTGCATTTTCTGGGTTATTTGGAGTGCGAGGAATTTTCCGACGTGTATCGGGCGGCGGATATTTTTACGGTGATGAGTACAGCGGAGACGCAGTGCCTTAGCATGATGCATGCGTTTGCTTCGGGATTGCCGGTGATTGCCGCGGATGCGTATGGGTTGCCGGAATACGTACCAAAGAATGCCGGGTTTATTGTTGCTCCCGGCGATACGGCTGGTCTTGCGGAGAGAATGGTCTATCTTTTTTCTTATCCGGAAGAGATGATGCGGCTTGGTGAGAACGGGAGAAACTTTGTGCGCGAGTTTTCCGCATCGGCGGTTGCGAATGAATGGGAGCGAATATTCCGAACGATTCTGGGAGAAGTGTCCGAGACAGGTGAGCCGGTTCTCAGTATTGTCATTCCCGCATACAATGAGGAGAAATTTCTTGAGACAACGCTTCGGACGGTCTTGCAGAGAGTGAGTGAGAGTCGCCGGAGTATCGAAGTGATCGTGGTGAACAACGCGAGTACGGATCGAACGCGGGAGATTGCGCTTTGGTTTCCCGGAGTTGTCGTCGTAGACGAATGGCAAAAGGGTCTCTCTCGAGCACGACAGGCCGGATTCCTCGCGTCGAGAGGCGCTCTTATCGCCAATATCGACGCGGACTCTCTGATACCGAAGGGGTGGATTGATCGGGTCTTGGCTGAGTTTGCAAGGAAGAATAATTTAGTGGCATTGAGCGGCCCATACATTTATTATGATATTTCGCCGGTGACGAATTTCTTCATACGGCTCTACTATTCGGCGGGTTTTCTCTTTCATTTATTCAATCATCACGTGCTTCGATCGGGCGCGCTGATTCAAGGTGGAAACTTTGTGTTGAGACGGTCAGCTCTGGAAAAAATAGGCGGGTTTGATGTTACTATCACTTTTTTTGGAGAGGATACGGATATTGCACGCCGTATTCAGAAGGAGGGGCGTGTTCGATTCACCTTTTCTCTTCCGATGCGGACATCGGGACGCCGATTGAATCGCGAGGGCGTGTTTCGTGCTGCATCCGTGTATACCGTGAACCATTTGTGGGTGCTCTTTTTTAAGCGGCCGTTCACGAAAAGTTTCCGCGATATTCGATAAAAAAATACTGCCGAAACGATTTGTCTCGGCAGGGTGTGTTTGTTTGAGAAGTGATCTTTTTGCTGGCGGATGACTGCCAGGCGAGGGCATGACGCGCTCCTTTTTTGAGCTGGGAAGTTACTGGAATTTTCAGGGACGGAATTGTTTAGGGTGCGATCATATCCCAATAGTCGATTCGCGTCAACATTGACACTCATGGAGTCGAGAGTATATCATCAGAGTTCATCCATATATTCGGGCACGCTGCGTCGCGTTTCAGTTGGAAATACAGAAAAGACAAAAACTGAGAGGGCTGTCTTTCGGGAATTTCTTTGGTATTGAAACGGTTGTCCACGAGTGAAGTTCATGCTGCGGGAGCGAATCTCGGTTTTGGTGCCGACATTGAATGAGGAGGGCAATGTGGCGGACTTGGTCCGCCGTCTTGATGCGTCTTTCCGCTCGGCGGACATCGAGTACGAGGTGATTTTCATCGATGATCATTCGACGGACGGGACACGGTCGGAAGTTGAAAAACTTTCGCTATCGTACCCCGCTTCTTTTTATCTCAAGAAAGGCCATCGAGGGAAGGCACATTCTATCCTTGAAGGATTCGACTACGTGCGTTTCGAAACGATCGCCATGATTGATGCCGATCTGCAGTATCCGCCCGAGGCGCTTCCCGAGATGTATGCGAAGTTGCAAGGTGGAGCCGACATCGTCGTTGCCAATCGGATCGAGCGAGAGACAAGCGCATTGCGAAAGATTTTGAGTCGAGGATTCGCGCTGGTCTTTTCAAAATTTTTGCACGGTCTGGATGTTGATGTGCAGTCCGGCATGAAGGTGTTTCGTGCGCGTATCGCTCGCGAAGTGAAGATTACTCCGGATCCATGGACATTCGATCTCGAGTTTTTGCTGACGGCGCGGAATTACGGCTATGAAATAGGCGGACATTCTATCGTGTTTGCGGAGCGGAAGTCGGGAGAATCGAAAATTGTTTTCTGGAAGGCGATTCGAGAAATCGGGTGGAATGCTCTGAAGCTGCGTTTCCGGGAACGGCAGCCGCTTCACATCCATCCGGAGGGAGCTGGCGCCGGGAAGGTATCCGGCATGATTGGCGCGGGCGTTGCCCATCGGCGCAAGCGGTTCGTGACGCACTCGACACTGCCGCATCATGCCTCGGCACTTCACACGTTTATGCCGTGGCAGCGAATAGTTCTCGCCGGCATTGTGCTCGCGCTTTTGGTCGGCATCTTTGTTCGTCCGATGTCGACACTGGTTGCGGCGACAGCGGTGCTGACAAGCATCTATTTCTTCGATGTGTTGTTCAATGCTTTCTTCGTGGTGCGGAGTCTTAAACGGCCACCGGAAGTTTCTTTTTCGGACAAAGAACTCGCCGCGCTGCGCGATGAGGATCTCCCGATGTATTCCATACTTTGTCCGCTCTATCGCGAGGCGCATATTCTTCCCGGATTCCTCGAGGCGATTGGGAAAATCGACTGGCCGAAAGAGAAACTCGAAGCGCTGCTTCTTCTCGAAGAAAACGACCAGGAAACGATACAAGCGGCGACGGATATGAATCTCCCGTCTTTCGTGCGCGTAGTGGTGGTGCCGCACTCCGAACCGAAGACGAAGCCGAAAGCGTGCAATTACGGTCTTTCGATGACGCGCGGCGAGTATGTTGTGATCTACGATGCGGAAGATATTCCTGATCCGCTCCAGCTCAAGAAAGCGTATCTCGGTTTTCAAACCCTCTCGCGCGATGTGTGGTGTCTTCAGGCGAAGCTCAACTATTTCAACTCCGATCAGAATATTCTGACCCGGCTTTTCACGGCGGAATACTCGCTGTGGTTCGATGTGACGCTTCCGGGCTTGCAGTCGGTCGCGACGTCCATCCCGCTCGGAGGGACGAGCAATCATTTCCGGCGGGAAGATCTTCTCTCGCTTGAAGGATGGGACCCCTTCAATGTGACGGAAGACTGCGATTTGGGAGCGCGGATTTTCACGCGCGGACATCGGACATCCATTATCGACTCGGTAACGCTTGAAGAGGCGAACAGCAAAGTCGGGAACTGGATTCGCCAGCGATCGCGGTGGATTAAGGGATACATGCAGACGTATTTGGTCCACATGCGGCATCCGCTGAAATTTTTCCGAGACAATGGCATTCACGCGCTGCTTTTCCAGTTTATTGTCGGCGGGAAAATCGCGTTCATGCTTATTAACCCGATCTTGTGGCTTCAGACGATTCTGTATTTTTCTCTGAGATCAATAGTTGGTCCGACCATCGAGGCACTCTATCCTCCGGCAATCTTCTATATGGCGATAGTCTCGCTTATCTTCGGGAATTTCCTGGCGATGTACTACTACATGATCGGTTGCGCAAAACGGGAAAAATGGGAACTGATGAAGTGGGTATTCTTGATTCCATTCTATTGGCTCTTGGTATCGGTGGCGGCGGTTATGGCGGCATATCAGCTCTTTGTGAAGCCGCACTATTGGGAGAAGACGACGCACGGACTTCATCTCTTGAAGCGAAAGAAGAAGCCAGTCGATGCGGTTTCGAAAAAAGCTTCTCCGGAAGATGCTGCTAATCTGCCGGGCAGCGTGTTGCCAATAAGCGCGAGCGTATCACCTTGGAACAAGCGTGTCCTGGGAATTCAGAATCGTTTCTCTTGGTTTGTTCCTGGGATTTCTGCGAAGTCTCAATTTATTGATCGTATATCGCGGGGGATTTCCTCCGGTGCGTACTCAAAGATACTGATCGCATTCGCGATTTCTGCGGAGGGGCTCTTTGTGGTGGCCACCTTTCTTTCCAATATTTTGAATTTTGCATTCAATGCGTTTCTGGGGCGAGTGTTGTCGTTTGAGGTGCTTGGAATGGTTGCACTTTTGAATACGCTCTGGTATCTTGCATTGGTTTTCATCAGTCCATTCGCTACCACGATCAATCGTGAGGTTTCTTATCTCTCTGCGAGAAGTGGAGAAAAGGAAGCGCTTACTTTTTGGGCGTCTGTCATGCGGATAGGCTTGATCGCTTCTGTCTTTGTGACCGCACTCTGGCTTTTTGCTGTTCCGGCACTTTCTCGGTTTTTTCACGTTGCTGACGCATTGCTTCTGCTTTCTTTTACGCCGCTTCTCGCAGGCGGACTTCTGGCATTCGGGAATTTCGGATATCTGCAGGGATCTCTTCGTTTTCGAGCTGCGGCGATTCTCTCTCTTATCGAAGCTGGGAGTAAGTTAGTTTTTGCTTTAGGATTTGTATTCTTTGGTTCAAGTGAATATGCATATCTTTCTATACCGGCAAGTGTGGTCTTTGCCGCATTCTTATCTTTTTTCCTCATTCCCGGTGCGGGAAGATCTTTGATTCGCGACCCGCAGTCGCGATCTTTTCCGATAGAGTTCTTTTCCGCGGCGATCTTAGTAACGGTTTCGACGGCGATGTTTACCACAGTGGATGTGCTTCTGGCAAAGCACTTCATGTCTGAACGCGGTGCCGGGGAGTATGCGCTTCTCTCGCTGGTCGGCAAAGTGATTTTCTTTCTCGGCACCATGCCGAATATGTTCATGGTGACATTTGTGGGGAGGAATCGCGGGCTCGGGAAGGGAACGAAGAAAGTATTCTGGATTATCTACGGGCTTTCTTCAATTGTTGTTGCCGGGAGTGTTTTGCTCCTGGGATTTTTTGACGGAGTGTTCTCGAAATTTCTCTTTGGCGAGAAAATATCGGCCGTCTTGCCCTTTCTCCCGATATATGCTGTTGCTATCGCGTTCTTTACGCTTTCAACTATTATCGTCACCTATCACTTGGCTCGGAAGAGATATGTGTTTGTGTTTGCCACTCTTCTTATGTCTATAGCGGAGGCGGTTGGCATTGTTCTCTTTCATGGATCGCTTGATCATATTGTCGACAGTGTCTTTCTTTCAAGTCTGTTTGGTTGGATTTTGCTCAGCATTCTCCACATTACCGAGCCGTCATTCCGATTTGTCGGGCGTGCCGCGAGGGACTTTCTGGATGCATTTCGGGGAAAATTTCCGGAAGAAGTGAATCCTGCCAGTGGAAAGCGTGTGCTTATCTTCAATTGGCGTGATACGAAACACGCCTATGGAGGCGGTGCTGAGGTGTATGTCGAAGAAATTGCGAAACGCTGGATATCTGACGGGCACGCAGTGACGATGTTTTGCGGGAATGATGGGCATCAGTCTCGCCATGAGATTCGACATGGCATCCGGATTGTTCGGCGCGGCGGCTTCTACTTAGTATATGTGTGGGCGGCTATCTACTACTTCGCAAGATTTCGAGGAAAGTTTGATGTGGTGATCGATTGTGAAAACGGTGTTCCGTTTTTTACGCCACTCTATGTAAGAGAGCCGGTTGTATGTCTGCTGCATCATGTGCATCAAGAAGTGTTTTTTCAGTTTCTTCCGAAACCACTTGCGCTCTTTGCAAGTTTCTTGGAGAAGACGCTGATGCCAATGGTATATTCTCGCGTTCCCTTTATTACCGTATCCCTTTCGAGTCAGCGCGAAATGGAGCTCTTGGGTATCGGAAAGGCGGGGATCAGCATTGTTCACCCAGGCGTGCATCTTGAAGATTTTGTTCCGGCAGATCAGAAGGCTGATAGGCCGACAATTCTCTACCTTGGACGGCTCAAGGCTTACAAATCGGTCAACGTGCTTTTGCAGGCTTTTCGATCTGTCATCGCCGAGCGCCCGGAGGCGAAGCTTCTTATTGCCGGGGATGGTGACGATGAGACAAATCTCAAACGGTTGGCATTTGAGACGTTGCGATTGGGAACGGATCGTGTGGAGTTCCTTGGGCGCGTTTCCGAAGAGGAGAAGAAAAAACTCCTGCAGAATTCGTGGATGCTGGTGAATCCATCCATGATGGAAGGTTGGGGAATTGTCGCGATTGAAGCAAATGCGTGCGGAACGCCAGTTATTGCCTCCGATGTTCCGGGTCTTCGCGACTCCGTGAAGAATCCTCACTCGGGTTTTCTGGTTCCGTACGGAGATACTGATGCTTTCGCAGAGAAGATGCTTTTGCTTATCCGCGACCGTGAACTGAGATCGAGTATGAATATCGGTGCCAGGAAATGGGCGGAGGGTTTTGATTGGAATCTGTCGAGCGCTCGCATGTTTGATGTGGTGTTTTCTCGGGACGAGAGTCGAATTCTATGAAGAAATTCACAGTTACTGTCGGAATAGCGGCCTATAACGAAGCGGCGAATATATCGTTTCTGCTTGAGGATATCTTAAAACAACGATGCGAGTCGTTTGTCCTCGGGAGAATCGTAGTTGTCTCTGACGGGAGTTCGGATGAAACGGCGGTTATTGCTCGGCGCTATGATTCTTCGGGTGTTCTCGTATTTGACGATGGCGAACGACGAGGGAAATCTGTGCGATCAAATGAGATATTGGATATATCAAAGGATTCTGATGCTGTCATACTTCTCGATGCGGATATTGCTTTGTTGGGCGACATGGTATTCGAGTCGATGATTCGGTGCGTTAAGGGCGGAGCGGATCTGGTCTCTCCGGAACTTCAGGCTCTTCCGCCGAGAAGTGTATTTGGATGTGCTGTTGTTGCCGGACATGATTTGAAACGAGCGATGTTTTCAGAGTGGCGCGGTGGGAAAAATATTTACCAGTGTCACGGCGCAGCCCGAGCATTCTCCCGGAAGCTTCTCGAGACTTTTCGTTTCAAAGGAAGCATTGGCGAAGATGCTTACTCGTATCTGTTTGTGAAGAAGTTCGGTTTTCGATACGTGTCTCTTCTTGATACGGCGATCGCCATACGGGTTCCTGAAACGTTTCGTGATCACAAAAAGCAGAGTCGGAGATTCCTATGCTCGCAGGATATGTTCCGTGATGAATTCGGCAGTGGAAATGTTTTTGCTGAGTATCGATATCCAAAGGCATTACTTGCGAAGCATCTCTTCATATCGTTTATGAAGCGTCCATTTTCGATTGCGGCATACATCTGCGTTATGATATGCATCGCGCTGTTTCCTTCGGAATCGAATGTCAAAAAGGAAGTATGGACTGCTGCTTCGAGTTCAAAGAAAGTGCGATGAGGATTTCTTTTGCGTGATTTTTCTTTTATGAAAAATGTATTTTGTCTGGTGCGTCGATGTTTCTACAATTGCCTCCGATATTTTGATCGGTTGCTTCCTCGCCGATCAGATAAGGTGATCATTTTCTCTTACCACAGTATTTCGCAGGACAACTGGCGATTCAGCGTCGATCCGAATGTATTTCGGGATCAAATAGAGTTGCTTTTGAGCAAGTATAGCCCGATTACATTATCGGAAGCAGAAGAATTCCTTCGTGGTTCGCGTGCGATCAAGCGCCCATCGTTCGTTTTGACATTTGATGATGGATATCGGGACATTTTGACCGTGAAAAACTTTCTGCATGAGAAAGGCATTCGCCCGGCGTTCTTTGTGCTCTCCGATACGAGCCGGTCCGATGGCGATGAATTGGGAACGAACCGCGAGTTTCTTTCGGATTCGGAAATCCGGAAGCTTCATGGATTGGGGTGGGAAATCGGATGCCATAGCGCGACACATGGCGATTTCTGGGCAATGCCGGAATCTCGTCTGCGACAAGAAACGGTCGAAGCGAAGACGTCGCTTGAGAAACGATTGGGAGTCCCTGTTCGATACTTTGCCTATCCGAGGGGTCGATATACTGAGGCAGCACGTCGATTAGTTCTTGAGGCTGGATATACACTTGCGCTTTCTATGGACGACGGATTTCTCTCTCGAAAGACAGACCCGTTGACCGTTCCGAGAATTGGCGTTGATCGGACACATTCGTTGAGCGAATTTTCAGCGATTCATACCGATGCGGCTATTCTTTTTCGGAAAGCGGCCAAGAAAATTATCGGAAGATTTTTGTAGAAACAGATTATGAATACTCGAGACAGTCTTATCAGATTTGCAAGTCCTATTCGCGCGTTTATTATGCGGACGATATTTCCGAGGTCGAGTTATTTTCTTTTTTCTGTTCCCAAGCGTCGATTGAAGCCAATCAGCTCGAAATTCGGTTATGATCGTGGCACGCCGATTGATCGGTTCTATATAGAGAGTTTTCTGGAGAACGTTCGATCAAGTATTCAGGGGAAGTGTCTTGAGGTGACGGATGACGCGTATACGAAGCGGTTTGGTGGCGCTTCTGTTACGGAAAGCCATGTTGTTGATATCGACGCAAAGAATCCGCATGCGACCATTTATGCCGATCTTCGGGATATGCGATCTGTTGCAAGCAACACGTTTGATACGATGATTGCAACACATACCTTTGGTGTTATCGATGATTTCGAGGCGGCTATTCGAGAATGTTCACGCGTATTGAAGCCGGGCGGCATGCTTATTGCAACAGTGTCTTCTCTTGGTGTGGCTGCGGATCCCGAATCGGCTTTCTGGAGATTTACCAAGGCATCGGCACGATATGTATTTGGAAAATACTTTGATAAACAGTCTCTTGAAATCTCAACGCTCGGGAATGTGCTTTCCGGACAGGCGTTTTGGGTGGGGCTTGCCGCAGAAGAGTTGTCCGAGAAAGAACTGGCTGTAGTTGATGAACGGTATCCTATAGTGGTCTGTATTCGCGCAAGGAAACTATAATTTTTCTCAATATCTCTCGTATGAACACAGAATCTCAGAAGCTCTCACCGGAAGAAAAGCGACTCGATGTTGTTGTAAAGTTCTTCTATCCCGTTGTTGCCGGGATTGAGACAAATATATTGAATATTTATTCTTATCTTGCTCAGCAGGGATGGGAAGTAGTCATTCATACTTCAACGAGTGTTCCAAATTCCTCAGAAATACTCCCTCCCAAAGGCGAAATTCGTGGCCTCTCCATACGAAGATACAAATGGCGGTGGTATGGGTTTGTTCCCGAAATAGACTGGAATCGTCCCGGTTCTATTTGTCTTCACAACTTCAATGTATTTCCGCATAGTTGGATTCTTGTGAAGGTACTTTTTTTGAGAAGATTCTCTCGAATGCGTCGCGCCATCTTTCTTATTCCTCACGGAGGCTATACTCCTGGTTGGTGGACATTTACTCCGTTTCAGAGAGTAATGAAGCGTTTATATCAAAAATATATCGGTACTTTTCTAATAAACCACGCCGTGGACGGACTTCGATCTGTTTCCGAATGGGAGAGTGAGGAAACAGTGAAGAGTGGCGTCCGTCGTGAAATTATAGAGACAATCCCGAATGGGATTGAACGAGAAGTTTATTCGGATATTGAGGGGTTGGCAAGTGAATCTGTTCGTTCACTTGTTCGTGACTTGGGGACATATGTTGTGCAGGTTGGGCGCGTCCATCCTATAAAAAATCAACTTACGACTATTCGAGCTGTAGCAAAAGTTTCGGGAGTTATATTTGCTATTGTTGGTCCTGTGACCGATCCCGATTACAAACGGCTTCTTGATGAAGAGATACAAAGACTCGGTGTTGTTGATCGGGTCCGATTTCTTGGTGTGGTAGATGGAATTGATAAGTATTATTTACTTCGACATTCTCTTGCAAATACACACATGGCATCATGGGAGAGTTATTGCAACGCGGTGCATGAATCTATGAGTCAGGGTTGTATCTGTATTGTTGCTAAAGACACAGCGCTTGAGGAGCTTATTAAGGACGGTGTTAATGGATATGTTGTTCCAGTGCAGGATGCGAATAGCGTTGCCGATAGAATTGGTTTCCTTGTAGAGAATAAGGGGAATGCCGATGTAGAGGCGATTCGCAAGCGAAATATTGCTTTTACTGTCGGACATTCTTGGGATGACCTTGCTCGCTTGGTTGAAAAATTTTATGAACGAATTCTTTTGCAGTGTCGATAAATCATGTTCTCTTGTATGAAAAGAATTCTCTCATTAGTTCGGGGAAATAATCTAGTCATAGTGGGTGGCTTTATTCTCTTCTCGGTGATTATTTTCGCTCTCTCTTTGCGTGGGTTGCCCGGGAACCCAACATCGGGCGATTTGAATACTGCTGAGTGGCGGAAAGGTGGACCACTCGAGCTCTCTCCCGAACGCGGACGATTCGCGTTGCTTTACTCGGTGATTGAAGATCACTCGTTCTTCTTTTCTCTTCCGGTGGCGCGATCTGTAACGCCGGACTTGGGATTGACTCCCGACGGTCGATATGCGTCGCTTTTTGCGCCGACGGTGTCTCTTTTGGTTGCTCCGGGATATCTTTTAGGGAAGTGGCTTGGTGCTTCGCAAGTCGGGGCGTTTTCAATGATTGCTTTGTTTGCGCTATTGAATGCTTGGCTGGTGCGATCGATTGCGCTTCGGCTTGGTGCGCGTCCGCTGGCAGCTTCGCTCGGATCGCTCGCTTTTCTTTTCGGGACACCAGCGTTTGCGTACGGGACGACACTCTACCAGCATCATATAACAGTTTTTCTATTGCTTGTTTCGCTTCTTTTGCTTCTTCGCTCGAGCGGGTGGCGGTCGCTTGTTGCTATATGGTTTTGCGTGTCATTGTCTGTGAGTGTCGATAATCCGAATTTCTTTCTCTTGGCACCTATTGGTGTGTTTGCAGTTTCCAGGATTATGTTTGTTTCTATTGGGGAAAAGATTCGGGTTATGTTTCGCCCGGTTCTTGTTGCGAGTCTCCTTGTGCTTGTGGTGCCGCTGGCGGGGTTCTTGTGGTATAACTCGACAGTGAATGGCGGTGCGTTGAAGCTTTCGGGAACGTTGCCAGCCGTGACAGAGCTTTCAGCAGATGGACAGGCTATATCTCGCGATTTGGAAGCGGCATCTATTGATGGTGTTAACGGAAATGAGGCGAAATCTGCGGTTGGATTCTTCAAAACCCGGGATCTTTTACAGGGACTGTTGACACATCTTGTGAGTTCAGATCGCGGGGTGATCTTCTATGCACCGGTCATATTGTTTGGCGTCTTTGGTTTGGTGTTTCTCGCTCGAAGGCAGGATAAATACGGCGTAGCAAATGTTCTGATTGCAACAGTCATGATTAATCTTCTGCTTTACTCAATGTGGGGTGACCCGTGGGGTGGGTGGGCGTTCGGATCGCGATATCTTATCCCGAGTTATGCGGTTCTTGGTATTGGCATTGGTATCGCACTTACCGAGTGGCGCAAGAACTTCTTTTTTCTGGGAGCATTCTTTGTTGTTTTGGCATATTCGATGTCGGTGAATACGCTTGGGGCGATTACCTCAAATGCGAATCCTCCGGAGCACGAGGTGCTCTCGATAGAGGCGTTGTCCGGAAGGGTTGAGAAATATACCGCTGAGCGGAATTGGGATTATTTGCGCGAGAGCGGTTCGAAGTCGTTTCTTTATCGGGCGTGGGTACATCGATATGTGAGTGCCGAGCAATATTATTGGGGGATAGTAGTTCTGCTCGTGTTCGGATCCGGGCTGTTATTTGTCGGACTGGTTCGGGAGAGTCTTCTTGAGAAAAAGCGTCTATGAAATACTCTTTGAACAAAACATTCTCGATTTTCTCCGTGTCCAGAGAGCGCGTGGAATCGCTTCGGCTTTTTTTTGATAGACATGGGACAGCGATTGTGGTAAGTATGCTCTCGGCTGTTTCCGTGTGGGCATTTGCGCAGTACTACCACAATGGTTTGGGACTCGCCTATAACGATGCTCGCTCGCATCTCGATATCGGTCGGCGTGTAGTAGAGGGGCTTCGTCCGGGGTTTGCGCAGTTGGGGAGCGTGTGGCTACCATTTACGCACCTTCTCATGGCGCTCACGATTTGGAATGATTTCATGTGGCACTCCGGACTTGCCGGCGCACTCTGGTCAATGATTGCCTATGTGGCTACAGGTGTTCTGCTCTTTCTCTTTTTGCGTGAGGTTGGCGTGGGACTTTTGGGACGGTATGTGGGCGTCATTGTCTTTGCGGCGAATTTGAACATACTGTATCTCCAGTCGACAGCGATGACTGAACTCGCACTGATTGGCACTACCATGGCAGCATCGTATTTTCTGCTCTTGTGGTATACGCGCAGGAGACTTCCGTTTCTTTTGCTCTCCGCCTTGTTTGTCATGTTTTCGACGCTGATTCGGTATGATGGATGGTTTCTTTTCTTCTTCGCATCTCTCATGCTATTTGTCTCTGCGTGGAAGTCGGGCGGATATCGGAAAGCTGAGGGGACATTCGTGCTCTTTGCAACGCTTGCCGGGTTCGGGGTGTTTCTCTGGCTCTTGTGGAACCTCCTTATTTTCGGCGATCCGCTCTATTTTGCGTTCGGTCCCTATTCGGCGCATGCGCAGCAAGATGATTTGGCGGCGGCGGGCGTGTTGCTTACCAAAGGGAGCTGGTTTCTTTCGGTAAAGATGTACTTTTACGCCTTGGCGTACAATACAGATACGTTTGTGTTGTTGCTTGGGGCGATTGGAGCGTGCATTTTCTTTTTCGATCGGAAGATAGATTCTCGTGCTCGGTTTGCATCGCTTGCGCTCTTTGCGCCGCTTCTCTTCAATATTCTCGCCCTCTACTTGGGCCATTCCGTATTGTTTATTCAAGGGCTTTCTGGCGATACGTGGTTCAATGTGCGCTATGGAATTCTCATGATGGCTTCGGTCGCGGTTTTTGTCGGCTATCTTGTTCATCGGGCGGTGCCGGTTCGACCGGTCTTGATTGGGACGCTTCTCTTTGTGCTGTTCTTTCAGTTTTCGAGTCAGGATGCGGTGACGATTGACGATGGACGAACCGGGGCGAGCCAGAAGAATGTGACGGAAGTTGCAGCATGGCTTCGCGACAATGCCGGACAGCAAAAGGGGTATATTCTCATTTCCGCCGCTTCGCATGATTCGGTTATTTTCTCCTCGGGTTTGCCTATGGGTCGATTTATTCACGAGGGAACAGGATCGTATTACGAGAGCGCTATTCAGGATCCGGATAACTGGGCAAGGTGGATCGTAGTGCGCAGTAATTCTGATAGTGACTCGACCTGGAGGCTTCTTAAGGACAATGTCGGTTTTCTGGAAGGATACCGATTGGTTGATCACTATCCGTTTGCGGATGTGTACGAACTGAAGCCGGAATATCTTTCCGGCGTAATTACCGATGTGAATGATCCCCGTTAACGTCTCCCGATCTTTTCTTGGTCATGGTATGGTGAATGCATGAAACGATTTCTTATATTTCTCTTTCCCACTCTCTCCCTGATTATTATCGGAGTCCTTTCATTTGTCTTCCTGGCATCGAGCGAACCGACGGTGACGATTTACCCGAAGCCGGATCCGAAGTGGTGGGCATTCCAGTCGGTCGATACGATGAAGCATTCGCGGGATCTGGCGCGTGAAAAGCTGCATGACGATTCTTATGATGCGGTGATCGATCGGGAAGTGCGGAGCATTGCCGACATCGGAGCGACACATGTGGCGATTGCAACTCCGTATGACGAAGAGTTTGTTCCGTATCTCAAGCGCTGGGTTTCTGCTGCGCGGAAGTATCATCTTGCCGTATGGTTTCGCGGGAATTTCTCGGGGTGGGAGGAGTGGTTCGGCTATCAGAAAATATCGCGCGCGGAGCATCTTGCAAAAACCATCGCGTTTATTCGTCGGCATCCGGATATATTCCAAGATGGCGATGCGTTTTCTGCTTGTCCGGAATGCGAGAATGGCGGTCCGGGAGACCCGCGATTGAACGGCGATATCGACGGTTATCGAAAATTCCTGATAGATGAATATGCTGCGACGAAATCGGGCTTCGAGCGAATCGGCAGGCATGTTGATTCCAATTTCTTTTCTATGAATGGCGACATCGCACGGTTGGTGATGGACAGGGAGACGACGGCAGTGCTTGGCGGTATGGTCACGGTCGACCACTATGTGAAGACGCCGGATATGTTGGCTTCGGATGCTGAAAACTTTATCTCTCAAAGCGGTGGGCGGTTGCTCTTTGGTGAATTCGGCGCTCCGATTCCGGATATTAACGGAGAGATGACGGAAGCAGAACAGTCCTCCTGGCTTCGAGAAGTTATGCTTCGATTTGCTCGGACACCTCGCATTTTCGGTATGAATTACTGGACGCAGACGGGGAGTTCGACAGCATTGTGGAGCGAGAATGGCGCGCCTCGTGCAGCTGTCGCGACGCTTGCGGAATTTTTCTCCCCACAGGTATTCTATGGTGTTGTGCGTGACGAGCTTGGTTCGCCGATTGCGGGCGCGACAGTTTCCGCTGGCACTGATTTTTCAGCAACTACAAACAACGAAGGGTATTTCGAACTTCGAGTGCCTTCTTCTTTCGGTGGCACGACACAGCTCTCGGTGCAAGCTCATAATTTTCTCTCGCAAGACATATCCGCTGAGTCGGTTCAGATGCTGATCGTGCTTTCGAGGACGCAAGAGTCGTGGTGGTTTCGCACGGAGAAATGGATGAAATACCATCGCAATGCGTGGCAGTTCTAGCTGTGAAATTTGCCTATTCTTTGCGGAAACAGTATGCTGGAAGCGTCTTTCTAATGAGCGGGATTTTATGGAAAAACAACGAATTTTCTCAGGTATTCAGCCGTCGGGGAATCTGCATATCGGGAATTATCTGGGTGCGATCAAGCAGTGGGTCGAGCTTCAGGAAGCATATGATGCGATTTTTTGCGTGGTTGATCTTCATGCGATTACCGTGCCGCAAAATCCCGAAGAGCTTCGCCGACGTACGATAGAGATCGCGAAAATATATATCGCCGCCGGTATCGATCCAAATCGGTCAACTCTATTTGTACAGTCGCATGTTCGCGAACACACGGAACTCGGGTGGATTCTGAATACGATTGCGCGTATGGGGGAATTGGAGCGAATGACGCAATATAAAGACAAATCACAAAAAGGAGAATCGTCGAGTTCCGGAGTGGGGCTTTTCACATACCCAACACTGATGGCGGCGGATATACTCTTGTATGACACAGCAGTGGTTCCCGTTGGGAAGGATCAGATGCAACATGTTGAGTTGGCGCGCGATATTGCTGAACGATTTAATGGGCGCTTTGGCGAAACATTCATTGTCCCCGAGGGAAAGCTTTCGAAGCAGGGCGCTTTGATTATGGGTCTCGACAATCCGGCGAAGAAGATGTCGAAGTCGGCGAGCTCGGAATACAATTACATTGCGCTGATGGATGATCCGGAAGCGGCGAAAAAGAAAATCATGAAAGCGGTGACGGACTCCGGGGCGGAAATACTTTATGCGGACGATAAGCCGGCGCTCAAAAATCTTATCAATATATACTCGCTTCTCGGCGGTGTCTCGACGGATGAAGTGGTCGCGCGATATGCGGGGAAGGGGTATGCGGATTTCAAGCGAGATCTTGCGGATGTTGTGGCGGAATTCCTTGCCGGCTTCCAGGAGAAGTTTCGCGCTCTTTCCGATGATGATACGCTTCGAATCCTTCATAGTGGCGCGGAGCGGGCGCGTGCAATCGCCGAACGAAAGATGCTCGATGTGCGAGAGAAGATAGGACTTGTGACCGGATAGGTTCCGGATTGGTTGTGGTGTTCTGATTTTCCGATAGTACGATTGTTATGGCTGAAACCGGGAAACGAAAAAGTAGTGCAAAGCCGAAGTTTCGAGCGGATATCCCGGTGGTGTTTGCGGCGATGTCGAAGCGGTCGTTTTGCTACCGGATGTTTATCACGCGGTATATCTTGGAGGCAAAACGGATACCGCTCACGGTCTTCACACTCTATGATTATTTTCTACTCGACACGGTAGATCGGAAGTTCATGATCGAGGCGAACAATGTGCTTGTGGCGCGTTCCAATGAACTCTGGGTGTTTGGACCGGTATCGGAGGGCGTTGCCAAAGAGATCTGCGTTGCCGAATCGCTCGGCAAACCGATCCGCTACTTCGCCATCAAGAAACCGCATCGCCTCGTAGAGATATCCAAATCCCAAGTACAATACGAACGCGGCGTTGAGTAATACACAAGAAAGTGCTTAACGGAGAAATAAAAATCGCCTTCGAAGGCGATTTTTTGTTTGGAGTTGGCAGAACGGGAAAAGCCCTCAATGCGAGAGGAGTGTCTGAATCCCAAGAATTGATAGTGTCGGAAAAAAATCGTTCTTTTTCCCTGGAAACCAAGGGGGACTCAATTTGTCGAACCTCTGTTCTGAAGGCTACCCATTGCCACTATTGCACAGAGTCTCGGCAGTGTAAAGATTGACAAATTTTTAGAAGACAGTTTATACTTTTTTTGTTGTTCCTTAACTTAATCACCTCACATCTCCGAAGGGGATAGCTATGTCTGCAACAGCTGCTCGTTTTCCTTTTCCGAAAGAAGCAACGGTTCATAATCAGCTTTTGATGTTCTTTACAGAGCGTGAGTTTAAAAAGAAATTCCATACTGAAAACGCTCCCTCCGCTTCTGTTCGAGAAGTATTCCGAACATGGGCACTTTGTTTTCGGGATGATTCGCAAATTCAGGCGGACGAAAGGATTTCGATTGACCGGTTTTTCTATGCTGCCGACTTTTCTGTTGTCCGATGGCAACATGAGAACGAACGCGAGAGTAGATATCAAATGTTGAACACTGTAGGCGCGACTGAAAGGAGGAATAAAGTTCTCTGGTATTGGATGCTCGTTGTAGCGCGGAGAATTTTTTGCAAGCGGTATAAGAGGTTTCTTGATGAAGCGCTTAAGATGCTAACCTCTTCTGAATCCTGTGTCTGTCTGACAACATGGGATCCGAGTTGGATGGATGAAATTCAAAACAAATGTGGTATGTGAGATATGTGAGGTGATGCCAATTCCCTAGCTGTTCCTCGCTTCTTTAGAAGGGGAAAGATATTGAGATGTTCCTTTCAGCACGCAATTTACTTTGCGTGCCTTTCTATTTTGAGAACGATCACTTTCTTCTTTTCTGTTGAAGTGTTCATGAAGCTCGCTTACGTGAAGATTTCTCCTTCATCTCTTTCAATTCGAGTGGCTCCATAAAGCGGGTGGATTCCACGGTTGTCGCGTGTTCTTCGATGGTGGCGCCGAGGTTTTTGAAATACTTGGCAACTTCTTGGACGCGGGATTCGGGGGCGCTGGCACCAGCGCTGATGCCAACCGTTTGTGCACCGTCGAACCATGTGGGATCGATATCATCTGCGCTATCGATGAGATAGGATGGTTTTCCCTTGGCGCATGCGGTTTCGGCGAGTCGGGTGGAGTTGGAAGAATTCTTCGAGCCGATGATGAGGACGATATCGGCGAGTTCTGCTATTTCGGAGACGGCTTTTTGGCGGTTGGTCGTCGCATAGCAGATGTCTTTGCCGGGAGGGGCGACGATATGCGGATATTTTTCGGTGAGCGCTTGGATGATTTCTGCTGTTTCGGGGATGCTGAGTGTTGTCTGGGTGAGGTAGGCGAGCTTCTCTTTGCTGTCAAAATGAAGCGCTTCGATGTCGGCTTTGGTCTCGATAAACGGAACCGATTTCTTGTAGGTGTGCTTCGCTTCTCCGATGACCCCGATACCTTCGGGGTGTCCCTTGTGTCCGATATAGACGACCGAGTAGCCGTCTTTCATGAAGCGGTGCATTTCGAGGTGCACTTTGTTTACGAGAGGACATGTCGCATCGATGATCGTGCAATTTTTCTTTCGTGCGATCTCGAAATCTTCGGGTGGCGACCCATGTGCCGAGAAAACAACAACGGAGTTTTCCGGGATGGCTTTGGCGCTGTCGATCGTGATTGCCCCGCGATCTTTCAATGTCTTCACAACCGTTTTGTTGTGGACGATCTCATGCTTGATATAGACGGGTGCGCCGAAGATATCGAGCGTGTCCTCAACGGTTTTCACAGCACGCGCCACTCCAGCGCAAAATCCGTGTGGCGAAGCGAGGATGACTTTCGCGATCATAGATTTTCAAGTTCTGCCTTAAATTTTTCCATTCCATCTTCGAAGATAAGGTTGTCTTTTGAACTTTCAGAAATTTCTTGGTCGTTCTCTATCGTGAAAAACCGTATCGGTTTCTTTGTGCTATGTACTTGTCGTATTTCCGCCATGACTCCATTGCTTATCGATCCGAAGATCCAGAGTTCATCGGCGATCGCTACGAGATTGTTGTTGGCATTTCGGACGATATTTCTCCCAACGGTATCTGCGAGATAGTAGTCGAAGGACATGAACGGATTGATGGGGACGCATCCATTTTCCAAGACATATTTCACAATGAGCATCCGCATGTAGAAGTATCTCTTCGAGAGCGCCGTAAAAACGATTGGTTTCTTCTCTTGCAAATTCATTGCCGGATGGGAAAACTCTTCTGGCATAGTATTACTTCTCTCGTATAATTGTGAGCACCTCATCGCGTTTTTTTGTCATGAGTTCCTGGGTATTGGCTTCGAGGTTGAGGCGGAGAAGAGGTTCGGTGTTCGATGGGCGGACATTGAGCCACCAGTCGGGGAAGTCTATCTTGATGCCGTCGAGATGAGAGACGGCTCCATCTGCATAGGTTTGTTTGAGTTTTTTCAGGATGGCGTCTTTGTTTTCAACTTCGCTGTTTATCTCTCCCGAATGAAAGTAGCGTTTCAGGTCGCTTGCGAGTTGGGATGCGGTCTGCTTGGTTTCGCTCATGACGGAGAGTATCATGAGGGCGGCGAGAGAGCCGGCTTCGGCGTAGGAGTTTTCGAGGAAATAGTAGTGTCCGGAGAGTTCTCCGGCAAAGACGGCTTTCTCGTCGCGCATTTGCTGCTTTATATTGGCGTGTCCCACTTTGCACTCTTTGGCGACGCCGCCCGATTCTTCGATCACTTCTCGCACCGCTCTCGAGGAGCGGAGATCATAGAGGATGGTTGCGCCCGGGTGCGACTTCAGGACTTCCTTGGCGATGATACCGGTCATGTGATCCATGGGAATTATCTCGCCGGTTTCATCTACAAAGCCGACGCGGTCGGCGTCGCCATCGAAGGCGATGCCGAGATCGGCACGCTCTGCAACGACACGCTCTCGGAGTTCGTCGAGGGTTTCGGTTTTGAGCGGGTTTGCTTCGTGTGCCGAGAACGGATGATCCAAATCATCATACATGGTGACAAGTTCGATGTTCTCCGGGAACATTTTGAATATCGGGAGCTCGAGAATGCCCATGGCATTTGCGGTGTCGATCACCACCTTGAAGTGCCGATTCCCGAACCGAGCGAATTTTGCAAATTGTTTTTCGTAAGCGGGTTTTATATCCTGTGTCGAAAGCGAACCCTTCCTATTCGTGCTTGCGAATTCGTTTTTCAAGACCCGATCGCGGATATCGAAGAGTCCGGTTTTTTCTCCGACCGGGAGGGCATTCTTGAGAGCAATTTTCATCCCGTTGTACTCTGGCGGATTGTGTGAGGCGGTGATGGAGACGGCAGCGTCCACGTCGAGGTGCCACGAGGCAAAGTAGACCATGGGCGTTGTGAGGAGTCCCAAGTCGATCACGTGAGCGCCCGCATCCATGGCTCCTTTTGCGAAAGCTTTGAAGAGCGCGGGACTCGAGACGCGAGCGTCACGACCGAGGGCTATGGTCTTGAGCTGCAGTGCTTCGATAGCGGCACGGCCTATTTTCTCCGCATCTTTCTCATTGAAGTCTGTGCCGTATATGCCGCGAATGTCGTAGGCTTTGAAGATGCTCGGATTCATAGAGTGAGTGAAGAAGGAATTAGGAATCACGAATGAGGGAGATAGCGGGTGGAAGATAGAAGATGGGAATGTGGAGAGTTTCTTGTTCTGTTGCCAGTTGTCTGTTCTTTACGTTTGCTTCCCCAACATTGACAGCTCAAGGAAGAGCCGTCAAGATGGGCTATATGTGGAAAAAGCTTTCTTCTCGAGAAGTGTTTACTCATCCGCGAGTGACGCTTATCGAAGATGAGGTCGAGCTTCCGAGTGGTGCTCGGCTGAATTATCTCTATTCAAAGCACATTGTCGATGGTGCGACAGTGATTTGCCGCCGCCCCGACGGGAAGATTCTTGTCCAGAAGGAGTATTCCTATCCGGCAAACGAACACCTCTACCAGTTTCCGGGCGGACTTCTTCTCCCGGATGAGAGCGTCGATGTCGGTGCGAATCGCGAGCTGATGGAAGAAGCCGGCTATCAGGCGGACACGCTCTCCGCTCTTGGTGATTACTATTATGATCACCGAAAGTCGAAGGGGCGGATGTATGTCTTTTTGGGTGAGAGCCTGAAAGAGGCATCGCTTCCGCCGGATCCGGAAGAAGAAGGGGCAATCGAAAGTTTTTGGTTTACAGAAGAAGAGATCGAGTCAATGATACGGAAAGGCGAAATTGAGAACAGTCGGTTCTTGTCTGCCTGGTGCTTATATCGGGTGGGGAAGCAGTGAAATAAATGTAGTTCTTTGGAAAAAGGAGAAAAGAAATGCGTGATGGTGTGTATGAGCGGGCAGTTATCGTGTTCGTATGGCGTTGGGACCATTTTTTGGTTCTTCGGAGAAAGAAGGATTGCCGTTGGGGAATTCCAGGGGGAAAAGCGGAGGCAGGTGAGAGTTCTTTCGATGCAGTGTTGCGAGAACTTTTGGAGGAAACAGGTATTGTTGTGAGTGCTCCTACTCGTCAATTGCATCGTCTCATGACGCATCGTCTCGACCTTGGCTTGGAAGGTTTGTGGGAGTGTGTTTCCTTCGCATTAAATCTCTCGACCCCGTCAACGGTAGTGACTTTGAATCCTGAAGAGCATCTGAATTTTGCATGGGTAACGCCAGGGCGACTTCTTCGGTGTAGGAAGCAGAAGCAACCTATTTTTCCTGGCTTGATTCAGGTGATGTGTGATGCCGGGTATCTTTATTTGCCCGAAGGAGAGCTTGGTGTCAAAATTCAACGTATCGCGTGACATTTTCTTTGGATTCCGCTAGCATGCAGTGAGCGGAGTCCTCTTCTTTTTTGATGATGGCAGTATGTCTCTCAAAGCGGGAATTGTCGGGTTGCCGAATGTGGGGAAGTCGACCTTGTTTAAGGCGCTCTCTGGGAAGGCGGTCGATATCAACAATTATCCTTTTTGCACGATCGAACCCAATGTGGGCATCGTGCCGGTGCCGGATGCGCGGCTTGCGAAGCTCGCGGCGATGTCGAAGTCGGCGAAAGTGATTCCGCCGGTGGTGGAGTTTGTGGATATTGCCGGGCTTGTTGCTGGAGCGTCTAAGGGCGAAGGGCTTGGCAATAAGTTTCTGGCGAATATCCGCGAGGCGGATGCGATCGTCGAAGTGGTGAGGCTCTTTGAAAATCCGGATATTATCCACGTACACGATCGTGTCGCGCCCGTGGAGGATATCGACATTATTCATACCGAGCTTATCTTGGCGGACATGGAGACAGTGGAGAAGCGGAAATTGAAGACTGTGAAAGATGCTCGCGCCGGGAAGAAAGAGGCGCTTGCCGAAATGCCGATACTGGAACACATCGAGTCGGCGCTCCAGGCGGGGAAGCTTGTGCGGGAGGCCGGTATTGTCGAGAGCGAAGATTCGAAGCGGGTGTTTCGTGAGCTGCAACTTCTTACGGCAAAGCCGTTTCTCTTTGTATACAATATGTCGGACCCGGAGGCGGCGCTTCCACCGGAACTTGCCGCACGCCCCCATGTGCGGCTCGATGTGAAGATAGAGGAAGAGCTTTTTTCTATGAGTGCGGACGATCAGGCGGAGCTCGGGCTTTCGTCGAAAATCGGCGACCTCATTCGAGAGACCTATTCGCTCTTGGGGCTTATGACGTTCTTCACAACGGGCGAGACGGAGACACGCGGGTGGACGGTGGCGCAGGGATCGACGGCGCCCCTTGCTGGGGCGGCGATTCATACGGATTTCAAAGATCGGTTCATTCGCGCCGAGGTGATCGGCTGGGAGGCACTTCTCGCTGCCGGGTCGTGGAGTGCCGCGCGCGAGGCTGGGACGCTCCGTTTGGAAGGAAAAGAGTATATCGTTCAGGACGGCGATGTGATAGTGTTCCGGGTGTAGATCTTGTGTTTTTTTGGAAATGTGGTATTTTTTTCGTTGTAGCACCTTTCAGCGTTTTTCATCTTGGAGGATTTCAGATCATGATCTTTGCACCGCTTGATGCTGGGTTGTATGGTTTGTATCTCAGTAAACACGGGACTGCCGTGGCAGCGCTAATGGCGCAGGACCTTCTTTCAAACGGAGATGATCCAAAACAAATGCTTGCTGATGTTCGTGATCTTCTATCGGACATTGATCGAGTGATGAGTGAAGGCTCATTGGATGATCAAGATTGGGAAAATCTTCGAATAGAGTGGTGTCTTACGAGTCCAACTTTGTTGAATCATTTGCAGGAGGCAGAAGAAATGCTGGATCAAATTCCTTGCATGAAGGTCCCTGCCCTCGTGATTCTCTGTAATGTATCGATATTTCTGAATAGCCGACGCACGACTTTCGATTTGAACAACATGTCGATTTCGGAAGTTGTGGCGTAGGTCTCTCGTGTGGCGAAAAGGAGGAATCTTTTCAAGGGGTGTGCAAAACTATTTGCCGCCCTTTTGTTTTTTGAACCTTGACAGGTGATTTTTCTTTTCTTACAATGCGTTTAGCAGTCTGACACTTTGAGTGCTAGACGATAAATCTTAATACTACCGATATGGCAAAGCAAATCGCGTACAGCGAAGATGTGCGGCGGAGAGTGAAGGCGGGCATTGATCATGTGGCGGACACAGTAAAGGTGACGCTCGGACCCAAAGGGCGAAATGTGATTCTCGACAAGGGTTTCGGCGCGCCGACGGTGACCAATGACGGCGTCTCCATTGCGAAGGAAATCGAACTGAAAGACAAGTTTGAAAATCTCGGCGCTTCGCTCGTGAAGCAGGTGGCGGACAAGACCAATGACGCGGCGGGTGATGGAACGACAACAGCGACGGTGGTGACGCAGTCCATCGTGCGCGAAGGGCTGAAATTTGTGGAAACCGGCATCAACCCGATCGGTATCCGTCGAGGGATGGAGGCGGCGAAGGATGAGGTGGTGGCGTTGCTTCGGAAAAATTCCAAGAAGATTTCTTCCAAAGAAGAGATGGCTCAGGTTGCCACGATTTCTGCCGAATCCAGAGAAATGGGTGAGATGATTGCCGATGTGATGGATGAAGTCGGGAAGGACGGCGTCGTCACAATCGAAGAATCACAGAGCTTCGGTCTCTCGAAAGAAGTGGTTGAGGGGATGAGTTTTGATCGAGGTTATGTGTCGCCTTACATGGTGACCAATGTCGAGTCACAGAGTGCCGAGATCAAAGATGCTCTTCTTCTGCTTACCGATACCAAGATCTCCGCTATCAACGAAGTTCTCCCGCTTCTTGAGAAAGTGGCGCAGAGCGGAAAGAAAGAATTGGTAATTATTGCCGAAGAAGTCGAGGGTGAGGCGCTTGCCATGCTGGTGGTGAATAAGCTTCGTGGCACGCTCAATGTGCTTGCGGTGAAGGCACCCGAGTTTGGTGATAGCAGGAAGGCAATGCTTGAGGATATCGCTATCTTGACCGGCGGGCAGGTGATTTCGAAGGACAAGGGCATGAAGCTTGAGAGTATTGATATTTCTATGCTCGGACAGGCGCAGAAGGTGATTGCCACGAAGGATGATACGACGATTGTTGGTGGCAAGGGTACCAAGAAGGGCATTGAGGCGCGAATTGCACAGCTCAAGAGTCTCATCGATCAGACCGATAGCGAGTATGATCGCGAGAAGCTCAAGAAGCGTATGGCGAAGCTTTCGGGCGGCGTTGCGGTGGTGCGTGTCGGCGCGGCGACAGAGACCGAACTTACCTACATGAAGCACAAAATGGAAGATGCGCTCGCGGCGACCAAGGCAGCGGTTGAAGAGGGGATTGTCTCGGGCGGCGGCACGGCATTTGCGAAGGCGGTGGCGATGCTCGCCGAGCAGATGAAGAAGCGGACATTTGATAATCATGAGTTCCGAGCGGGCTACGAGACGCTTCTCAAGGCGCTTAATGAGCCGCTTCGTCAGATTGTGAAGAATGCCGGCGAGCAGGATGCGGCGGTGGTGCTTTCCGAAGTCGTACGCGAAAAGGGAGCAAACTATGGCTATAATGCTGCGACGAACAGCTACGAAGCCGATATGATCAAGGCGGGAATTATCGATCCGCTCAAGGTGACACGAACCGCGCTTGAAAATGCGGTGTCGGTAGCGGCGCTCCTCCTTACAACTGAAGCGGCGGTTGTGGAGCTTCCGGAGGAAAAGCCGGAAATGCCCGGTGGCGGCATGCCCGGAATGGGCGGCATGGGAGGAATGATGTAAGTTTTTTCCGGGATTCCGGATGCAGTGAAATAGAAAACCGTCCCGAGAAATCGGGACGGTTTTTTTCGAAAAAAATCAATGTCGAGAATTTGAGATGCTTAACCTACTCTAGATTACCCCCTCTTTGCGGAGCTGTTTCTGGATGTGGGATTTGGCGATGGAGGTTTTGACGAATCGGAGCCAGTCTTGGTTGGGTTTCTTGCGGCCTTTGTCGGTGATGATTTCAATGACTTCACCGTTCTTGATGTGATGATCGAGCGTGGCAATTTTTCCATCAACCTTAGCGCTGGTCATGCTGTTGCCGATTTCGCTGTGTATAGCATAGGCGAAGTCGACCGGTGTCGCCTCTTCGGGGAGCTCGATAATATCTCCCTTGGGAGTGAAGGCGAAGATATGGTTTTTGAAAAAGTCAATCTTGATACCTTCAAGGAATTCGCGGTTGTCTTGCCCGATTTCTTTTTGCCACTCCTGAAGTTGCTTGACCCAGGCAAGCTCTTTGGGGGGCGCTGTTTCATGGCGGCGAAAGAAGAGTTTGCGCCAGCTGGTGCTCCGCTCTTTCTCGGCATAGGCCCAGTGCGCGGCAATGCCCAGTTCCGCCTCGTCATGCATCTTCTGTGTGCGGATCTGGATCTCGATGATGCGTCCCTCCGGACCGAAGACAGTCGTGTGGAGGGATTGATAGTTGTTCGGCTTCGGGAGGGAGATATAATCCTTGATGCGGCCGACCATGGGACGGTAACTTTTGTGGACGGCGCCGAAAGCTTCATAGCAGTCGGAGACACCAGACACAATTATGCGAACGGCGACGAGATCATAGACGCGCTTGATATCCATGTCATGGCGTCGGAGCTTCTGGTAGAGCCGATAGAGTCGCTTGGAGCGGCCCTCAATATGAATGATGCGGACGCCGTCTCTGGTGAGGCTTTCGCGGATACCAGCGACGCACCGGTCGAGGTATGAGTCGCTTTCGCGCATGTACTCTTTGACAATCGCAAGAGTTTTTTCATGTGCTTCGGGATCGAGGTATTTGAATGCCAAATCTTCGAGTTCGCCTTTGACCTCGCCGATACCGAGCCGATTTGCGATCGGGGCGAATATTTCCATGGTCTCGCGAGCGATTCGAAGCTGTTTCTCTGGCGGGAGATAGTCGAGCGTACGCATGTTGTGGAGACGATCGGCGAGTTTTACGATGACAACACGAATATCTTCCGCCATGGCGAGAAACATCTTGCGGAGATTTTCGAGGTAGTATTCTTCGCGCGAACCGCGGAGGCGAATCTTCCCGAGTTTGGTGACGCCGTCGACCAGTACGGCGACTTCGTTTCCAAATTGCGTGCGTATGGTTTCGAGCGAGACGGAGGTGTCTTCGGGAACATCATGGAGGAGTCCGGCGGCGATAGTGCGAGACTCCATGCCGATTTCTGCGAGGATCTTTCCGACAGCCAGTGAATGCTCGATGTAGTTCTCTCCGGACTTGCGCTTTTGCCCGCGATGCGCTTCATCTGCAAGCGCGAATGCGGACGTGATGAATCGCCGACCTTCGCTTGAGGGAGGGAATTTGCAGGCTTTGAAGATGTCTTCGAGTACGAGGGACATAGGGCATGTTTTTCATCCAGTATATCCCACTTGAGACAAAATACCACCCTTTTTTGACTCTGCTCATGACATGTTTTTGGAATGTCTGTGAATAAAAAACAGCCCGTATGCAGGCTTACCGGGCACGTTCCTTTTTTGCTTGAGTCTGGCGGTTTCTCACTGTTCGAATGCTTTCGGGTAGCGTTCTCGGAATTTTCTTGATATATATGAGCCCAGAGTGAGTCCAGCGACAAATGTGGTCATCATGACAATAAAGTAGGTTGAAAGGCGGACTGTTTTCCCATCGGCTATATCCGGGAAGAAATTCATACTTATGAGGAAGGAGACAACGAAGATCCCGATTGCAAAAAGGAATTCCAAGAAGCCGACAAGGATAGCTCCGGGAATCTTTCGCGAAAAAAGATCGCTTCCTAAGGGAGCTCTCGGAATATTCTTTCCTGCTCGGGATTGTTCGATGTTTCTTTTTACTTGATTTTCAGAAAGAGCGGTTCCGCAACTTCGGCAGAATGCAATCTCGGCGGAAATATTTTCTCCGCAATTCTCGCAATAAGCCGATGTGTGAGAGAATTTCATGGATTCTTTTTGGAAATGTATGGATGCTCACAGTATATACCATATTTCCGAAATGCACAGAGGCACTGCTTCTGTTGTGTCAATGTCGCCATTGACGTGTTCGGGGATCGTGGTAGATTGACGGAATACTTTTAGCTTGTTGATTTTTTGTTATGAAGGCCAGACTTCTTCTTGCATCAGGTGTGTTGCTTCTCGTGCTTTCGGGATTCTTGTTTTTTCTCTTTCGTGCGAAATTTCGCGAGCAATCTTTTATGGAAATGAAATTTTTCCCCATTAAAAACGAGGAAATTAGCAGTCAGGAAGTGTTTGGTGATACCGATATTCAGTCTCCAATCCGCCTTCTTTTTGCGGGCGATATGATGTTCGACCGGTATATTCGGACGCAATCGGATAGGATGGGGAAGGAGGCAATATTTGATGGCATTCGAGCTCAGCTCTCGTCAGCCGATCTCGTGGTGGCAAATCTTGAAGGACCGATTACCTCGAGCGAATCAGAGAGTGCGGGATCAGCGATCGGCGAAGCGAGGAATTACGTCTTTACCTTCAATTCCAAATGGGCAGACGTGCTCGCTCATGCGAATATCCATCTTGTGAATATTGGAAATAATCACATTCTCAACTTCGGCGAGTCGGGACTTGTTGAAACGAGGCAATTTTTGCGAGATGCCGGCGTGAAATTTTTTGGCGACCCGACAGATGATTCATTTCGCTCATATGACGCTATTATTCGCGGGAAAAGAATAGGATTTGTAAACTACAATCAGTTTTACGCGGATGCCGAGTCTCGCGCTCTTTCCGATATCGATCGCCTCCATTCGGCGGTAGATATACTGGTTGTCTATACGCATTGGGGTGCTGAGTATGCTCCGGCAACCGATGAAGAAAAGCGTCTCGCGCATCTCTTTGTCGATCGGGGGGCCGATATGATAATCGGCTCACATCCGCATGTCGTTCAAGAGCGCGAGGTCTATCGCGGCAAGACAATCTATTATTCTCTTGGCAATTTCATTTTTGATCAATACTTCAGCTCGGAAACGATGAGGGGTCTCTTGGTCGAGGCTTCGATTGCTCCGGATAATTCGATATCATTTCGGGAATTCCCTCTGAGACTTTCTTCGGATGGAAGAACAAGTATTGAGTGAGGAGAGAGTTACTTCTTTTTCTTCTCGAGGAGATGAGGGTTATGATTGGGGCAGGTGCGGTCGGAACAGCGTTCGGGGATGGTTTTGGTTCCTTCCATCATGAGAGCGTCACAGGGTTTGCCGTCGCGGATGAATGAGCAGCGCTTGCCGGTCGGACGTGCTTTGATGGCGTGCTTGCAGTCGGGATAGTTGGAACAGCTGTAGAATGTGCCGAAGCGTCCGCGTTTTTCGACCATCTCACCTTTTTGACAGACGGGGCACGTGACGCCGGTTGTCTGTGTGGCGGAGCCTTTGATAAATTTGCATTTCGGATAGGTGCTGCAGGCGATAAATGGTCCGAACCGCCCCATCTTCTCGACAAGTGGGCTGCCGCATTCGGGACAGGGCTCGCCAACATCTTTGTCTTCAGGGATGAGTGAGCCGTCTTTCATGCGTGCGCCTTTGCAGTCCGGGAATCGCGAGCAGCTGTAGAAAACGCCGTTTTTGCCGAGTTTCCGAACCATGCTGCTGCCGCACTCGGGGCAGAGGAGGTCTTTGGGTGCGTCGCCAAGGTTGTTGATTTTCTCTAGTTTGTCTTTGGATTTCACCTCTTTGGAGAATGGCGTGTAGAAATTCTTGAGAGTTTTTTCATAGTCGCGTTCGCCGTTTGAGATATCGTCGAGCTCTTGTTCCATATCGGCTGTGAAGGTGTCGCTCACGATTTCTGCGAAGTGCTTTTCGAGGAACGAGCTCACGGCTTCTCCGGTTTCGGTGGCATGGAGCGCCCGGCCATCTTTGGTGGCGTAGTCTCTGTCAAGAAGCGTCTTGATAATCGAAGCGTATGTACTTGGTCTTCCGATACCGCGCTTCTCAAGTTCTTTGACGAGTCCCGCTTCGGAGTAACGGCGTGGTGGCTCGGTTTGCTTCTTTTCGGAATCGACCGAGCGAAGTCTGAGAGTGCTGCCCGGAGAGAGTTTTGGCACATCCATATCGTCTTGCCGTGCAAAGGGATCAATCTCGAGCCAGCCCGGGAAGAGAAGTCGCGAGCCATTGGCGACGAAGTCGGGAATCGACCGATCGGCGATATTGGCAATGACTTTGGTGCGAAGCATGCGGGCGCTCGCCATTTGCGAGGCGATGGTACGGCGAAATATGAGCGTGTAGAGTTTCTGTTGGTCGGGGCTTGCGCCGGCTTTCTCGCGCGAGGGATCTGTCGGACGAATAGCCTCGTGTGCCTCCTGAGCATTCTTTGACTTCGTGGTATAGATGCGAGGCTCGGAGAATTGGTCGCCGAACTTTTTGAGAATGAAATCGGTCGCTGTTTTCTGCGCGTCTTTGCTAATGGTGACGCTGTCGGTTCGCATGTAGGTGATGAATCCCGATTCGTAGAGCTTCTGTGCGATTCGCATGGTGTTTGCGGGTGAGAATCCGAGTCGGGAACTCGCGGACTGCTGAAGGGTTGAAGTAGTGAATGGTGGAGAGGGTGCCCGCGATGCTTCGGATTCTTTGACATCGAGTACGGACCAGGAACCGGCGCGCGCTCTTTTCAGAATGTCATCGACTTCATGTTCTTCGCGCGGTTCCTTGGAACAGGTGAGCGTGATCGGTGTTTTATCGGGGCAGTCGGCATGTGCGGTGATAACCCAGAAGTCTTCAGGGACAAAGGCGGCTATTTCCCGTTCTTTCTCGACCAAGATACGGAGTGCGGGGGATTGGACGCGGCCGGCAGAGAGACCGTAGCGGAGTTTTTTCCAGATGAGTCCCGAGAGGTCATATCCCACAAGCCGATCCAAAACACGCCGTGCTTCTTGGGCTCGACGGAGATTCTGGTCTATGGATCGCGGGTGGCGTATGCCTTCGGTAACAGCGTTTCTCGTGATTTCGTGGAAGGCGACGCGCTTCGGGCGCTTTAATCCGCAGGCTTCGGCAATGTGCCAGGCAATAGCTTCGCCTTCGCGGTCGGGGTCGGTGGCGAGGTAGACTTCGCCTGCCTTTTTGGTGAGGCGCGATAGCGTTGAGACGATATTTTCTTTGCCGGGGGTTACTTCATAATGCGGGATGAATCCGCCTTTGACATCGATCGCCTTTTTATTGCTTTTTGGGAGATCGCGTATGTGTCCCACGGAGGCGACAACCTGGTATTCCTTTCCAAGGTATTTCTGGATGGTTTTCGCCTTCGATGGTGACTCAACGATAACAAGTTTCATAGAAAATGAGGGGATTTCAAATAATATAGTGTGTGCTCTAAAAGGATTCCTCGAGCATTGTGTTGGAGGCGATCCCTTTGAATTTATACTCGATATGTTCGAATATAGTGCATGTTGCCGATGTTTTTTACCAAGCCTTTCATTTCGAGAAAGGCGAGTGCGGAGAGTGCGTTCGATGTTTCCAGTGTAGAGTGTTTGATGAGCGCGTCAATGTGCATGGTATCACTTCCCAATATTTTGAGAAGACGTTCTTCATCAGCGGAGATATTTTCCTGATCGGATTCGGTTTGTTCGGAAAGTATTTCGCGATTTTCGCGCTCTTTCGAAAGCGGGAGGGCATCGAGAATATCTGAGAGACTTGCAGTGAGAATAGCTCCTCTCTTGATGAGCGCGTGCGGTCCGCGGGAGTTCTCGGAATAGATTGATCCCGGAACGGCGAAGACTTCGCGATTGAAATCGAGTGCGAGGTTTGCCGTGATGAGCGTGCCGCTTTTTTCCGATGCTTCGATGACGACGGTGCCGAGCGACAATCCTGCCATGATGCGATTGCGCGCGGGGAAGGTGCCTTCGGAAGCGCCGGTTCCCGGCGGGTAGTCGGAGAGCAGCGCGCCATGAAGGCTGATGGTGTGAGCGAGATCGAGGTGGGTGCGCGGCGAAATCGAGGCGTCGTCGAGTCCGTTGCCGAGAACGGCAATCGTGACGCCTCCGCCATCGAGGGCGCCCTGGTGCGCTGCTTTGTCGATGCCGAGCGCCATACCTGAGATCACTGCGATGCCGCTTTTTGCGAGCTCGCTCGCAAATTCTCTCGCGATGCCGATACCGTATTCGGTGGGTTTCCGGGTACCGACGAGTGTGATCATGGGACGTCTGTTGAAATCAATGTCTCCACGAAGATAGAGTAGTGCCGGCGGATTGGGGATTTCTGCGAGGAGAGCGGGGTAATTCTCGCTTTCTCTGGAGATGAGGCGAACCCGGTGCTGTTCCAGAGTTTCGAATTCTCTTTCCGGTGAGATGTGTTTGCGAGTGTGAACGATTGTCTCGGCAAGTTTGCTTGGAATGCCAGCGCGGATGAATTCTTCGAGTGGCGCGTCCCATGCCGATTCGAATGTCTCGAAGTGAGCGGCGATTTTCCGAAGTTTTTCGGCGCCGACACCGGATATTTTTCCGAGGCAGTGGAGGAATAGGCTGTCATGCATAGCGGATGAGCTTGAAAATTCCTTGGGAGTATACGGGAGCAATGGGCTATTGGCAAGGATACAGCTCCAATAAGAAAGAGTGTCCGGAAAATGACACCCTTATTTCTTGCTCAACCAAGTGTTTAATCTATAAGGTCGCGTTTCTTGAGGAGAGGGATAACTTGATGTTCGAATATTGATCCGACTTTCATTTCTTGGGGAATGACGGAGTTTATCCATGCTATTTTTTCTACTTCGCTATCAGGCGTCGGTTCGCCTCGGAAAGCTTTAATCATAAAAACTTCCATGATAACTGTCTTTGATTCGTTTCCTGCGGCTGCTGCAGAAAATGTTCCAAATGACTCCATATCACCCTCCTCGACAATTATCTGGAATTCCTCCATCAACTCTCTTGCGAGAGCCTGCTTGGCAGTTTCTCCTGGTTCAATGGATCCTCCTGGAGAGATGAAGAAGTCTTTATTTTTCGATTTCTCTACCAGTAGATTTCTGTCTCGTATGATGATGCCAGCTGCTTTGTGTATGTTCATAGTTAGTTTAGTTTGCGCTACATTGCTCAGTGAGCGCGCTGCCCATGAATAATAATTGCCGTTTTCATATGCTATTTGTTTTGTTTAGTGTGGTATCTATTCCCAGCGATTCAAGGATTTGCCTTGGAAAGTCGACTGTGACTATGTCTGCTTTTTGGAGAGTGGCTTTACTGTTTAATCCCCAAGTGACGGCGAGCATGTCGATGTGACTCTTCTGGCAGGCTTCTACATCGCGCACCTCGTCGCCGATATAGAGTATTTTACTTTTATCGAAACGGTGTTTTCTTGCGAGAGCATTCAGCGCGCCTGACTTTCCGAACAGGGAACTGGTTATGATAAAGTCGACCGATATATCGAATCTTCTGAGGATTTTCGATATGGTATCAGTTGAATTGGACGAAACGATTCCTCTTACGCACCCTTGTTTTTGCAGGGCATCGAGAACTTCCTTGATATCGGGAAAGAGCTGTACGGTGTCGATATAGAGCTTGTATTCCTCTCTGAGACGTTGCGTAAATCTCCAGAGTTTCCAGAGGGGGATCTTTGCGTGTGTCGAAATAAATTTCTTGATGTCTTTATCTTCGAGTTTCAAGATTTCTTCTTTGGTAATTGGCGGGTAGTGATATTGATCGGCGAGACCGTTGAATGCGCGAAAAAGTATTTCTTCCGTGTCGGCCAGTGTGCCATCGAAATCAAAAATAATAATACTCTTGTTTTGTGGGTTCATATGGAGTAGTCATTCTTGTCCGAGGTTTTCAAGTATTGTTGCAGTTTTTCGATAGCCTGTTCCACCTTTTCAAGGTTTTCTTTTGTTTTCATATTTTCTCGAGCGTACTCCATAATTGGTCGGAGTGACGGTGTCTTCGTTCCAAATTTCTCGGACATCCAGAGGTATCGAGGGAATATCCAGAGGTGAAAGTGATGCGCTGAATCTTCTTCTTGGATGAGATATACCGTGTCTATGCCGAGAGTTTTTCGCATTGCTGTGCGAGTGGATGTCACTGTGTTTATGAAATCAATCTTTTCCTCATTAGTGAGCTCATCAATGCTTCGGATGTGTCGTCGCGAAGAGATAATAATGAATCCCGGTATGGGAATCTCAAAATCTTGGTGAACATCAAAATAGGCAGTTGTGAATATGTCTCCTACCCGTTCTATTTTTCCTTCCTCTCTTGCGCATCCGAGACAAGAAATATCGGAGGGAGCCCCTTGGTAATTCGTTATTTTCATAATGTCAGATTCTCGGCTTGTTGTTATTCACGGGAAGGCATCTTGTAATTTCCGCCAAGTGCCGGAACAGCTTCTGTCCATTCGGCGAGCGCGAGGGTGACTTTTCCCGCAAAAGGGATGTCTGAGTTCCAACTGGCGAGCGCTGCGGCGCGGTGCATGCCTTCAATGAGGATGACATTCCCGTTGTGGACGATGCCGGTTAGTTGGGTCTCTTCGGGGAATGCTCGTTGGATATCTCGAATCTTTTCGTTTTGGGAAATAATGGGAAGACGGACGAGATCTTTCAATTGTTTTGTGATCTTTCCTTGGTATGCTTTCTTGATCCATCCCGTGGTCGGGGTGCCATAGAGGAGGGGGCTGTCGGCGAGAGGGTGAGTCAGATGATAAAGCTGCCAGTCGAGTGCTTCGGGATGTAACGGTTTGGCATAGGCGTGCCGCCACTCGTCCCAGGATTCAAAGCCGCGCTCGGTCCAGTGTGCTTTCCATAATTCTTGCCATGCTTCGAGTTCTCGCCAAGTGTCAAACACTTCTCCCCACGAAATGAAACGGAGGTATTTGAGTGACTCGAGATTGGTTTTGAGTACCTTCTGTTTCATGGAATTATTCTTAGAACCTGTTTACAATCTTTTCAACAACAATCGATCAAAACTTAAAACCATCATCTGTAAGCTCGAATCCAGTGTCCGTTCGCAATTCTTCCAGAGCCTTCGGCATTTCTCCAGCCAGGAGAAACTTCTCTTTCGATCAGTGACGTTAGCAGTGGTTACCGTGAACGCATGCGGCAATCCGTTGGTGTCAACGAGAATATGTCGCTTGATACCGGAAACTTTTTTTCCTGCATCATAACCTTTTTCTCGAGCCGTATCTGTATTCTTGACACTTTGAGCATCAACGATGCAGAAACTGGTTTTGCATTGTTTGCCATTTTTCATACGTTCTTGTTCGACCAATTTTTTTTAAGACTTGCTCAAGCATACTCTCTGTCTGTTTGTTTTTTCGTTCCTTCCAGACAAGGAAGTGTCGATAGACACTCTGCCATTTTGGATAATCCTTGGGAAGTGCCCTCCATTGGCAACCCGTGACCAGAATGTAGAGCAGAGCGTTGAATACGTCATAGGAATCAAGTGTCTTTGGTTTGGTTCTCTTCCTGGTTGATTCGAGAAATGGTCTGATGTGTTCGAATTGTTCTCGGGTTATGTCGCTTGGATACATGGTTCTTTTGGTTTGAGGATTATGTCCTCAGTGTACCGGAAGATTGTAAACAGGTTCTCAGGCTTTCGGATTCGACCGATTTTTTTGTGATTCCAGAAAAGCTTTCAATTTCTGCGTGAGTCTATTTTGTCTCTGAAAGAAATTGAATCCTGATTGCTAGAACGCCGAATTTTCTTTCTTTTTCTGGCGAGTAAACTTCGTACATCTGCGTATATTCTTCTGCGCTCTGACTCCCGTATTCATGAGGCGGAAATGCGGCGAACATCCTTTGAAAGGATGGAAAGAGGGAAAGATCGAGGACCTTTGTGAGAATCTTTTTTCGTTCGTCATCAACTCGTCTAAATTCAATCTCATCTCCGACTTTGAGGAGTTTTCTTTTCTTATCATTCAATCTAATCTCAATAACCTTAGTTCCGTTTCTAATTTTCTCAAACGGACTATGATTGAGTTTCATTGTGTGGAGCATACGAGTTTCTGGGGCTGTGGGATGAAGTGAGAACTTATTTATCCAGAAACTCTTCTAAGGAATCGATGCTGATAAATTTTTCTACGTAGCAATCCAATGCCGGATCGTTCGTTGGTTCTGAAAAATAGATAGTCTTGTTTTTCGCAAGAGCATAGCCAAGTTCTAATTTGCAACTTGTTCCCATGTAGCCATTTGGAGTAATCAAGTAAACTATATCAGCTTTATCAATGGCTTTGTAATGTTCTAGCGCCAAACGTTTCTTTTCTCCAGGAGTATCTGCCTTATCTTCGTTTTCATGGCTGTAGTCTAAATTAGGAAAGATAGGTTTTAGTCTTAAAACAGTCAACGCTTCTACAGTTTCTCTTACTAAACTGCGATACTTCATGCTGCATCCGATAGCAATAGTTTTCATAAATTTATCAGATGACGTTCTGGAACGACATGGAAACACAATTCGGCTGATTCTAAACAATTAGTCCTCCGTGGAGTAAACAACGATAAACAATTGTCCCGTTGAATGAGATTTCTTCTGTTCCGCTAAAGCTTGAAAGATTTCCCTCAACCGTAAAAGTATACCGATTATTGTCCTTTGAAAATGAAGATGGACCACGAACAGGGATTACATCATTGCATTTTTGCATCAGAGCTTCTCGAAGGAAAGTATAGACCTCCTTTTCGTCTATATTTTTATTAAGGATAAATCCAAAGTAATTTGCTCCCCATACTGGCTTATTACTTTCATATACAATTTCTTCTCCGATAAAATCACGACCGCCAAAGTAAGTATCGTGATAGATAATATTTCCTTTTTCAAAATGATAATCTTCTGAAGCTAAGCGTGTGGGAGTAGCCTTTGATGCATTCTTGTTTGCATATGTTTCTTTGTTTGCTTCATTAAGAAAGCAAGCAAGATTTTGAATATTCATAGATTTGTCAGCTGGGGAGGCAGGGATCGAACCTGCGCGTGGGGGCTTCAAAGGCCCCTGCCTTACCGCTTGGCTACTCCCCAAGAAAATTTTCAAAGAGTGAATCGTGTCGTGTATCCGCTAACTGACCACCTTGCCGCCGAGGATATTGAGGGCGCTGTCGAGGAGAGGATCTGCTGGATCTTCAGCGACAACGTCGATAGCGAGGCGGGCTGGTGTTCCGAAAATGGTAGCAAGTGCCTGTTCGATGGTCAAGCGGCTTTCGGGTTTTTCGAGCCGTTCTTTGTGAAAAGCATGTCGCACGGACACGCCGATCGCGCCACTTTCGGAGAGCTGCGGCGTGCTGCCGGAGAGGGAGAGGGAAAGGGAAGCATTTTGGCGTTTTATCTCTTCAAGAAAGAGCTTCCATTTGCTTTGGATAATGGCAAGTGTCAGCGGAGATGATGTGCTTGCGCCGCTTGGCGCTTCCGGCGCGCGATGCTCGGGCTCGGGATTCTGATGAGGCGATGTTTTTTCCGATGTCGTCGCAGCGGTTTTCTCTGTCAAAGAAGAGGCTTTCGATGGTGATTCTTCCTTTGGTGATACGGATGGCTTGGCAGGTGCGGGTGGAGGGACTGGGCGTGATGTGGGAGCGGGTGATGTGGGTGTCTCTATATCCTCCGGGTAAATGAAGGCAAGCATGGCGATTTCGAGCGGGACTTGCTGGATGGGGGCGTGTCGGATTTCCGTGCGGGCATGGTGGATGAGCTCCATGAGGCGGGCGAGCTCGGCAAATGAGAATTGCGTGGCGAGTGTTGCGATCGTGTCGTTCTCTTCGGCGGAGGATTGCGCGGCGAGGGATGATTGGGCAACACTCCCAAGTTTGCGGAAGAGAACTTCGCGAAGGAAGTGTGTGAGCGTTCCGGCGAAGGATCGGAAGTCGACGCCTTTTTGCGCGAGCGATTCGAGTGTAAGGATCGCTGTGTCGAGATCGCGATTGCCGAGTGCGGCGACGATATCGAAGACGGTTTTTCGCTCGGTTATACCGAGGATGGAAGCGGCTTCGGATCCGGTGATGTGTTTATCTTCGAGGGCGATTGTCTGCGCGAGAAGGCTTTCGGCATCACGCATGCCGCCTTCGGCAGAGAGAGCAATCATTTCGAGGGCGTCAGCATCAATTGTAATGCCTTCGGACTGAGCGATGCGGGAAAGTTTTTCGATGATGACAGCGGTCGGGAATCGACTGAAATCGAAGCGCTGGCAACGAGAAGAAATGGTTGCGGGGATTTTGTGCAGCTCGGTGGTGGCGAGAATGAATACGACATGTGTCGGCGGCTCCTCGAGTGTTTTGAGGAGGGCATTCCAGGCGCCGCCGGAGAGCATGTGAACTTCGTCGATAATGTAAATTTTTCGTGCGCCGATTGCCGGCGGAAGCTTGACTGTTTCGCGGAGTTCGCGGATATTTTCGACACTGTTGTTTGAAGCGCCGTCTATTTCAATGATGTCAAAAGCGCGCCCTTCAGAAAACGCTCGGCAATTGTCGCAGGTATCGCACGGCTCTTTGGCATTGCGGCGATTGGTACAGTTGATGGACTTGGCGAGGAGTCTTGCGACGGTGGTTTTGCCGGTGCCTCTGGGACCGGTGAAGAGATAAGCATGGGCGAGGAGATCGCCGATGATTGCGTTGGTCAGCGTGGTGACAATATGCTCTTGCCCGGCAACATCACTCCAGTGCTCGGGGCGGTATTTTCGGTAGAGGGTTGCCATAGCCGTTTTGCGGGAGATTTAACTGTTGCAGTCATCGGATGCAAACAAAAAAGACAAGATTCCCTTGTCTTTTGAGTATATCAGAGAGCGAAGGGCTTGCCTATCGCTTGAACACGAAGAATTTGTACCCGATGAAATTCCAGGAGAGGACAGTGACGGAGGCGATGGCGCTCGAAATTGTCGCCCATGTTTCCGGAGAGACGTCCATGAATCCGGTGGCGAAAGTGATAAGAGAATACGTGATGCCGGCATTGAGCACTAACCCGACTATGGAAACCGCAATGAACTGAAAGAATTGCCGACGCACCGTAGCTTCATCGGTGTGCTTTTCTTCGAATGACCAGAACTTGTTCCAAATGTAGCTATTGATGATCGCGATGGAGACGGACGCTACTTTGAAAAGCAAGATGCTCCCGCCGGTCGATATGTGTGTGGCCCAGATGAGAAGACTAAAGATGCCGAGATCAACAATGAAATTGGTGACGCCGATAATGCCAAACTTCGCGAGTTGAAAAAAGAATCGGAGCTTCGGCGAAATCTTCGAGAGCAGGAAACCAATCGTGATGCCGATAACACACAGGAGTGCGAGGATAAGCGCGAAGAGCGGAATTGATACCGGGAGCGCCGTTCCGAGGTTTCTGAAAATAAACGGCGCGAAAATACCGATGAAGAGTCCGTTGATGGCGGCAAAAAAAAGATCTCGCTTCTCGAGTATGTGGAGGGATTGCCCTGGTATTTCCGGCTGCATAGAGGTGATATGGGTCACAGCTACTTATTCTGAATGTTCTTCTCCGGGCGTTGCATCATTATTTCTCTTGAGCTCTGCGAAATCTTTCTCCCACTCACTGAGAATATCATCTTTTGGCGATTCCGGAAGTTCGGTATCGTTTTTGGGTGCGGTCTGTGGCGATGGAGCGGTATTGGGGAAAATGTTCTGCGCGACGCTTGCTTCACTGTGGAGAGCTCCTTTTTGCAGGACATTTTCTATGGATGCCCACGTAGCTCCTTCGCTTCGCGGAAAGACAATGGCGACTTCATCGCCGGGATTTGCCTTGAAGAAGGTGATGGAAGCAAGAAGGACGCGATATGGGTGTCCGTCTGCCATAACCATGAAATTTCCCCGATCATCCTGAATGACGACGCCAATGGCGTGGCGACGCTCGGCGGGACCGATCTGCTTGTAAATAAACGACCCGTCCGGCGTGATGGTGAGTTTGAGGACATCTCCTTCAACGAGTTTTGACTTTGAAGCGTAATTCGCCGGGACGGGATATTGTTTGCCGTCCGACCCCTGCATCACTTGTCCGTCGAAGGTTCCTTGGACGACGGTGCCGTCTTCGATTTCTTCAACCTTGCGCGGACGGCCAACACGCTTCTTGCCCTCGAGCTGAAGAAGCATCGCCTTGGCACTCTGCATAGTTCGCTCGGCATTGGCGATCATTTCTCGGAGCGACTGAATTTTTTGTCCGCGATCTTCGCCGGCGGCGTCGGTTTCCGGTTGTGGTGTTTCGGTATCGGTTGTCATGTGTCGTGCGTGTTCTCGCAACGCTCTCTGTGTCAGACCTCTCTTTTTCGAGACGACAAAAGATCGAAGGAGAATCACTTTTTTGTTTTTCTTTCGCTTATGTAAATTCTATACTAATTTTTTTCTGCGCGCAAACACAGTCGGACTCTTCATTGAAACGAAAGGGAATTGCCATACTTGTCGGTGCTTGTTTTTCCAAAAAGGACGGAATACAATGGAAATATCTTTATATTGTCTGTGCGCCATGTATCGATCACTCATTCTTGTCGGTGTTTTCCTCTTTTTTTCGGTTGCCTTACCGTGCGTGTGCTCGAATGAATTTCTTGCGCTCGCGGCGGATGATTCATGCGGCAGTCTTTCTCTTGGTGTGCACGCTCAGAATGCTGAACATGGGACGATGAGTATGAGCCTCTTTGATCATATTGCCTCGTGGAGGGATTTTTTCTCATCGTCGTTACCGGTTGTCTTTTTTGTTCTTCTTGGAGCAACTCTTCTGAACTTTGGACAGAGAAAAGAGTTATTCTTCAAGTGGAATCGGCTTTTTGAGTTTCATCGGACACTCTTTCGCCCTCCGGAACGATTCGATGCGAGGGCGGCTCTTTCTCGGCCGTTCCTGCGCGCTTTCTACTCGGGCGTGCTGCACGCGAAAATTTCCCACTAGAATTCTTTTTGCCTCGGAAAGCTGCGGCGAATGTCTCGCTGTTTTGGTTCGAGGTTTTTTATTTTGCTCTATCTTTTTCTTATGACATCAAATACGAAGAATAATAATCGAACGTTTAGTGTCCCTATTGCCGGTATGCATTGCCGATCGTGTGAAATATTGATTGAAGAAAAACTTTTGGAAGTTCCCGGAATAAAAAAGGCTGACGTGCAATACCGGAAGGGAGTAGCAACAATTTCTTATGCTGCGGAGAAACCGAATCAGGAGCATGTGGAAACAGCGATTCGTGAGGCTGGGTATGCTGTCGGAACAACTCAGAAGCTGTCTTTTCTGAGTCGAAATATCGCTGATTATCAGGATCTTGGTATTGCCATTGTGGCGCTCCTGATTCTTTGGGGAGCGATTCGCTCTGCGGGACTGTCGAATATTTCCCTGGTTCCGGAAAGTTCTCTCGGGTCCACATCGCCGGGTATCATTCTCTTGGTTGGGCTTACGGCGGGGCTGTCCACTTGTATGGCATTGGTTGGCGGATTGGTACTTGGTGTTTCGGCGCGTCATGCGGAGAAACATCCGGAGGCGACGGTGTTTCAGAAATTCCGTCCCCATCTCTTCTTCAATGCGGGGCGCATCGCTTCTTATGTGGTGCTAGGTGGCGTTCTTGGCGTTTTGGGTTCGTTCTTTGCGCTGTCGGGGGTCTCGCTTGGCATACTGACTCTAATGATAGGTATCGTGATGCTTTTGCTTGGACTCAAATTGACAGGTATTTTTCCGATACTTGAGAGGGTGAGTCTCACGCTTCCGAAAGGCATTGGCCGTTTTTTCGGGCTTGACCGAAAGAGTCGGGAGTATAGCCACCGGAATGCCTTGATTCTCGGTGCGCTTACATTTTTTTTGCCTTGCGGATTTACACAGTCAATGCAACTCCTTGCTATTGCTAGCGGATCTTTTGTGAGTGGTGCATTTATTCTTGGGATTTTCGCTTTGGGAACGGCGCCGGGACTTCTGGGTATTGGGGGGCTTGCGTCGGCAGTGAAGGGCGTATTTGCAAAGCGATTCTTCGCATTCTCCGGTGTTCTCGTGATACTCTTCGCATTCTTCAATATATCGAATGGACTCACGCTTGCCGGATGGAGGAATGTTGATCTTCCTGTTTCTGATCAGTCACCATCTCAACTTCAAGAGACGCCTCGCATGTCGGTCGATCCGTCTGCTTCTCGAGGTGGTGTACAGATTGTGCGAATGACGCAGGATGGATATGGATATCATCCGCAGACGATTTCCGTGGAGCGCGGTCGTCCGGTGAGAATTATCATGACCTCTACCAACCCGTATTCTTGCGCGAGCTCGTTTGTTATTCCGAAGATGAATGTACGGAAAAATCTTCAGTCGGGAGAGAATGTTATTGAATTTACGCCAACGGAGGCGGGAACTATCCCATTCTCTTGTTCGATGGGTATGTATGGCGGGGCTATCGTTGTGAAATAATGTTCTTCTATGAAAAAAATTTCTCTTTCTCTTTCCGGTATGCACTGTTCTTCGTGTGCCCGGCTTATTGAGAATTCGCTCAAGAAAACGGTGGGAGTGACGAATGCGAACGTGAATTTTGCCGCCGAGAAGGCACTGGTGACATTTGATGAGACAAATGCATCTGTGGAAAATTTGATTGACTCTGTGTCGCGCGCCGGATACCGAGCGGAAGAAGTGCGATCGGGCGATACTCAATCCGAACAGAAAAAGCGCGAACGGGAGATCACATCGTATTTCCGTGCGTTTGTCTGGAGCTTCGTGTTGAGTTTTCCGATGTTCCTTTTTATGCTCGCGGATTTTTTCCCGGATTCCTCGGGAAGCAGATGGGTGGCGCCGTATGTCGGAATATTTTCGCTTCTTTTGACAATGCCGATCCAGTTTATTCTCGGGAAGGGATTTTATCGGGGATTTTGGTCGGCACTCAAGGTGCGAACGTTCAACATGGACAGTTTGATCGCGATCGGTACATCAACGGCGTTTCTGTACAGTGTGTACGGTTATGCTGACTATGCGTGGACGAATGGTTCGATCATTGGTGTTCATGGCGAGAAAATTCCGCATCTCTACTTTGAAACGGCAGCTTATCTGGTCACATTTGTCCTTCTTGGGAAGTGGTTGGAGATGCGAACGAAGGGGAAAACATCCGATGCGATCAAAAAGCTGATGGGACTTCAAGCTAGGACAGCGCGCGTGATTCGCAATGGACAATCGATTGATATCCCGATTGAGGATGTTGTGCATGGCGATATGATTCTGGTTCGTCCGGGAGAGAGGATTCCGGTTGACGGCGTGATTCGCATGGGGAGTTCGTCGGTGGATGAATCCATGATTACCGGGGAGAGTCTTCCGATTGAGAAGAATATCGGTGATCCGGTGACTGGTGCGACGCTGAATAAAACGGGAAGTTTCGAATTCGAAGCAACGAAGGTGGGGAGTGAAACGGTGCTGGCACAGATCATCCGGCTTATCGAGGAAGCACAGGGATCGAAGGCTCCCATACAAAATTTTGCCGATACGGTGTCGGCGTGGTTTGTGCCGATAGTTATCGGGATAGCGCTTCTCACGTTTTTCGTGTGGTACTTTGTGTTCGGTGTGACCCTCTCTTTTTCTCTGATGGCGTTCATATCAGTGATTGTGATTGCGTGCCCGTGTGCTCTCGGACTTGCGACACCAACATCTCTTATGGCGGGAACGGGGAAAGGCGCCGAGTATGGGATACTGGTCAAAGGCGGCGAGGCGCTCGAGGCGGCAAGCGGGATATCGGCAGTGGTCTTTGATAAGACGGGGACGATTACCAAGGGAAAGCCGGAAGTGACGGATATCGTTTCATTCGGGAGGATGAGTGAAGAAGATATTCTTCTCAAGGCGGCGAGTCTTGAAAAACTCTCGGAACATTCGCTTGCGGAAGCAATTTGCTCTCATGCGAATATACGGTCGATTGTTTTGGAAAACACACAGAATTTTCTGGCCGTGCCGGGACACGGCGTGCAAGGTACGGTAAATGGCACGGAGTACTTTTTTGGCAATAGAAGACTGATAACGGAAACACTGGGACTGGATGCGTCATCGGCGGAACAGGCATTGTTGTCCCTGGAGGAATCAGGGAAAACGGCGATGATGCTGGCGACTCGAGAAGTAATTCTCGGCATGATTGCTGTTGCGGATACGGTTAAAGATTCTTCGCGCCGAGCGATTGGGAAGTTGAAACGGCGAGGTATCGAAGTGTGGATGATTACTGGCGATAATATGCGGACGGCACGGGCTATCGCTCAGCAGGTTGGCATAACGCATGTGTTGGCTGACGTGCTTCCGGATGCGAAAGCGGACGAAGTGAAAAAAATTCAAGCGAGAGGGAACAGCGTTGCATTCGTTGGAGACGGCATCAATGATGCACCGGCTCTGGCGCAGGCGAATGTCGGCATTGCTCTGGGGAGTGGAACGGATGTTGCGATGGAGACGGGAGACATTGTTCTTATGAAGAGCGACCTTATGGATGTGGTGACAGCTCTTGAGCTTTCACGAGAAACCTTTTCGAAGATAAAACAGAATATGTTCTTCGCGCTTTTTTACAATGTGATCGGTATTCCGATTGCGGCGCGAGCATTTGTTGCATTCGGACTGGTGCTGAAGCCGGAGCTTGCCGGACTTGCGATGGCGATGAGTTCGGTGTCGGTAGTTGGCAATTCGCTTCTTCTTCGTTTTTTCCGTCCGGGAAAGAAGAATTATCTTTCGGCAGTTGCTCCGTTTGTTATGACTTTTGTCTTTACGGCGGCTTTTATCGCCTTTGCTTCATGGAGTCGTGCAACAGAATAGGCGACGAGATCTCCGTTGACTTGCATTATACCAACTCTCTTCTGTGGGTAAGTGCGGATGAGAGAGTGAATTCGTCGGCGTATTCGATGTCGCCGCCGGTAGAGAGTCCGCGACCGAGGCGGGTTATCTTTATACGGAAGGGGGCGAGCTTTCGGCTCAAATAGAGCGCGGTTAAGTCGCCCTCCGTGGTGGGGTTGGTGGCGAGGATGACTTCTCGGATCGATTCGTGTTCGATACGCTGGAGCAATTCGGCAATGCGCAGAGTATGTTCCGATTGTTTCTTCGGAGAGACATCGAGTGTTCCGCCGAGGACGTGATAGCGACCGGTATAGTGATTGGTTCGCTCGATAGCGATCACATCCATGGGTTCTTCGACGACGCAGAGCATCGAATCGTCTCGATTGGTGTCGTTGCAAATACCGCAGAGATCGCCTTCGGCAATGTGAAAACACTGCGAACACGTTTGCAGTTCAGTAAGAGTGCGGAGTGTTTCGGCGAAATCGTTGAGAGTTTCTTCGGACTGCTTGAAGAGATGGAGCGTGAGCCGCTCTGCCATTTTCGGTCCTACGGACGGAAGTGACGAGAAATGCTCGATGAGTTTTTTGAATGTTTTCGGGTACATGAGAGACAGAATTTCAAATGATACACTTCAAGTTTCAAGATTTTTTGGACTTTGGGCTGTTGTATCATTTGAGATTTGAAAGTTATCGCTGTTCTTCCGCATGAAAACGCTCCAGCGATTTGAAGGTGGCAGCGGTTTCGTGGAAGTAGAGCTGGACGCGACCAACGGGACCATTACGGTGTTTGGCGACAATGACGTCGACGATGTTTTTATTCGGCGTGTCCGGCTTGGCGCGGTCTTCGCGATAGAGGAACATGACGACATCGGCGTCTTGTTCGATAGAGCCTGATTCGCGCAAGTCGGAGAGTTTCGGCACTTGGTCCGGGCGTGACTCGACGGCGCGTGAGAGCTGCGAGAGGGCAAGTACGGGGATATTGAGTTCTCGAGCAAGTTGTTTGAGTCCGCGGGATATTTCGGAAATTTCTTGAACGCGATTGTCGCCCCCTCGTCCGCCGCGACCTTCCATGAGCTGGAGATAGTCGATAATGATGAGTCCGAGTTTATGCTCCGCTTGGAGGCGACGTGCCATGGTGCGCATTTCCATGATATTAACCGAGCCGGTGTCATCGATGAAGATGGGTGTTTCGCTGAGGGCACCGATGGCGTCGCCGATCAATCGGAAGTCGTTATCTTGGAGCTTGCCGGTTCGGAGGCGCCAGAGATCGACATTGGAATGAGCGGCGATCATACGATCGACGAGCTGATCCGAACCCATTTCGAGGGAGAATATGCCGACAGGAATCTTGGCATAGACGCCGACCTGGCGTGCGATATCGAGAGCGAAAGTGGTCTTCCCGATGGAGGGGCGTGCGGCGAGGATGATAAGGTCGGATTTCTGGAGCCCCGAGAGGAGCCCGTCGAGATCGGGAAATCCTGTCGGGACGCCACGGAAAGCATGATCGCTTTTGTGGAGCTGGTCGATGCGTTCGAAGGCGTGTTCGAGAATGGGCTTGATGGGAACGAAATCCTGTTTAACGAACTTTTGCGAGACCTTGAAGAGTCTTTGTTCGGCTTCGTCGAGCTGTTTTTCGACATCCTCGCTTTCGTCGTAGCCCATTTCGGCGATATCGCTCCCGGCGGCGATGAGGCGGCGGAGTGTTGCTTTTCGTTGGACGAGTTTGGCGTAGTGGGCGACATTTGAGGCGCTCGGGACACTGTTGACAAGTGTTGCCAGTGCGGTTGGACCACCGACGGTATCTATCTGGCCTTTCTCTTCGAGGCGGTTGGCGACGGAGAGCACATCGATCGGCTCGCTCGCTTCGTAGAGCTCAACCATTGCCTCGTAGATCAGGTTGTGGATATCGCGGTAGAAATCGCCTGTTTTGAGGATATCGGCAATCTTGGTGATGGCGCTCTTGTCGAGCATGAGCGAACCCAAGACCGATTGCTCCGCTTCTTCTGAGTGAGGCGGTATGCGGAGGGTATCTGCGGAAGATCTGTGGCGGGGCATAATACGACAAAAGATTTCTTTTCGATATGTCCCTCTATTGTAGGTGAAAACACTGGTAAATGGCAGTCTTGACAGGGTTGAGCATTTTTAGTTTCATGAATTTCAGAAACACTTTTCATGCTTCTTGTTCCTTATTATTAAACAGTGCTGATTTCTTTCCTGTTTATATAGGAGTACTTCAATGAACCAGCAAGAGTGTCTGTTGCAGATGTTCTTTATTGGCGTGGTTTTTGGTCAGTGGAAGTGTGATCGAGAAAACGACCAGCGATCTCGCGGTGGCAAATATCTTGGTTGGTCGCAGTCCAGAAAGAAGCGAGGAAAAGCAAGGAATCAGAACAAAAAGAGAAGACGACTCGCTCCTCGATTTGCAAAGGCTCGCGGATAAAAGGCTGGGAGGGCAGCCGCTGAAAGTCTTCTTTGAAGTGTCTATCTATTTTTTTGTACCTTTAACTCAAATCCGTTTGCCGTGTCTTCCACGGTGAAGCCTGCGCGTTCTATTTCTCCCCGGAGTCGGTCGGCTTCGGGGAAATTTTTTTCTTCGCGAGCTTTCTGTCGCGCTTCGGCGAGGTGGCGTATCTCTGTCGGAATGGACCCTGATTCTTCAAGGATGAGACCGAGAAGGTCGAGACATTCAAGAAATGTTTTTCGCACATCTTCAATATTTGTGATTGCCTCTGTGTCCAGAGCTTTGTTTCCTTCGCGAATGAAGGCAAGAAGGACCGCGAGTGCTTCGGGCGTATTGAGATCATCTCGCAGTGCCTCGAGAAACTTCTCTCTATAGAAGGCGCTGTCAAAGTTTTTCGAGCCCACGTGTTTTTCGGGAACGATACTGAGACGATCTCGAAATGACTCAAATGTTTTCTTGTTGATACGAGCCTGTTCCAGAGCACTCCATGAGAAATTCATCTGTGAACGGTAGTGTGATGAGAGGAGCGCCAAGCGAAGGTCTGCGGGAGAGAAGTTTTTGTCCTCGATGTCTTCTAATGTGTACAGGTTTCCTTTGGATTTCGACATTTTTTCGTGGTCGACGAGGAGATGGCGCGAGTGTATCCAGTAGCGTGAGAAGGGCACGCGTCCGGTGGCGCATTCGGATTGGGCGATTTCTGCCTCATGATGGGGGAAGATATTGTCTTCGCCGCCCGTATGGATATCAAATTGCTCTCCGAGGTATTCCATACTCATGGTTGAGCACTCGATGTGCCAGCCGGGATAGCCTTCACTCCAGGGTGACGGCCAGTGCATGAGGTGATTTTCCGGAGCTTTTAGCCAGAGGGCAAAATCCCACGGATGCTTTTTATCCGGGTGTTCCTCGAGGCGCGCGCCGACTTTGAGTTTGTCGAGTGTGTTGCCGGAGAGATGTCCGTAGTTTGCAAATGAAGTGACATCCAAGAAAACATTGCCGTTCGCCTCGTAGGCGTGATGTCTTTCGATCAATGTTTCAATCAGTGTGATCATCTGCGGAATGTGCGCGGTCGCTCGAGGGGAGAAATGTGCGGGGAGAATGTTCATTTTTTTCTCTGTTTCCCGGAAGTACTGTTCGTAGAACCGCGCGATTTCTTCCGCTGTCTTTTTTTCGGCAAGCGCCTTTTTGGCGATTTTATCTTCGCCGCTGTCGCCTTGCGCGGTGTCATCTTCGGTTAAGTGTCCGACATCGGTGATGTTCTTGATATGGCGCACTTCGTATCCGTCGTGTTCGAGCAGTCGACGTGCCGTGTCTGCCGTGAGGTAGGATCTGATATTGCCGATATGTACTTTCCCGTATACGGTCGGTCCGCAGGTATACATGCCGACTTTTCCGGCATGGAGCGGTTCAAAAATTTCTTTTTTCTTCGCGAGCGTGTTGTAGAAGGTGATCATAGTCCGGATAGTGCTGTTATTATTCCTCCGCTTCCTTGAGTATAGATTTCTTGTGGGCATTATTCTCACTTTTTAGCATATACCAAGGGTTTTGTCTCGGGAAGAGGTCGTGTTTGTAGATATTTCATATTTTTTGAACGAATCTGTTTCTTCTTGAAGAAGATCGAAGTATTTTTTTGATGAGAGTATTGACATGGTTTTTATTATTCGAAATATTTTGTGAAATTTTTTCCGAAAAAATTTGTGTTGCAAAAAAAATTAGTGTATATTTATCGCAGAGAAGTTTTTTCTCGAAAAAAGAAAAATAAAATAGAAGGAGGTGGTATACATGGCAGCAAAAAAGAAGGCCAAGAAAACAGTAAAGAAGGCGGCCAAGAAAACAACAAAGAAAAAGGCAACCAAGAAAAAGAAGAAGTAGTTTCGTCTTTTCTTCGTTGGTAAACGACGTCCCGGTTTTTCGGGGCGTTGTTGTTTTTGTTTCTTCAATATCTTTGCGCTAACTTTTATATCCGGTCGATGGAGATTTTTACGAGACGGTACTTTTGTGCGAGGTCTCGGAAGATTTCGCTGTTTGCTCTTGGGAATATGGCTTGTATAAGCGATGATATCTGCGATTTTTGTGACGGGCTGATTTCGAAGAAGAGCGTGGTCTTGGAATTTCGTTTTTGTCGCTGAAAATTTTTTCGCAGCTCTTCGAGGAGTCTTCGGTAATGATCGAATCCGTCTGTGCCGCTTTCGAGCGCGGATCTTGGCTCGAAATGCTTTACATCAATTGGCGCGTTGGAAAATTCTTCTGTGGAGAGGTATGGAAGATTGGCTGCGATGATGCTTTCCTGTGCGCGGGAAGAAAATTCTTTCGGAATATTTTCAAGAAGGTCGGATTGAATGAATCGAATCTTGTCCGATACTGATAATTTTTCGGAATTTTTTTTTGCAATGTCGAGAGCATCTTTTGAAATGTCTGTTCCGATGAATGAGAAATGTTTTTCGTGATTTTCGCGCGATGAGAGTTCTGTTGCGATCGTAGTGATGATATTTCCCGATCCGGTTCCGATATCGATAATAACTATCGAGCGATTTTCCAATCGGGGTGCTTGCGATCCGTTTTCAATGTTTGATATGTGTTCCAGTATTTTCTCTACCAAAAGTTCCGTTTCGGGACGCGGGATGAGTGTGTGCTCATTTACGAGAAATTCTCGCCCGTAGAATTCTTTGCGTCCAACGAGAAACGCGACCGGTTCATGTTCGGTTCTTCGAGTGACAAACGCATCGAATTGGTATCTTTCTTCTTGAGTCGTGGAATATTCCGGATGTGCGATGACGAACGACCGGTTTTTCTTGAGTGTGTGTGCGAGCAAGAGCTCCGCCTCGAATCGCGGAATACGTGTTTCCGCTTCGCAAAGAAGTGATTGAACAGTCGAGGACATGGTGATATGTGGGAGTCAAGTGTTTTTGCGACGGACTTATTTCTCGCCAGACGATTCTTTTTCGAGGAGTCGCGCCATGTCTTCCGCTTCGAGGCGAGAGAGGATGCGTTCAAGATCGCCGGCGAGAATATTTTCGATGTTGCTCCAGGATTCTTTGATGCGATGATCAGTAATACGGTCTTGCGGGAAGTTATAGGTGCGAATCTTCTCGCTCCGGTCTCCGGTGCCGATTTGGGTTCGTCGTGCGTCACCGAGCTCTTTTTCTTGTCGCGCTTCTTCCGCTTCGAGGAGTCGCGCTCGCAAGACAGTGAGCGCTTTGTCTTTGTTTTTGTGTTGAGACTTTTCGTCTTGGCAGGTGACGACGAGTCCCGTTGGGATATGAGTAATGCGAATCGCGCTCTTGGTTGTATTGACAGACTGTCCGCCGGGTCCGGATGAACAATAGGTGTCGATACGGAGATCATTCGGATTGATCACGAGGTCCGTCTCTTCCGCTTCAGGAAGAACGGCGACGGTGGCGGTTGATGTGTGGATACGTCCGGATTTTTCGGTCTCAGGAATTCGCTGGACGCGGTGTACGCCGGATTCGTATTTCATGCTCTTGTAAACTTCCGGACCATTCCCGTGACTTATTTCGAAAACAATCTCCTTGAAGCCTCCCAGTCCGGTTTCATTGGTATGAAGCAGCGAAGTTTTCCAGCCGATCTGTTCGGCGTAGCGCGCATACATACGAAAGAGGCTTCCGGCAAAGAGAGCTGACTCGTCTCCGCCTGCGCCGGCGCGAATTTCCACGATGACGTCGCGGGCATTGCGCGGGTCTTTTGGGAGGAGGAGTCTCTTGAGAGTGGCTTCTTCGAGCGGCTTCTTGGCGGCAAGCAGGGTGTTCTCCTCCATGGCGAGCGCTTGTATTTCGGGGTCGGTATCCGAATTTATAATTGTGGCATTCTCTTGCATCGTGCGCTCGGTTTTTTCAAGCGTCTCCGCAGCGGAGAGAATCTCCATAAGTTCTGTTCGCCGTTTGCCGAGTTCGGCGAGTTTTTCCGGTCGTGAAACAATGCTCGGGTCGGAGAGTTCCTGCTCGAGAATTTCAAATTCTTTGCGAATAGCTGTAATAAGATCGTGCATAATAATTTCCTAATGCAATGTTTCCAAAAAAAATCTCTGAAAGATCGCAGGAAGGGGAATGTCTTCCGTTCCTCCTTTGTACTCTAGAGTATACCGCGAGGGATGATTCGGAGGGAAACAAAAAACGATACCCCTCGAAAAAACAGGGCTATCGTTCCTTGGGAGTGATGTCACTATTTCTTGTTTTTGGAAGCAGTGGCGGTCTTTTCGGCTTTGCGCTTGGATTTTTCGGCAAGTTTTACGCGCTTCGGGCGTGCGGTTGTTTTAAGTCCCTCGGTCTTTTTGGACAGTTTCTCGAACCGATCCACGCGACCGGTTGAGTCAATACGCTTCTTTTTGCCGGTATAGAACGGGTGGCAGTTGGCGCAGACGTCTATATTGATCTCGCTTCTTGTTGAGCCGGTTTTGATGGTGGCGCCGCAACCGCAGGTGATGATGGCTTCTCGGGTGTAGGTCGGGTGGATTCCGGTTTTCATAGACGTTCTTTAGATTCAAATTCCAGTTCTTGGCGAGTGTATCATGCCTCTTGGAAATTGACAAGAGGGGAGTCATCCGCTAGAATCTTTTTGACTCGTTTCGCATTCTTTTTGGCGGTGGAACGAGAGATCATTCATGCTTCCATCCGCAGATCCTTTCCTGAGTCTCGCTTTCGAGCGGGATTTGTGGGGTCACTTTAGCGCAATTGTTGTTTGTTGCCGGAGGGGAGCAGAAGAATCAAGGATAATTTTTTGAGAAGAATCGTATGGCTGATGAGACAGTGAAGACGGCTATGCCGTTGAAAGAAGAAGTATCCGTGACTCCGTCGGCGAGTGCTGCCGATGTTCTGACGTCGGACTATTTTGCAAACATTGATTTTGAGACGGTGAATGCAACGCTCGAGTCGCTCCTGAAGGCAGGTGTCCATTTTGGACATATGAAGTCTCGCCGACATCCGAAGATGGAAGCGTACACTTATACCACGAGGAATAACCTCAATATTCTGGACCTTAAGAAGACACTCACAAAGCTTGAGGAGGCGGCGGCGTTTCTTGCATCAATTAAGAAGAGCGGCAAACCTATTCTCTGCGTTGGCACTAAGAAACAGACGCATGATCTTGTCCGGTCATTTGCGAAGCGGCTCGGGCTCTTCTTTGTGGTTGATCGCTGGATTGGCGGGACGTTTACAAATTTTTCCGTTATTCGCAGCCGCACGAAATTTTTGCGCGAAACGGAGGAAAAGCTCGATCGCGGAGATTTCAAGGGGTATACCAAGTTTGAGCGGATGAAAATCGCCGAGGAACTTGAAAAACTTGAGAAAAGCATGGGCGGCATTAAATATATGAACGAACTTCCCGGCGCGGTGTTTCTCGCCGATGCCAAGGAGGGATCGATTGTGATTCGCGAAGCGCGTCGCGCCGGTATTCCGCTTGTTGGTATCGTTGACAGCAATGCCGACCCTTCTTTCATTGATTATCCTATTCCAGGGAATGACGACGCTATTTCATCACTTCGTCTCCTGCTCGGTGTTATTGGGAAAACGCTTGAATCGACCAAGGTGGAGTCAGCTTCGGCGCCAGCGTCCAAATAGGTGCGTGTTTGTACATGGCATTGAAAATCGCCTATTTTCTTTACGAGGATCAAGTTTTCTTTAAACGCAGAGTTCTATGGGGACAATATCTCTTGAGATGATAAAACAACTTCGCGAGATGACGGGCGCCGGCGTTGTTGATGTCAAGAAGGCGCTGGACGAAGCCAAGGGAGATGAGGCGAAAGCAATCGATCTCTTGAAGAAACGCGGACAGGCGAAGGCTCTGAAAAAATCGGACCGCGAAGCGAAAGAGGGTATCGTGGCGTCATATATTCATTCGAATGCCCGCATTGGCGTTCTTGTAAAGCTCTTGTGTGAGACGGATTTTGTTGCTCGGAATGAAGCATTCGCTGTTCTTGGGCGGGATATTGCCATGCATGTTGCCGCCATGAATCCGCGCGTGGTATCGCCGGAAGAGGTGAACGATCTCGATGTTGAGAAGGAGCGGATTGTATGGCGAGAGCAACTTGCTGCTGAGAAGAAGCCGGAGGCGATTGCGCAAACAATCTTGGCAGGGAAGGAAAAGAAGTTTCGCGAGGAAGCCGCGCTTCTGACGCAGTCTTTCGTGAAGGATCCATCGAAAACTGTCGGAGATGTGGTGACGGAAGCGGTTGCCAAAATGGGGGAGCGCATTCAGGTCGGCGGATTTGTCCGTTTCGATATTTAGTGGAATATCCTCTGCCGCATACGCGTCTTTTCTGCTATGATTGAATTGGCTTCTTTCGCCTGGATTCCGAATTGTGTTTTCTATGCTTGCCCTTATTATTCCTCCGATTCTTGTCGTTCTTGCGCTTGCTCTCTTACTGTATCTTTTCTTTCGAAAACTGCCGGAAGTGGAGCGTCGTGAGCGTGAACAGACCGGTTCTTCCGGGTCGCTTCTCTCGGTGAGCGATCGGTTCAAGAGGATGTTTCTGGGCATGGTCGAACGATTCGCTCGTCTTTCGAAGCTTTTGTCACTTAAAATTCATAACAAGCTCAATACGCTTGCCGCTTCGGCGCATTCGGCGCGTGTTCGTGTGGCAGACCGAATCGCAGAGCGAAAGCAGGATCGCCTGGACCAAATGAAAATGAATGTGGCGCCTTTTGAATCAGCACCGAAGAAGAGCTTGTTTGAACGCTCCAGTAAACAGCTGACCGAAAAGGAACTCGACTCTCACTCTCCTCTTCCTACTCAACCACATCGGCCTCGTCGGTGGTTCGGTACGCGTCGGTCAGATAACGATCGGTCTCCGGCAGATACATTTCCAAGTTCTCTGCCGGGTGAAGCCGTATCGAATGAGAATTTTGAGTCGGGAGAGGATTTGCCGCCACTTGTCTCTGAGCCGCTCCAGCCGATACCGGAGCAATATCCGGATCGCAGGGCAAGGAGTGTGCCGTCCTATGCCGGGCGGACACTCCGGGATACAGTGCGGCGTCTTCGTCCGGCACGGGTACGAACAGCATCTCCGTCGCGCGAGATCGAACCGACTGTCCCGCAGAAGAAGGAACAGCTGGAGGATATACTCGTTGAGCGTATCTCGCTCAATCCGAGGGATATCGAGGCTTATGAGCGGCTCGGGGATTACTATCTCGAACAGCAGAATCTGGTCGATGCGAAAGAATGCTATCGCCAGGTGTTGAAGTTGAGTCCGGCATATCGCTTGGTGAAGATAAAGATTCGGAAACTCGAGCGTCTGCTTGAAAAGGACCGAACACCATGATAGAGTGCGGAATGTCGCTGGGAGCGCTCGTTTCAGCGATGAAATGCCTGAGTAGCTCAGTTGGTTAGAGCAGCTGTTTTGTAAACAGCAGGTCGTCGGTTCGAATCCGACCTCAGGCTCTGCCGGGGAGAGAAGAGAATATTGTCGAATGAAAGTACATTGCCGTATTGGGTAGGTGGCGGAGCGGTCAATCGCAGCAGACTGTAAATCTGCCGACTTCGGTCTACGGGGGTTCGAATCCCTCCCTGCCCACAGGGTTTTCTGGAGGTGTCTCCGTTTTCAGAGATTTGAGGCGCGCGGCCGTTGTAGCTCAGTCGGTAGAGCATCTCCATGGTAAGGAGAAGGTCACCGGTCCGATTCCGGTCAACGGCTCAGGTAGAGAATATTTTAAGATATGCGTTATGGGTGCGATTAAGGAAAATATGGTGAAGCTTCGTTGCAGCGAGTGCAAGAAGATTGTCGGGTATACGAAGCGGAATAAGAAGAAGGTAAAGGAGAAGCTGTCGCTTCAGAAGTTTTGCAAATCGTGTCGAAAGCATACTTTGCAAACGGAGTCGAAGTAGGGTTTCCCTTGCTTCGGGAGCGTAGTTTAGTGGTAGAATGCTGGTCTCCAAAACCAGCGGTGAAGGTTCGATTCCTTCCGCTCCTGCCGAGAGTATCGTTTTGGCCTCATCGTCTATCGGTTAGGACATCAGGTTCTCATCCTGAAAAGAGGGGTTCGATTCCCCTTGAGGCTACAGAAATGAATAGGGATCAGACCCGAGGTTCTTCGTCCAAAGGCTGACCAGCCGCTGGCTGGCATCCTGGAAATCAGGGGTTCGAATCCCCTTGGCGGTACATTGTCTTACTGCAAGTTTTTGTTTTATTGGGTACCTGAGTATGTTGTTTGTCAAGGAAAAGACGAGTCTGGATAATCGTGTGGGGCGATTCGCTATCACACTCTTTTTAGTGGTGGTCACGTACTTCCTGTTTGGAATCTTTGAAGATATTTCGGTATTTCTCGAGCAATAGCAAATATCTTTCAAAAGTGTTTCGTATGGGGAAAACGACATTCTTTCTCGTGCGGCACGGAGAAGCCGAGCACAATATTCTTGATGTAGCGAGTTCATATCCGGAGGAGCGCGCGTATCATCTTACTGAAGAGGGCAGACGGCAGGTTTTGGCGCGTGCCGAGGAGTTGGCTCGAGAATCCGTTGATGTCATTTTCTTTTCTCCGCTTACGCGGACGCGCGAAACGGCGGAAATAATTGCAGAGAAAATCGGTGCGCCTCGTATGGAGGACCTGCGCCTGCGGGAACCGGGGTATGGACTGTTTGAAGGCGGTTCCTGGTCGGCGCTGGTTGCAAAGTATCCGCCACCGAAGCGTCGGCTCGAGACCGACGGAACAGACGGCGTTGAAGATTCTGGAAGTGTCCGGGAGCGACTCGCGTCTTTTCGTAATTTTGTGTTGTCTCAGTATGCTGGGAAGCGAATTGTTGTTGTTTCACACGGAAATACGTTGCAATTGCTTCACGGTATTCTCGTTGGACTAACTCTTGAAGAATCGGTTTTATCCGAGAAACGTTGTCGATTTCACCGCGGGGAAATGGTAAGGGTTGAAGTGTGATTCTTGGAAATAATTCGAATATAAAAACGCCCACCGTGTCGTTGCGATGGGCTTTTGTCACCTTGTCACTGCGGGGAGGTTGGGTATCAAGTTAATTCGGACGCCTTCATGTTTCTTGGGTTTGGTGGTTTTTGCATGAAAGCTATCCCGATACTTGTAGCATTGTCGAGGTATTCGTCCGGTGTTGGTAGTACCGGGTGCGTGCTACGACGGAGAGGACTTGTCAATTGTCGAGCGGAGTACTGAGTAGTTCCGATGGACGGGTGGTTCATAAAAAGTCTCCTTATCTGGAACCGTGTAGCCAATGCGGGAGCTGGCGACGACCTTCTTTTCTGCTGCGATGGACGCGAGAGGGTGGATTGATCCGAGCATTGTTCCCAGGGCGAGTGCTTGATGTGTCTTTCGGTACTTTCTGGGGAGTAAAAAGGGAAGAATTTTTTCTTCTTGCTTCAGTAAGCAGTCTCACGTATTTCTCTCCTTCTGTTCGGCAGGATGGACTATCGGGAACCAAAAAACAAAAAGAAACGATATGTTAAATCTTTTCTTCGTGAATCTCAAGAGATGTTCGGCAGGGTTCTTGGGTGGTATTGTCCCAGAGAGAAAGAGGTGTTTCGGGAGAGTTTTGCTGGCTCATAAAGGCTATTCGACGTCGCGCGCCGACAGCCATCTGAAGTCCTTTATCTCTCAGAAGCAATCTTTGTCTGCGTCTATACACGTTGCATCCTCTTCTTGTTGTTAAACAGCTCTGTCATTCTACAAAATATGGAGAAGTTGTCCAGAGGGAGCTTGCTTTGGGGAGGGGAATTGTGATACGTTTTCTGTAATGGCAGTGATGAGGATCTGTCTTTGGACGGATGTATCGCCTCGGAGCCGGAGAGAGAAATCTCGCTGTTGTGATAAACAGCGAGAGAGTAGATTCTCCCGGGATCGCCCGTTAGAGCGAATATGAAGCCCTGACTTTTGTCGTTTCGGCAAATCGGGGGAAACAAGGTGGTACCACGTTGCGACGAAGTTCCGACGTCCTTGGCGCAGGTTTTGCGTTGAGGATTTTTTGTTTTTCAACCATATAGCCATTCAAATCCCTATGTTTGAAAAAGTTGATCCGAAGGTTTCGTTTCCGAAGATGGAAGAAGAAATTCTCAAGTTTTGGGAGAGGGAGAAAATTTTTGAAAAGTCGGTGGAGAAGGATGCGCCGAAGGGAGACTTTGTATTCTATGAAGGACCGCCGACGGCCAATGGAAGGCCGGGGCTTCACCATGTGTTGGCGCGCTCCTTTAAAGATGTGATTCCGCGGTACAAAACGATGAAGGGCTATCGCGTGGTGCGAAAGGCCGGGTGGGATACGCACGGACTTCCGGTTGAGCTTCAGGTGGAGAAGGCTTTGGGATTGAAGAACAAACAGGAGATCGAAAGTATCGTGCCGGGCGATGCGCGCGCGAGCGTGATTGAGTTTAATAAGAAATGCAAAGAAAGCGTGTGGGAGTATCGTGACTTGTGGGAGAAGCTCACGCGGCGGATGGGCTACTGGGTGGATATGGAGCACCCGTATGTCACCTATGAGAACAGCTATATCGAGTCGCTCTGGTGGCAACTTGCGCAGATTGCGAAATTGAAGAATGCAAAAGGCGAGTCATTTATTTATAAGGGACACAAGGTGGTGCCGTATTGTTACCGATGTGGGACAGCGCTCTCGTCGCACGAAGTGGCGCAAGGGTACAAAGAAACGACAGATAACTCCGTGTATGTGAAATTCAAAGCAATACCCGGACAGAAAATCGGCGACTTTACGACGGATGATAAAACGTATTTTCTCGCCTGGACGACGACGCCATGGACGTTGCCGGGAAATGTGGCGCTCGCGGTGAATGAGGATTCCGAATATCGTGTCTTGAAATTTTCACGATCGCCCAATGGGGAATACTTGAAATGGTGGGACGATGCAGAAAAGAAAGAATCAATTATAGAAGGCTGTGAGAGTGAATATCTCATTCTTTCGCAAGAATTTTTGTTGAATCTTGGAAAAAAAGAAGGAGGATATATTTCTAAAGAACAATCTGACTATATTAGTAAGACCGGGCGTAGCGGTTTCCGCTATGAGTCTCCATCAGGTACAAGAATAAAGGCAAAGAGTCTTATTGGAATTAGATATGAACCACTCTTTCATGTTGCAGGAGAAGAAGATGTGAAGAAAAGTTTCAAGGTCGTTGCAGGAGATTTTGTGACGACGGATTCAGGAACAGGAATCGTGCATATCGCGCCGGCGTTCGGGGAAGATGATGCAAATGTGGCGAGGGAGAATGATCTGCCAACACTGCTGACGGTTGAAACAGATGGAACGATGAAGAAAGGATTCGGTCTTCCGGCGTGTGAAGGGATTCCGGTGAAGAAAATGAATGACAAGAATCGATACGCGGTGGATGACTTGGTGATTGAAGATTTGAAGAATCGCGGACTGCTTTTCAAGGAAGAACCGTACGAACACGAGTATCCGTTCTGCTGGCGATGCGATACGCCGCTTATCTATTATGCGAAGCCCTCGTGGTTTATCCGCATGTCGGAATTGCGGGAGGAACTCTCGAAAGGAAATGAATCGATCAATTGGGTGCCGGAACATATCAAAGACGGTCGCTTTGGCGAGTGGTTGCGAGGCGTGAAGGACTGGGCGATTTCGCGTGAGCGGTATTGGGGGACGCCGCTTCCTATTTGGGTGTGCGAGTCGGCGTCGTGCGGAAAAATGAGAGTGATCGAATCTGTCTCCGAATTGGAAAAACTTTCCGGAAAGAAACTCGATGATTTGCACAAACCGTATATCGACGAGGTTGAGTTTTCGTGCGAGTGCGGTAGTACGATGCGCCGGACGCCGGAAGTGTTGGACGTGTGGTTCGACTCTGGCGCGATGCCTCTGGCGCAATTTGGCTATCCGGCATCGACAAGTGGCGAAGAAAAGAAAAATATCGAAACCGGAAAAACATTTCCGGCGGACTATATCTGCGAAGCGATCGATCAGACGCGCGGGTGGTTCTATACGCTTCATGCGGTCGAGAATCTCTTGGCAAAGGCGAGCATCGTGAAAGAACACCGTGCGTACAAGAACGTGATCTGTCTCGGGCATATTCTCGATTCGAAGGGCAAGAAGATGTCGAAGTCGAAGGGGAATATCGTTGATCCGTTTGAGATGTTTGATCAGTACGGCGCGGACGCGCTTCGCTGGCTCTTGTTCTCGCTCAACCAGCCTGGACTTCCAAAGCGCTTCGATGTGAAAGGCATGCGCGATGTACAAAATCGCGTCTTCCGTATGCTCTGGAATTCGTATCTCTTCTTTGTAACCTACGCAAGTGTCGATAATTGGAAGCCAAATCGCTCCACTTCCGATTTCAATGCTTCGAATGTGATGGATCGGTGGATTCTCTCCGAATTGCAACTTGTGATCCGCGATGTTGATGGAGCACTTGGAATGTATGATGTGTACGGGGCGACGCAGAAAGTAGAGGTATTCCTTGATCAGCTTTCCAATTGGTACATTCGTCGTTCGAGAAAACGCTTCTGGAAGAATGAAAATGACGTTGATAAGGAACAAGCGTATCAAACGCTCTATGATGTTTTGGTGACGCTTTCGAAACTCTTGGCGCCGTTCACGCCGTTTATTGCGGAAGAGTTGTATCGGAATCTTACCGGAGAACAGTCGGTGCATTTGGCGGATTTTCCGGAAGTGAATGAAGGTTTGGTTGATGAGAAACTGAATACAGACATGAGATTGGTTCGCGAGATTGTCAGTGTGGGACTTTTGAAACGTGCGGAAGCGAAGATAAAGGTGAGGCAGCCCATATCTAATGTTAAGGCGGAAATTGAGATGAATCTGACGCAAGAATTCAAAGCTATTATAGCTGATGAACTGAATGCTAAATGTGTTGATGTTGTTGTTCACGTGAATGTTGTCTCGGCTAGGGCGTATATAAATAATCCAGTGGTAGTTGTGGACACTAACATCACTCCCGAACTCAAGCTCGAAGGCGAGGCGAGGGAGATTATTCGGGCGATTCAGGAGGGGCGAAAGAAGGCGGGATTCAATGTGGAGGACAGAATTGTGCTTGGGTATGATGGGAAGAAGGAGGTGTTTGAAGGTGATGCGTCGAAGAATATTTCCGGATTCCAAGACATGATCGCGCGGGAGGTATTGGCGACGGAAGTGAAGCAGGGTGAAGTTGCCAATTCTGAATATTCGGAGGAAGTGAAGATTGAAGGAGGGGTATTTCATTTTTGGCTGAAACGGGTATGAGTAAATTAATTGTTGTGTGCGGATTGCCTGGGTCTGGAAAAACGACGCTTGCGGCGGAACTTTCTCGGAAGTTACATATCGTTTGTCTGCACAAGGATGCAATCAAAGAACGACTGTATGATTTTCTTGATGGGAAGACGCTGGAGGAAAGTAAACTCTTTGGCCGAATATCAATACAACTTCTTCTCGCGATCGGGGAAGACATGGTCCGGAATGGGGTGGATATTATTCTGGAAAGCCCGTTCAATCACCCGGATAACCCAAAGACATTTAAACGATGGATTGATGAATATGGTGTAGAGGTAAAGAGTATTGTGTGTTTGGTGCATACAGAGGAACGAATGCGAAGAATGCGAGAGCGTCCGAGACATGACGCGCATCACGATCAGAAACGTTTAGAACTGAAAACAAACTTCGGAGACGAAGATTTTGATTATGAGTGTATACCGGGAAGGAAAATCTTTCTCGATACGTCGGTATCACATGAAGAAATTCTGGGAAAAGCGATGAGCTTTCTCGGTGATTCGTAATTTCCTACTTCTTCCTTCTTTATTCCGAATTCTTTTTTCCATGGACTTCTCTTATACTGCTATCGTGCTTGGGAAACGGGATATCGGCGAGACGGATCGGCTGTATACATTCTTCACGCAGGAAGGAGGAAAGGTGAAAGCGATGGGGCGCGGATCGCGGAAACCAGCCGCGAAGCTTGCAGGGCACTTGGAGACGCTTTCGCTGATTGATCTTTCGATTGCGCGGAGCCGCGGGCGGGGGAATATCTCGAGTGCGGTTGTGGAGAATATGTTTCCACATATACGGAGAGATGAGGTGTCGCTTCGAACAGCACTCGAAGCGGTATCTATCATTGATCGGCGCATGGAGGATGGCGAAGTGGATGCGGAAGTTTTTTTGCTGCTTCTGGGATTCTTGCGAGCACTTGAGATTGTGAGTGCATTGCCGCGGCAGGGGAGTGATGAAGTATCTCGATTTTCTGAGAAAGTATTTCTGCTTTCGCAGGGGTTTCTCTGGAAGTTTCTTGATCGGCTCGGCTATCGTATTGAAGTGCGTCGATGCGCAGCAGGACAGGAGTCTTTGGTGGCGGGCGAGCGATATTGTTTTAGTCCGGATCTTGGCGGCATTGTGTGCTCGCGTCATCGGGAGGGAGCGCGTCTCACTCTTCCGTTCGGGGAAAATGCCGTGAAATTCTTGCGACTCTTGTTTGTAAATTCACTGACTTCGCTTCCGAAGCTCTCTGTTGATCGCGAGACGGCTATCTCGCTTCGTCGCGCGCTCAAAAGTTTTCTTGATTGGACGGGATAGCGTTCTCCTTCATGGTACAATAGGGACGAATATGGATATTTGGAAACGAGCTGTTTGCGTTCGCGCGTTTTCCGTTGTCGAGGTGTTGCTCGGCGCGGCGCTTTTTGCGGTGTTCGCGTCAGGATCGATCGCGCTCCTCTTGCAGGGACTTGATGCGGATCGACTTGCGGAAGAAGAAAGCATTGCGTCGAATTACGCGAACGAAGGGATAGAGGCTCTTCGATCGATGAAGAATCAATCGTTTGCGTCGCTCGGAACAACAGCTACTTCCGGTATTGATCGTGTAGGGTCCGGAGGTACGTGGGCATTTTCGGGCACGTCGACCTCCTATGGGAAATATGTGCGAACGATATCGGTGGCACCGGTTGCTCGCGATGGCAGTGGGAATATTGTCTCGAGTGGCGGAACAAACGATCCTTTGAGTCGGAAAGTGACGTCGACGGTGACGTGGCCGGTTACGGCGGCGCGAACAAGTACGGTTTCATTTGTATCGTATCTTGACGATTGGCGTTTACCAATAAGCAGTGGTGGCAGTTGGATGAATCCGACACAGGTTGCGAGTGTGGATGTGTCCGGAACGAATGATGGCATTAGAATGCAAACGCAGGGAAATTTCGCCTATATGATTCGTCCGAGCGGGAGTCCGAATTTCTTAATCTTTGATGTGAGTAATCCATCGAATCCAATGATAGTCGGGTCCCTGGCAATGACAGGAACGCCAACGGATATTTCTATTTCCGGCGGGATTGCGGTTATTTCGAACAAAAACAATAACCAAGAGTTGCAAGTGGTGGACATAGCCGTGCCGTCTTCACCGAGTGTTGTTGGTATGCTCAATGCTCCCGGTACGGAAGATGCTCTTGGTGTTTTCTTGGTTGGTGCAACGGCATATGTGGTTCGAGCAATCGGTTCGGATGATGAGTTTGTTATTGCAAATGTTTCGACGCCGAATTCGCCGGTTCTGGTCGGCTCAATGAATCTCGGCGATAGTGGAAATGAAGTGGTTGTTTCGGGGAACTTCGCCTCTGTGGCATCGGCGAATGATACGCGGGAAGTACAAGTGGTGAATATTGCAATACCATCCTCGCCGTCTCTTGTGGGAGCGCTCAACCTTTCTGGAACGACCGACGCGACGACGGTGTCGCTTGCGGGGACGACACTCTTGGTGGGGCGAGGGAATGCTTTATACACAGTGAACGTTTCGAATCCGGGAAGCCCCTCGCTTCTTGGTTCCGTCAACGTGTCAGATACGGTGAATGATATCGCGCTCACGTTTGGAAATTCCAATACACTTGCTTTCTTGGCGACGAGCAGCAATTCAGCTGAATTTCAAGTGGTGGATATTTCCTCGCCGACATCTCCTTCTATTGTTAGTTCCGTGGATGTTTCCGGCAACACCGATCTTCTTGGCATTGCGTATAGTGATACATTGGACCAGGTACTTGGTGCCAGTGCTTCCAACACAGGGGAGTTTGTTGTGTTTGCGCCGTAGTCGCATATTTTGGAACTATGATGATATTTTCGGGAAGAATCCGGAGGCAGCAAGGATTTACGCTCATAGAGATGTTGCTCTATGTCGGTGTCGCCGGGATTGTTCTGACATCGCTCGTTGCGTTTGGGTGGAATATGATCGGTATTGGTGCTAAGAACGGAACACACAATGATGCTGTTTCAAATGTGCGGTTGGCATCTGAAAAGATTGCTTTCTTTATTCGAGAAGCGACGGACGTCGATACGGCGAATTCGAATTTCGGCGTGAATTTGGCAGAGGTTCCCGGATCGAAGCTGACGCTTCAGGGAGTTGCTCCGAATACGCCGATTGTGGTCGATGTTGCGAATAGGATGCTTCGGGTTGCTGTCGGCGCCTCGGCGCCTGTTGAGTTGACGTCGACGAATGTTGCGGTGAGTTCTCTTGTATTTATCAATGCCTCTTCATCTGATGGAAATTCAAAGAATATCGGTTTCGAAATCATGCTTAGGACGGTATCCTCGGGGAATCGCTTTGAATATGCGAGCTCGACCGCTCTCCGATCTTCTGCCGAACTTCGATCAAACCCGCTTTAATATTTCTCCGTTTATGCGGCAGTCTCGCGGTTTCATCGTTCTCTCCATGGTGTTTATTCTTCTCGCAGTGTCACTTGCGCTCGGGGTGACGGTTACTATTCTTTCGGTTGGCAATGCACAGACATCCTTCGCAATTTCTGAAGGAATGGAAGCTCGCGATATGCTCGACGGATGCATCGAAGATATGCTGCTCTTTTCGCGAGGGAGCGATTCCTACGCCGGCGGGACTATTGCGCGTCCGGAGGGGTCTTGTGTGGCGACAATTTCGAAATCGGGAAGTCAGTGGACGGCGACTGTGCGAACTGGCGGATCTTTTGATCAGGCAGCGGAAGTGATCTTTACTCGGGCGAGTTCGGGGGTGACGATGGTGAGCTGGCATGCGGTTCCATAGTATCGCTCGTCTTTCGTACGCGGAAGGGTGTATACTGAAAGGTACAAGGTTTGTCGTCCTATGTTTGATACCAAAGGAATTCTTTTTATAACCCCGAATGCTGTTCGAGGCTTTTCGATTCAGGGTGAAAAAGTGACAGAGCTGGTGAATCTCTCGTGGACAACGGAAAATATCGGTTCCGTTTTGGGAACGGCTCGAGCGGCAGTCGGTCGCACGGTGCGGCTTTTGGTTGGTGAGCAGTTTTCCTATGTCGCGACACTTTTTTTGCCACAGGGAGAAACCTACTCCTCTTCGGAGAGGGAGCGCCTCGCGGTTCGAGACCTTGCGGGGAAATTTATTCCGGAAAATCTCGCCGAGAGCGCCTGGGATTACCAGGAAATTTTGTTGCCTGATTCATCGCTCGGGCGTCCGGTGCAGGTTGTGTCATTGGTGGCGTCGTTTGCCCGCGTGGTGATACCAGCGCTTCGTGAGGCGGGCTTTCGCATACCGGTCTCATTGCCGGAGTCATGCGCAGTGGCTAGGCTGTTTTCGGATCGGGAAGAGCCGATACTCTTGGTATACAAGAGCGGATTTTTCTTTGTGGCCGGTGTGATGAAAGGCATTGTGCTTTCGAGTGCCACTTCTCTTCAGGGACTGACATTTGAGACAGTGGAAACGGTCGGGCGGTTTATGAAGGATCGGTTCAATTTTTCTCCCTCGAAGATCATCTTTGTTGGTTCTTGTACGGAAAATGATTTAATAGATTTCGATCGGGCGCGAGCGGAACAATCCGGGTTTTCAATAGAATTCTCCGATAAGAATGCTTTGATCGGACTTGCATCGAAGAAAGATATATCCGGAAGGGATTCGGAAGTTCTTTCCGTCGAGTTGAGTATTGCGGAGGAAAATTCGCCGGATGATGAGAAAGAATCTGCCAATGCTGAGTCGGAAACATCTGAGCGATTCGGTTTGCACAAGCTTGATGAACATGTGTCCGCCGGTCGATCGTCCGGGGCTGATCGATCTCATTCGCTCGTCTCAAATCGTACCAAAGTGCTTGCCGTGGCTTTCGTAGCGGTTGTCCTCGCAGGAGGCGGGGCTATTGCAGTGATGCTGCGGAATCGGCAAGAAATGCCATCGGGAGTACTCGATTCGGCGCCTCTTCCACAATCAGAAGCTCCTCTGATAGAAGATGCTCCTCCGGTCGATAAGGAAGGTGATGATACAGCTTCTTTGTCTGGTGGGGATTTGCCATTGGAGGATGCGGAGGAGATAACTCATGGGAGTTTTCGTGTAGCTATTGAAAATGGGAGCGGTGTTCCCGGGGCGGCATCGAATCTTGGACAGGATCTTTCCGAAGAAGACTTTGTGATATCCGGGGTTCGTACGGCGTTGTCGCGCTTCGCTGTCTCGTTTGTTCGTGCGAAAGAATCCGTGCCAGATGAATTTCTCGATGAACTCTTGGCGAATGCCGGGTTGAATTTTTCACTTGAACGCCGTCGAGATATGCCGGACGATTCCAATGAAGATGTGATTCTCGTACTTGGAGCAGACAGTTCGAACTCGTTGTAAATCCGTCTCTTTCCGAAATATGGAGCATCTCCTGAGAAAACCGACGCAATCTGCTCGAGGGTTTACGCTGCTTGAGATTCTTTTGGTTATCGGGATGATTGCTGTATTGGCAACCGTTGTTTTGGTGGCGCTCGACCCGGCAAAACGCTTCCGAGATGTGCGAGATGCGAAGCGTGCGACCGATGTGCAGTCGATTCTTTCGGCAATCCAGACCTCCATAGTGGACAACCAGGGGACGATGCCTGCGGGTCTCTCGACAACGGAGAAACAACTTGGTACGGGGCCGGGGTGTGCTCTCTCAACAGGGGGATGTGCGGTTGCCGGCAATACCGATTGCATTGATTTTTCTTCAACACTTGCCAAATATCTGAAAACGATTCCAAAAGATCCGAATGGCGGAACAGTGGCGCTGACGCGGTATTCCGTGGTGGTTGATACGAATGGCATCGTAACTGTAAAGGCCTGTAGTGCAGAAGGGGGGACGAATATTTCCGTTTCGCGCTGAGGCGACTCTGAGAAATGTGATATACTGGAAAGTGTTTCTATATCTATCCGTTAAAAACAAAAACGATATGGTGAGATAATAGCATCATCTTGTAATTCTCTTGCTTCGCCAGTGTGTGGCAAGGATTTTATGTGCAATATGGATAGTGTTTAAATCATATAAATGAAAAATATATGAGGCAGCAGAAAGGGTTTACGCTCATGGAAATTCTCTTGGTGATCGGTTTGCTCGCGGTGCTCGCGGTAGTGGTATTCGTTGCGCTTGATCCGGCGAAGCGATTCCAAGATACGCGAAATGCACGTCGTACGACGGATATCCAAAATATTCTCTCAGCGGTGCATACGTATGTGAACGATTCTAAGGGAATCTTCCCCGCGGCGATTACTTCGACGGAGATGCAAATCGGGACAGCAACAACCGGATGTGCTATTTCAACCGGAGGCTGCAATGTTGCGGGTGCAACCAACTGCGTCGATCTCTCGACGGCACTTGGGAGCTATCTGAAGAGCATTCCGACCGATCCGAACGGTACAGCGGCACTCACGGGCTATTCCATTGTTAAAGACTCTAACAATATGGTGACCGTTCGCGCCTGCAATGCCGAAGGCGGTGTCACTGTGATGACGAGCCGGTAAACGTTTACTTGGAAAGAGCGATTAACAAGAGCGGTACTTTTAGGGTATCGCTCTTGTCTTTTTGTCTTGTTTCGCGGTTTCTTCCGCGGTATACTGCGAGGACTATTTCTTTTATTCACGAGATATATATGGAACGTTCAAAAATTTTCGAGGAGATAGAGATGTTGCGAGGGTCACGTGTTGTGGCATATGTGACGAGTGATCGACAGGGGCCGGTCAATGCGCGGGTGGCGATGGATATCATTCCGATTGTCAGCAAACAACTGCGCGCGATCGGAAAGGTCAAGCGCATCGATCTCGTGCTCTATAGCGCCGGCGGCGACACGATGGTGCCGTGGCGGCTCGTCTCGATGATACGCGAATACTGCGATGAATTCGGCGTGCTTGTGCCGTACAAAGCGCACTCTGCGGCGACGATGATTGCGCTCGGCGCGGATGAGATTGTCATGAGTGATATGAGCGAGCTTTCGCCGATCGATCCGTCGACATCGAACTTTTTCAATCCCGCCGATCCCAAGAATCCGGACGGACGCATCCAGATTTCGGTTGAAGAAGTGATGAGCTACTTTGACCTTGCAAAGAACAAATTTGGCGTAAAGAGCGACGAGAAACTCGCGGATATCTTCATGAAATTCATGGAGGCGACGCCCTCAATTCATCCGCTTGCCTTGGGCAATGTGAATCGGACGCACAATCTCATCAAGGTGCTTGCCGAGCGACTGCTCAAGAGTCACGCGCACCCGATGTCGAAAGAAAAGATTGCGAGCATTATCGAACACTTTACGGAGAAACTCTATTCGCATCAGTACTATATCGGGAGAAAAGAAGCGCGCGAGGATCTCAGCGTCTCGACGATTGTTGATGCTGCGTCGGAACTTTCCGAGAGGCTCTCTCGGCTCTATGAGTCCTATGCTGCCGATATGCATCTTACCGAGCCGTGGAATCCGGAAATGGAAATAGATGGGCGGAGCGAGAATCAGCGCGACTACAACATTGCCTTTGTCGAGTCACGCGAGAAAAGCGCCGCTTTCGGAATTTCTCTGGCATTCAAAAAACTCCAGCAGCTCGTCCCGCAACAAACTCCCGGCGGCGTCGTAAATGTCCAACAAGAACAAATCGTCTGGCGCATTGTCGGGCAGGGGTGGAGGTAGAGAGTAATTTATAACGAAATGTGATTTACTGCATGAAACTATAGAAAGTGGCAATAGGCACCGATTGAAGATGAACTCAATAACGTTTTGTCTGTCGTACTTGACAGTTATTTAGTCTTATGCTAGGGTTCCAACATCGCGGTGTTCTCTTGAACACAGGGAAGCGATCGTCTATGGAAAAGTCCATGGCGCATATTTCAGGACATTAACAATATTTGAGAGGTGTCTCATGAAAATTAAGGCAGTCTTTCGGTTTTTGTGTTTGCTGCTGGTCATCTCTTCATTCCCAGTCTTTGCAGCGCCTACTATTCACGTGGGCGGGGGGAGTAAGACAGGGGAATACATCAACATTGCCGGGTCGATTTGCTCGACTCTCGGCACCTTGTTTAGCTGTACTCCGGAAGAAACCGGTGGCACCGTCGATAACGGCGAACGTCTGCTGGCGGGAACGCTGGACATCGCTCTGATGAAGGGTGATGTCGCCGCCGCTCTCGCCGATAATAATCCCGGCAAAGTCAATGTGATTCGGTATGTTGCCGGCGAAGCCGTTCTGGTTTTTATGAAGCCGGAAATCGCGGCGGCCGTCGGCAGCTGGGTGGGTGTGAAGGAGAATGCCTTTCTGGTTTCCATTGGTCTGCCGGGGGAGAAATCGGGTGATGCGGCACTCTTCCGCTCGTTGCAGAGTGTGCAAGGGTCATCGCTCAAAGATGCCGATGTAACCGTTTTCAAGGATCGCGCGGAGCTGGTCTCTGCCGTGGAAAGCGGGAGGGTGAAAATCGGCTTCTTGGTGCAGTATCCGAATCCAGATAATGCCACCTTCAGGGCTATCAATGATGCCGGGTTGGTTATCATGGGCGTCATCGATCCGGACTTTTCCCAGATGCTGTTTGGCGAGAAGTTCGCCGTAAAGCCGGTTATGGTGGGGAATGCCAGGATGTGGGGCTTTGGCGGATCTGCCAAGTCGATTGAGACGGTCACGGTTCCGGTTGGCGTAGTTGCTCGTGATCCGCGCTTGATCCAGGATCCGGCGCAGCAGAGGACATTGGCGGCGGCAATCAAAAAGGTTGCTGCAACTGAAGAAGTTGCCCTCATGCCTCCGGCGGACTGGATGCAAGGCCTTATCAATGCAGCATCAACCAAGATCGGGCAGGGGACCGATGCGCTGGTAACGCGAGCGAAATCATTGGCGAGTGGCGCAAAGGAGCGCTTATCGTCCCTCACCAAGTGAGTGCTGGTTAGGTAATAGTGTTGTTTTGACGGCTCGTTTCCCTTTTGGATTCGAGCCGTTCTCTTTCTCATTCTTTTGGAGAGTATCTCATGAAAACACGATTTGCTGTTACCGTTATTCTGGTATACATCCTGTTTTTTTTGACGTATAACCCGTCCGGGTATTCGTTCGCGACTCAAGTAATCGATCTTGCGAAGAATCCGATTGGATGGATTATCATAGCCGTGTTTCTCGCTGTCTGGTGCGCCGTCTTGTACTTCGTGTACATTAGCACTCGCGTAGTGGTTACAGGGGTCGTGCTTATCTGTATGGGGCTTCTGTTGTATAACCTCTACTACTATCAAGCGGATGTTTTGTTTTCGAATCAATGGATATCGCTCTGCGTGTGGTATCTACTCGCGGCAGTTGGCGTTGCCACTTGCCTGTTGTGGCCGCGCATTCGCCGAGGCGTTACAGGTGTCTATTCGACAGCTGTTGTAGAATCGCCGGAAGAGGAAGACGGGGAGTGAACATTCCTTCATCCGAATGAAAAAACGTGTAGGCATTTGACTGTGACCCGCGGTTACCGAGAGGTGATCGCGGGGTTTTTATTATAAAGTTTTGGTTAAATGAAACTGTAGCACAGCCTGTTTGAGTTCGATGAAACAACAAATAAGCGTCAAAAAATAGGGAAGTTATCCTTGTCTTCTGACAATTTCCGTGCTAGGATAGCGGTCTATGCTTATCGATGATGTTACTCTTGAGGTTTCCGCTGGGAAGGGTGGGGACGGCGTGGTGCGGTTCACGCGGACCATGATGAATGAGGGTCCGACCGGCGGGAATGGCGGGCGCGGTGGAAGCGTCTTTCTGTTGGGTGTGTCGGATCTGGGCGCGCTTCGCCAGTTTCGATCGGTGAAGAGCGCGCGTGCGGGAAATGGCGGCAATGGCGAGCAGAACATGCGGACCGGTGCCGATGGTGCCGACAAGATAGTGCGTGTGCCGGTAGGGACGGTGGCACATGATGTGGCACAGGGCAAAGACTATGACATTGTGTTTCCCGGGCAGAAAGTGTTGGTGGCGCGTGGCGGAAACGGCGGATTTGGAAACTTCCATTTTCGGTCGAGTCGGAATACGACGCCGAATCGAGCGAATCCGGGGCTGCCCGGAGAATCGGTGACGCTCCGTTTGGAGCTCAAAATGATAGCTGATATCGGGCTTATCGGGTATCCCAATGTGGGAAAGTCGAGCCTTCTCAATGCGCTTACTGATGCGTCGAGCAAGGTGGGGAATTACCGGTTTACGACGCTTGAACCGCATCTCGGGGTGTATTTTGACACGATCATCGCAGACATTCCGGGGCTCATTGAGGGTGCTTCGAAAGGGAAGGGTTTGGGGCACAAGTTTTTGCAGCATATCGAGCGGACGAGGGTGTTGTTCCACCTTGTTGCAGCGGATAGCAAGACGCCGGTGACGGACTACATGAATATTCGCCGGGAACTCAAACGGTACAATCCGAAGCTTCTTGAGAAGCCGGAGTGGATAGTGGTGTCGCGCGCCGATGAGCGAATTCCCGAGTTGGTGGCGAAGGTTGCAAAAGCGCTTTCGCGGAAGAATTCGAAAGTGCTTACGCTCTCTATACTTGATGATCAGAGTCTTCTTCTTATGCGAGAGACGATTGCTGAGATCGCGCGAGAATTTTCTGGTCAATCTTCTGATAAAGCTTCAGATAAGCCATTGTCTGAAGCTATCGAGCTCGGGTCTTGACGTCATGTACATAATCTGCTATTATTGGGCGTTGTAGTGCCTATTCGGTTTTCCGGCATTCTTTTCCTTTCGATCCGTCAGTAGTATTTTTGGGATGCGATAAGGTCCGGTATGTCGGTTTCGAATACGGTAGAAGCTTTTTTCTCGGAAGGGTTTTCGAGTCTGGTCCAAAAGAAGTTTCCTCGCAGCATGTTTCTCGCTGTGCAGAGTCTTGGGAAATCAATTTCCCACTGAAAGACACAGGCGTCATATTTGAACGACGTCGCGCAAGGGAAGAAAAGTGCAGCGAGGCTACACATCATCATCTGAAACGGCGCTCTCTGTTCGTATGTTCGAGGGATCCTTTTCGGAGGATTCCGTTTTTGTTTGGCACGCTTCGTTTTTCGAAATGAAGCGTGCGCAAAACGGGACATAATTTATTAGAGAGTTTGCCTATGTTTCAGGAGAGAAGTTTTCGATCGCATACTTCGCGACCGAAGTGGAGCGCGCCGAAACGCGTGACCAAAAAGGGCGGTCGAGGGAAATCGTCGCTTGAGAGAAATTTTGATATTTCACAATTTGTAAAAAAGGCCGTTGTCTCTGCGGAGACGGAAACCTTTCAGCCGGAACATTCGTTTTCGGATTTTTCCATACATGAGAAATTGAAGAAAATAATTGCCGATCGGAATTTTGAAAATCCGACGCCGATTCAGGATTCGGCGATACCATTTGTTCTTTCCGGGCGTGATGTGATTGGTATCGCGAATACCGGAACGGGAAAGACAGCGGCATTTCTTATTCCACTTATCAATAAAATATTCCATGCGTCGAAGTATGAATTTGCGCTTATTCTCGTCCCAACACGCGAGCTCGCGCTCCAGATTCAGGTGGAATTTCTCGCGTTTTCCAAGGGATCAGGACTTCGGTCTGCGGTTGTGATCGGCGGGGCGCACATGCACTCGCAGGTGCGCGATCTGCGTGCGCGTCCAAACTTTATTATCGGGACGCCGGGTCGTATCAAGGATTTGATCGAACGGCGGCTTCTCGACATATCAGGCGTGAACAATATCGTGCTCGACGAGGTCGACCGTATGCTTGATATGGGATTTGTGCGGGATATCAAGCATATTTTGTCACTCGTGAAGAAAGAGCGGCAGTCACTCTTTTTCTCGGCGACGATGGAAGCGGGTGTCCGCGAGATTGCCAAATCATTTCTTACCAATCCGGTGACGGTGTTTGTCAAATCGCGCGCGACGTCGGAGAATGTCAATCAGGATGTCGTACATGTGAATGGTCGCGAAGAGAAAATCGAGCGGCTTCATGAGATGCTCCTCCAGGAAACGTTTCGGAAAGTGCTCGTATTCAGCAAGACGAAACATGGCGCGGAAAAACTTGCTCGGACGCTTTTTGATCGCGGGTTCAAGACGGGGGCGATTCATGGTGATTTGTCGCAAGGACAGCGAGAGCGCTCACTTGCAAAGTTTCGTGACGACCATGTTCGTATTTTGGTGGCGACCGATGTTGCGGCTCGTGGACTCGATATTGATGGCGTCACGCATGTGATCAACTACGATCTTCCGATGACGTACGAAGACTATATCCATCGCATCGGCCGAACCGGTCGCGGCTCGAAAATCGGTCACGCTTTTACTTTTGTTGACAGTACCGAAGTCGACTCTCGCGGTTCGTCGTCGCGGTCATTCGCATCTTCCGGGCGAAGACGCCGGTAGGGATCTCTTGGCTTTCCAGCATTATTCTTCTGTATTTGTTCGGGACTGCCACTACTTATAGTGGCAGTCCTTGTGTTTTATTATAAAATGTGATACAAAAGTATCGTACAGAGAGAAAAGCATACCGCGCAGATCTGTTTCTCCGATGAAGCTTCTATGGAGGCAAGGTTGGCGCAGTTTGGTTGGCAGATCTCTTTGTGAAAAAGGGAATAGTAAGAGGAGTGGTAAACGGAATGCGAAAAGAGAACCCGGTCGCATATGAGGCGGCGGGGAGTTTTTTAAAAAATTGAGAAGTGCGGAGGTGTGAGATGGCGCAACTTATCGATCGGCGGTTGGATGGGAAGAACAAGAGCACGGTGAATCGACAGCGATTCATTCGGCGATTCAAGACTCAGATCAAGAAGGCAGTGACTAAAGCCCTGGGAGGTCGGAGTATTACCAATGTTGACAATGGCGAAAAGGTGAACATTCCTGCTCGCGATTTGTCCGAGCCGCAATTTAGGCACGGTCCTGGCGGAAGACGCGAGGTGATCCGCCCGGGCAACAAAGAGTTTGTACCGGGGGACAGGATGGCGCGCCCGAAGGGTGGGGGTGGTGGCAACGGGTCCGGTAGCGGATCGGCAAGTGATCAAGGTGTGGGCGAAGATGATTTTGTTTTTGAGCTGTCGCGGGAGGAGTTTCTGGATCTGTTCTTTGAGGATTTGGAGTTGCCCAACCTTGTCCGGACACAGCTTGCCAAACTGACGGAGTTCAAATCGGTTCGCGCCGGGTTTAGCAGTGCGGGGAATCCGTCGAATATCGATATTGTCCGATCTCTTCGAGGCGCGATGGCTCGACGCATGGCGCTTGGCAATCCGCACAAGCGACGCATCGCGGAAATCGAAGAGGTTCTCGAATGTTTTCGCGAAAACGGCGTACCGGAGAGTTCTTCTCTCGTTCAGGCTCTCCTGAAGGAGCTTTCTCGCGAGCAAGCCAGGCTTCGGGCTGTGCCGTTTATCGATACGTTCGATCTGCGTTACACTAACAGGGTGAAGCAGCCACAACCATCTTCACAGGCGGTGATGTTTTGTATCATGGATGTGTCTGGGTCGATGGATGCGGCACGAAAGGACTTGGCGAAGCGATTCTTTATTTTGCTCCATCTTTTCTTGAAGAGGAACTATGAAAAAATCGATGTGGTTTTTATTCGCCATCATGCGGTAGCAAAGGAAGTTGATGAACACACTTTCTTCCATGAGAGGGAGACAGGTGGCACAGTTGTATCCAGCGCGCTTGAATTGATGTGCGAAATCATGTCGGATCGCTATCCGGCGGGTAGTTGGAATATCTATGTAGCGCAAGCATCGGATGGCGACAATTGGAATCATGACTCGCCTCATTGCAGAGATATCCTCCTCAAGGAAATCGTACCGTTTGTACGCTACTACGCGTATATTGAAATAACGCCGGATCGCCATCAGACTCTCTGGGAGGCATACGAGGAAGTGAAAGAACAACATCCGAATTTCGCGATGCGGCAGATTGACAGTCCTGCCGATATTTATCCGGTATTTCGAGATCTGTTTCAGCGGAGAATGCATTGAATGAAGAGGAGTCCTCGGGATAATTGTGTCCCGATATTTTCTAGTGCGGTTTACATTCTCGGTGAAAGCCATCGAGTGTAAACCGTTTTTTCTTTCTTGAAATATCGTGATACAATAGAAATATTGTTAACTCTTTGAGTTGATGTCTTTATGACAGAAAAACAAAAAATTGCCGTTGCTATCGGTGTCGGTTTTTTGGTTGTAGCATTTGCGTTTATTTATCGGCAGTTTTCCGGTCAGCGGGTCGTCCCGATGAATGGAGCGCCGACGATGATGCCTCCTGAGCCACCGTCCGCACCAGGCGATTCTGCTATGAGGGGAGAGATAATGCAGGATTCCGATGTGACTCCCGGGACTCCGGATGCTGTGGTCGATGATATTTTGAAGAATGATTCTGATACATCGGCGCTCGATAACGAAGCTGATGGTGAAACGAATGCAGCAAAGGAAAATGTGCAAACCATTGATGCTATAACCAATGCTTATGATGACACGCAACGCTAAATTTTCGTTTGGAGCGATCGGATTCGCCGTCTGTGCGATCGTGTTCTCTTTGGGCATTGTTTCGGTACGCGCCGATGAAAATGCTGACGGGAGTACAGATGGTGGAGGGAAGCGAGCTCCCTGGGTGCGAGCGCACGATCTTGCGACGGAGCGGAAGACACAGGTTGAGAACGATAGCATACAGAAGCGCGCTTTTATGGATGGAAATGCCGGGGATCGGAAAGCGAATCGAGAAGAGAATATGCTGGATCGCCAGCAGAACACATGCGCAGCTATGATCGAACGGAATGAGAGATTAAGCGTGCGCCTGAATGATGCCCAGAAAGGAATATTGGAACGAAAATCGACGCGTCGGAATATTTTTGATGAGAACCGCGATGAGCGCGACTCAACGCTTGAGACGAATCGAAATGAGCGCGACACGAAGCGCGAGGAGATGTATGCGAAGTTGCTTGAACAAGCGGGGGATGATGCGGAGAAACAGGCAGCGGTTGCCGCATTTAAGGCGGCTGTGGAAACGGCAGTTTCCAATCGGCAACAAGCAGTCGATGCGGCTATTGAAGCGTTCCGCGCCGGGGTTGATGCGGCTATCGGCAGTAAGAAGACGACGGTTGATTCGAGTCTGGCTACTTTCAAAGTGGCTGTTGATGCCGCCTTTGCGACAGCAAAGAGTGATTGCGAATCAGGGGTCGACCCGGCGATGGTCCGCGAGACGCTGCGGGCGAGTCTCAGAACCTGTTTACAATCTTCTGGTACACTGAGGACATAATCCTCAAACCAAAAGAACCATGTATCCAAGCGACATAACCCGAGAACAATTCGAACACATCAGACCATTTCTCGAATCAACCAGGAAGAGAACCAAACCAAAGACACTTGATTCCTATGACGTATTCAACGCTCTGCTCTACATTCTGGTCACGGGTTGCCAATGGAGGGCACTTCCCAAGGATTATCCAAAATGGCAGAGTGTCTATCGACACTTCCTTGTCTGGAAGGAACGAAAAAACAAACAGACAGAGAGTATGCTTGAGCAAGTCTTAAAAAAAATTGGTCGAACAAGAACGTATGAAAAATGGCAAACAATGCAAAACCAGTTTCTGCATCGTTGATGCTCAAAGTGTCAAGAATACAGATACGGCTCGAGAAAAAGGTTATGATGCAGGAAAAAAAGTTTCCGGTATCAAGCGACATATTCTCGTTGACACCAACGGATTGCCGCATGCGTTCACGGTAACCACTGCTAACGTCACTGATCGAAATGGAGCTATCCAAGCCGTCAAGGCAAACAAAAAACACCTTTCACGGGTGGAGAAACTCTTGACTGATGGTAGTTATACCGGAGAAAACTTCGCCAAAGCGATCAAAGCATGTATCGGTGCGGAAGTGGGAGTAGCTAAACGAAACGAATTGCATACGTTTGCCGTTCTTCCTCAGCGCTGGGTGGTCGAGAGAAGCTTCTCCTGGCTGGAGAAATGCCGAAGGCTCTGGAAGAATTGCGAACGGACACTGGATTCGAGCTTACAGATGATGGTTTTAAGTTTTGCTCGATTGTTGTTGAAAAGATTGTAAACAGGTTCTCAAAGCGGCTCGAACTTCTATGGAGAGTGAGCGGAAAGATGCGGACACAGTCGGCGAACAGATAAAGACGCTCGCTGAGACAAAAAAGGTGGCTTTTGCAACGGCGCTCTCGGATTTCAAGCTGGCGCTTGAGCAGGCTCGAGCTGATTTGAAAGCGGCATTTGGGACCGATTCGGGATCTGATTCCGAAAGTGAATCGGATTCGCAATAAGCGGATTTCTTTGAGCGGATTCGCTGTTTGCTGAAAACTGTTGTCTCTGAAATATCAATAAAAAGAACCGGCACAAGCCGGTTTTTTTGATTTTTGTAGAAAAATTCAGCGGATATTGTCAAAACTATGCAGTCGGGGTATGCTGGGATTCGGTTGCGCTTCGGCGGAGTCATTTTATTTTTTTCTTTCCTCTTTTATGTTGGTCTTTTTTGTCGGTGCGGTTTTTGTCTTTGGATATGCGGCGATTGTTATGGAACATCGGTGGCATGTGCATAAGACGCATACGGCGCTTTTCCTGGGTGCATCGCTTTGGGCGCTTATCGCTGTTTTTTCCGGCGAGCACGACTTGGACGTAGTGCTGGGCGAGATTGGGCGTGAGGTGTTTGAATTGGTCGCCTTTCTCTTGGCGGCGATGACGCTCGTTGAGATTCTCATTCATTATCGATTTTTTGATTTTGTTCGGACGAAAATTCAACGATTTCATTTGACGGATTCCGGGCAGATTTGGCTTTTGGCGTCGGTAGCATTTTTTCTCTCCGCGATTATCGACAATCTGACGACGACTATTGTGATGGTGCAGATAGCTCGGCGATTCTTTCGGGGTAATAACCTTTTGGTCGTTGCAGCCGCTATCGTGATTGCCGCCAATGCGGGCGGCGCGTTTTCTCCGATCGGCGATATTACGACGATTATGCTCTGGCTCGCCGGGAAGTTCTCGGCGGGGAATATCTTAGCTTGGGGTTTTCTGCCGTCTCTCGCGATTATGCTCGTGAGTGTCTGGTTTCTTTCGAAGCGGATTGCGCACGATACGGCTGATAGCGAGGAATCCGGTCAGGAATCGTTCCATCTGACGCGGTCGGAGCGAATCATTGTGACGATTGCACTTTCATCCTTCTCTTTGCCACTTGTGTCGCATTTCTTCGGACTTCCTCCGTATATGGGGCTTCTCTTGGGACTTGGGACAACCGGTATCGCCATTGCGTTTTTTGCTCGAATTGCGAGGCATCCGAAGACGCACCTTGCCGCCGATATCGAGCGGCTTTTGAAGAGTGTCGACTACGCGAGTATTCTCTTTTTCGTCGGTATTCTTTTGGCCGTGGGTGCGCTCCGGCATTTGGGAGTGCTCGCTGATATTTCCGCGGCGATATTCGGACCGAATCCGGAGACGTGGCGGCTTGTTGCTGGGAATACATCGCTCGGCATTCTTTCCTCGGTCGTTGATAATATCCCATTGACCGCCGCCGCGATCGATATCGTGGCGAGTCATCACCCGGCAATATGGGTATTGCTCGCGCTTACGGCGGGAACGGGCGGATCACTTCTGGTGATCGGGTCGGCGGCGGGTGTTGTCGCTATGGGCATGATCAAAGATCTCTCGTTTCGAAATTATTTCGACAAAGCATTTGTTCCGGCACTTTTCGGTTATATCGCCGGCATCGCTGTCTGGTGCGCCGAATACGCGATGTTTGGGTAGAAAGAGGTGATGTGATGTTTATAAAGAAGCAGAAAATTGCGGTGTTGGTTTCGGGTGGGGTGGATAGCTCCGTTGCTTTGGCGCTTCTGAAACGTGCCGGGCATGATGTTCGGGCGTTTTATCTGAAGATTTGGCTTGAGGATGAGGTGTCATTCTTGGGGGAATGTCCGTGGGAGGAGGATTTGCACTATGTGCGCGCGGTGTGTGAAAAGCTTGGTGTGCCGCTCACGGTTGTGCCACTCCAGAAGGAATATTGGGAGCGAGTGGTATCGTATGTGTTGGATGAGGTGAATCGGGGGCGGACACCAAATCCTGATATGCTCTGCAATCGCCGGGTGAAATTCGGCGCATTCTATGATGCCCTTGGTAAAGAGTTCGACTTCATTGCGACGGGACACTATGCGCAGACCGTGTTTGCTCGGGGAAGGGCGAATCTTCTTTGTTCTCCGGATCCAGTGAAAGATCAAACATATTTTCTTTCGCAGCTCTCCCAAGAGCAGGTATCACGTGCGCTTTTCCCAATTGGCGGATATCAAAAGGAACGCGTGCGGGAATTGGCGCAAGAATTCGGTTTGCCGAATGCGAATCGAAAAGACAGTCAGGGCATCTGCTTTTTGGGGAAGGTGCGCTTTGATGAATTTTTGCGGCACTACCTTGGAACGAAGCGCGGTGATCTTCTCGAATACGAAACCGGGAGAAAGGTCGGCGAGCACGATGGCTTTTGGTATTTTACGATCGGACAGCGCAAGGGCATTAAGCTCTCCGGCGGCCCGTGGTTTGTGGTGGGGAAGGATGCGGCGAAGAATGAAGTGTTCGTTTCCAATGCCTGGCGCGGCGCGGAAGGATCGCGGAAGACATTTGATATCGAAAACATGAATTGGATTGCCGGAGCGGTACCGCAAGGAAGAGCTTTTGAAGCGAAAATCCGCCATGGGGAATCGCGATACCCATGTCGTATTCGCTTGCTTCGCAATAATGGGTGGCGTGTATATCTCGATGAATCGCAACCTGGCATTGCACCCGGACAATTCGCAGTATTCTATGACGGCAAAACGTGCTTAGGTGGGGGAGTGATTATCTAAATTATCTTGAGATGAGCTCTAATGTTTTTCTGCTTGGTATTCGGAAAGAGTGTTGTTATTGAAGATACATACTCGGTTTCTGCCTTTAGCGGCCTTGTCCATTTGCACGTCAATCGGACCGTCGAGATCTGTAGCAGTGTCGATGGAGCTCCACTCGCCTTTTGCCGCGTAGACTGCCATATCTGCATTTCTCTCGTGACTTTGGATATTGGGAACATAGGGAGCGACGCCGATGCTTGCGGTAACGAGAGATGTGTTTTCTTCAGCAATGAGAAACGCCTGTTCGATAGCTTGTCGAATGCGTTCAGCGACTTTGCAAGCGGCATCTATATCCATCGCGAGAGAGATACTGAATTCATCTCCTCCAATTCGACCGAGAGTGCTTTCATGTGGGCGAGTGTTCTCTCGAAAAATTTGAGCTATTTTTTGAAGCAATATATCTCCGGCTTCATGACCTTTCGTATCGTTCACGAACTTAAATTTATCTATGTCGATAGTGAGGAGACAATACGGCTGAGGTTCTTTGCTGTGTCGATCGCGTCGTCGTTCGGCGCCAACTTGGGAGTGTTTGTTGTATTTTTGAATAGCTGAGTTGAGATCACTGAGAGCTCCATCGAAGCCGCGGCGATTGAGAAGTCCGGTCAACGGATCTTGGGTTGCGAGTTCTCTTTGGTGCTCGAGTTCGATCTGAAGACCTGTCTTGTCGTGCAATGTATTGTTTATCTCTGCACTGGTTGCGCTTCCGAGTTCGAATAATTTCTTCGCGGCGTTGGTATTCTCCTTGCCTACTCGTTCTCGAGAATTTTTTTCATTTTTTGCATAGGCTGCTAGGTATTCTTCGGGTGACATGCCGAGCGTCTTAGCTTTTTCCTCTATCTCTTGAACGAAGCTTTCTCGTTTCCGTTCGATGTTTCTTTCGGAGCGGGAATATTTTTCTGGCGGAACTGAATCGATTGAATTTTCAAAACTCTCCATAATGACGTTCGAAAGAAATATGGCTTTATGATAGAATATTCCTCACATTTATGAAAGTTTTACCTACGAAGATTTCTTCGGAAAAAATAAGTTTCTTCGAATCCGTCTTGTTGGACTTTTTTGAGAAGGCCGGGCGGGAGCATTTACCGTGGCGACGGGAGGGAATTTCGGCGTATGAAGTATGGGTGTCTGAAATAATGCTCCAGCAGACGCAGGTGTCGCGTGTCATTGGGTACTATGAAAAGTTTCTGAAGCAATTCCCGACAGTTCAGAGCTTAGCTCGAGCATCATGGGAAGAATTTCTGCCGTATTATGCCGGACTTGGCTATTATGCGCGCGGGCGAAACATGCTGCGGACGGCGAAAATGGTCGTCGACGAGTATGATGGGAAATTCCCGAATGATATCGGTGTTTTGCAGAAACTTCCAGGCATTGGTTCTTACACGGCAGCAGCGATTTCGAGTTTTGCGTACGGCGAGGAGCAAATAGCCTGGGACACGAATCTTCGTCGAGTCATTGGGCGATTTTTTTTCGGGACGAAGAGGGCGGATGAATGGAGATTTACGATCGGCAATTCGAGATCAAGGAACCGGAAAGTCAAGAAGCTTGAGAAACGCAGTGTTTTGAATGAAAGAAATATCAGAATAAGCGCTCCGGAAGCGATTGGACGTGTGTTCTCTGTGCGAACGAAGACGCTGAATGCGGCTCTGATGGATTTTGGAAGTGCGACGTGTTTGGGAAGGCCGAAGTGTTCGGCGTGTCCACTCCGAGAGAGGTGTCGGTATTTTAGGGAAGGCGGGAAGCAAGAGCTAGGAACAGGAGAGACCGAGAAACCAGTCAAAGAGCGACTGCGATCTGACTGGAAGAATGCGCGAGTCGAGGCGACTCTTCATGAAAATCATCAAAAATACTTCTCATCGCTCAAGACTTCGTATCGGCCGTTTGTATTGGATGCGGCGCACAATACGCGAGCAGGCATCAAGCAGTGGTTTCGGGAGCGGTATGGATTGGAGGTGGCAGTTCGCCCTCCCCACGATAAGGTTGTTATTTCGCGTGTGCCGACACTTCGGGTCAATGTGCAGATTCTTTCCGGGAATCATGATTTCACCGAGTTCTCAAGGACGGATATCTCTGCGACATGATTAAAGACACTGTGTTATACTGATGACGCTATGCGAATTCCACATTTCAATACGATTTTCTTTTTCTTTGTTTTTTTTCTGACGGGTGCGGCGGTATTTTTTGTGATGCAGCCTTTTTTGACATCCATGCTGGTTGCGGCGGTTCTTGCGACATTGTTCTATGGGAGATACCAGTCTTTTTTGCGTGTCTTCGGTGGGCGAAAGGGGTTGAGTGCCGGCAGTGTTTTGCTTCTTGTAGCGTTTTTGGTGATTATTCCCATTTTTGTATTGGCGACGCTTGTGATTGGTGAGGCGACCAGTGCTCTCACGACTCTTTCATCGGGGACTCATTCTCTTGGAGAGGTGTCTGAGTTGATACAACTTTGGTTGTCTCGGTTGCCGGTTGTCGGCGAGTTTTTGTCAGAGAAGAACATTCGTATCGCGGACTTGTTGGGGAATGTTGTTGGTAAGGGCGGCGCGCTCATATCGTTTTTGCAGGCGCTCTACGGGAGTGTTGCGGGACTCGTTTTGTGGATATTCGCCCTGTTCTTCGCGCTCTTCTATTTTCTCATTGACGGCGACCGAGTGATCCGACTCATGAAGCGCATGAGTCCTCTTTCGGATAGGGACGACGAGGAGCTTATGCGTGATTTTTCTTCTATGAGTCGAGCGGTGATTAAGGGGTCTATCAGCATTGCTCTTTTGCAGGGAGTTATCGGTGGCATCGGTGTCGCGGTTGCCGGGGTTTCGTCGCCGGCTATTTGGGGGGCGGCTATGGGATTCTTCTCACTTATTCCGGCGGTTGGATCTGGCATTGTCTGGCTTCCGATGGGGCTGTGGCTTTTTTTCTCGGGGGATGTGTGGCAGGGGATTTTTCTCCTTGTTTTCGGTATGAGCATCATTTCGACGGTAGATAATGTAGTTCGTCCGAAGCTGGTAGGGCGAGATACGCAGATTCATCCACTCCTTGTGTTCTTCTCGACGCTTGGCGGTATCGCGCTTTTCGGTATTGTCGGGCTTTTGATCGGGCCGTTGCTTGTCTCGTTCTTTTTGGCATTGACGAGGATATACGTGCGGGAATTTAAAGCTGATCTCGATACCTATAATCAGGGCGGTTTGGCGTCATGATGTGGTGGCAGTCTCTTCCGGAACGTATTGACCCGACTCTTTTTTCTGTCGGTGGCTTTTCTGTCTCTTGGTATGGGGTCGCATTTCTGTGTGGGGCAGTGATTTCGCTTTCTGTTCTTTGGCGAGGATTGTCTCGAGATCGTGCTTTGATGTTTTCTCCGGATACGTTCTTGGATTTCTCGCTTTTTCTTCTTGTGGGTGCGGTAGTCGGTGCTCGCTTCGGCTACGCCTTGTTCTACAATCCTGCTTTTTTTGCTGAACATCCTCTCTCTTTGATATCTCCGTTCGATGCGAGGACCGGCGTATGGACCGGTGTTGCCGGCATGAGTGCTCACGGAGGGATGTTGGGTATAGTATTCGCCGCTTTTCTTTTTTCTTGGCGATATCAGAAGCCTGTGTGGAAGTTGTTGGACCATATTGCGCAGTCTCTTCCTTTGGCAATTTTTTTTGGCCGCATTGGGAACTTTCTTGCCGGAGAGCTCTTCGGTCGGGTGACGACCTTGCCATGGGGCATGGTATTTCCCTCCGCAGACGACATGCTTCTTCATCACCCATCACAGCTTTATGAAGCGGTCGGGGAGGGTTTGGTGCTGTGGCTTGCACTTTTCTTATTGGCAAAACGAAATCGGTTTCCGGGGCAGCTCTTGGTATGGGCACTGGCTCTCTATGGTGGGATTCGGTTCTTGCTTGAGTACTTTCGTTTGCCGGACCCGCAAATCGGGTTCGTGCTTTATGATTTTACCCTGGGGCAACTTTTATCTCTGCTGGTTATGATTTTGTCGGCAACACTTCTCTTTTGGATAAAAAATCGGGAAAATGCTATACTCCCTCGTGCAGAGTAACTCCTTTATTTGTGAGTATGGCTCGATATGCAAAAACCGCTTTGATTGTCGCTCTTGTGTCAGTCCTTCTTGGTTTTATTGTATGGGGCATTGTCAGTGCTCCGTCGGCAAGCGCTCCATCCGCCGATGATTCCGGTGATCCGAATGCCCCGATAGTGTACTACTATGGAAAAGAGTGTCCGCATTGCAAGGACCTCGAGAAGTTCCTTGAGGAGAATCATATAGCTGAGAAGATTTCTTTTGCTAAGAAGGAAGTGTGGCATAATCCGAAAAACTCCGGTGAAATGCAAAAGCGTGCGGATGAATGCGGGATAGAGAAATCCGGTTTGGGCGTGCCGTTTGTGTGGGCTGAAGGGAAGTGTTTTGTCGGCGGACCGGATGCGGAAAAATTCTTTAGAGAGAAGGCGGGCATCCAATAGATTTTGAACTCATGAATGTATCTCACACAGCTCAACACGTGCGGAAACGGATATATATCGATGGTATTCCGAAGCGTGTGACGTCCGCAGGTTCTCGAATCAAATCGTGCCCTTCTCGGGATTTTGCTGCTCAGCCGCTTACGTCGACAGTATTTTTTCGGGGAAGTCGTGTTGATTATCAGAATCGATTGGGAGCTGGAGAATTCCCAAATCGGACGCAATATCTCATAGACGATATTCGCTTGAACAAGCGTGAGTCGTCGACTGGATTCGGTAGGGCTCGATCGCGGTTTAGATATATATGGCAATGGCGGACCATTGAAAGGTCTCTCATTGAGGTTGGCGCTGTTTTCGCTCTTTCGCCGCGCTTTGCATTGCGGACATCGCTTGTTGGGGCAGTATTTTTGGGCATTGTCTCGACGGTGCTTACCTATCGGTATTTTGGGGAGCATGCGCTTGCCGGTGAAGGGTCTTCAGTGTCATCAAGAATGGTGCTTGAACGGGATATGCCTTTGCCGGATGAACCGACAGTGCTTGGTGCGAGCGATCATACTGACGAGCGGTTTGTTGCTGAGGTGACTGATGACCTGGAGAGTATTCGGGAAGTGGAAGAGAAGGAAGCTCTCGAGGCGAAGATCCGGGAAATGGTTGCCGGATATCCGATCGAGGAGATGGTTCCCTATATTGTGGAGAAAGACAAGATTGTCGCGGCATTCTTGGTCGGTATTGCCAAGAAGGAAAGCGCGTGGGGAAAGCGCGTGCCACTCCTCAAAAGTCACGATTGTTTTAATTATTGGGGATATCGCGGCAAGCGTCGATTTATGGGGACGGGCGGGCATACGTGCTTCAATAGTCCGAAAGATGCGGTCGACACGGTCTCTCGTCGATTGGAAAAGCTGATTTATGCGGAGAAAATTGACACTCCGGCCGAGATGATGGTGGTTTGGAAGTGTGGATACGACTGTTCGACACATGATAAGGCGGCGACGAAAAAGTGGATTCAGGATGTCGATCTCTACTTTCATGAGATTGACGAATAGCCTTAAATATGCTAGAAATGAGTGTTATCAAACGGTAACACTTTTTCTCTATGGAGATTCCTTTATGCAGGCGGGGGACACGGTATATTTTCCGAGTTTTTGGCTTTATGAGCCTCTTTTTCGTGTTCTTTGTTTGGAGTGGGGATATGGCTTTGGCAGAAGGATCGGATATTCACTTGCAGGACGATTTGCTGGAATTCCGTCCAGAGAGTGTTTCGGGTGATTCGGGACAGGAGGCTGTTGCTCCATCTTGTGAGGGAGAAATGTCTCCGAAGGAGGGGGAATCGGAAGAGGACTTCCGGTTTCGTACGCTGCTTGCTTCAACGCTCCGGGGTGAACCGATGGAAACAATGGTGCCATTTCTCGCGAAGCGCGATCGGGAGACGGCGGCGTTCTTGGTGAGTATTGCCCGAAAGGAAAGCTCGTGGGGAGAGCATGTGCCAACGAAAGACGGTGTTGACTGCTACAACTACTGGGGCTACAAAGGAGTAGGAAGTCGCGGGACTGGCATGGGCTATGCTTGTTTTTCCAGTCCGGAAGAGGCGATTGAGGTAGTGGGTGATCGGATTTCCGAATTGGTTCATGAAAAACATTTGGATTCGCCGTCGCGACTCATTGTATGGAAATGCGGTTCATCTTGTGAGGGGCATAGTCCGGAGAGTGTTGCAAAATGGATTTCAGACGTGGGAAACGTGTATCATCGGTTTTTCTAAATTTCTGATTTCGTGAGACAAGAGGATTGAATATTGAAGACTTCGACGATCCGTCTTGAGTGGTCGTCTTTTTTTATGCTTTGTTCATAGGTTTTGATGGTATAATGGAGCTGTTTGTTTTTCTTTTCCGTGTTTATTATGCTGTGGCTCTTTTCGGCGATTGGGGGGTATGGGGCGACGGCGCTTTCCGGTATTGCAGATAAGTTCTTGGTGTCGGGGCGCATCGAGAAGCCGGCGGCGTATGTTTTGGTTTTGACGCTGTTTAGTTTGACATCGTTTGCGCTTGCGCCATTTGGTTTGCAACTTTTGCCTCCGGTTGGCATGGTAATTTTCCTGGCGTCGGGAATGCTTTTTGCGTGGAGTTTGCTTTTTCTGTTTACTGCGTTTCAATTGGGAGAAGTATCGAGAGTCTTGCCGCTTGTCGGCATCTTTTCGGCGATGATAACGCTTGTGCCCTCGATTGTTTTGATATTTCTTTCCGGCGATGTCCCTGTCTTTGGATTGATTTCGTTCGCGCTTTTGTTGGCAGGGGTAGCGATGCTTTCTTTCTCTTGCTCCGATGGTCCTTCCTATTCGAAGCGAGTTGTCGGCCTCTCATTCCTTTCCGGGTTGTTGCTCGCGGGATTTTACATTCTTATCAAAGTGGGGGAGGGGAGCGGGGCGAATTTTGTGAGTGGGCTTATTTGGTCTCGATTTGGCGTGTTTCTTGGTGGAGTGTCTTTGGCTCTTGTGCCTGCGTATCGTCGAGACATGCTTTCTTTCTTCTTTGAAAAGTTTCCTTTTCGGAAGCCGGGTTTTTCGCGTTCTGTTCTGGCAGATGCGTCGGGCATGGCTTTGCATGAACGGACGGGCTCGGTGCCGACGTGGCTCATCTTTATTTCCGGGAAAACCATAGGAGGTATCGGCGCGATTCTTATCATATTCGCCACATATCGAGGACCGGCTGCGTTGGTTCAGGCGATGGTTGGTGTGCAATTTGCTTTTGTGTTTCTCATAGCACTCTTTCTTTCAAAGAAATTTCCGGATGTATTCTCCGAGCGATTGTCTCGTGCCGACTGGCTGTGGAAAATGGCGGCATTCGTTTGCATAACGATTGGTATTTGGTTCTCAGTTCGTGGAGAGTTGACTCTTTTTTGATGTGAGAAATGAAAGCTATATTGTTTCGATGTCTGAAGATTGTCCTGTGGATTGTCGCAAGTCTCTTTGTTCTGGCGGCGATTCTTTTTGTGTATTTCAATCTTCCGGGTCCGGAACCCCGCGAAGACGTGCGGTTTGGCATTACGTTCTCGAGTCGATTCGCGCGTGATTTGGGACTTGATGCTCCGGAAGTGCTTCGCGCCCTGTTTGAAGATCTTGGTGTGCAGAGAGTGCGCATTCCGGTGTATTGGGATACGGTTGAGCGTGAGCGCGGAACATTTGATTTTTCCGATATCGACTGGCAGCTTGATATGGCGCGTCAGTATGATGTCGATGTGATTCTTGCTGTCGGGCAGAAGGTCCCGCGATGGCCGGAGTGCTTTGTACCGACATGGGCGGATACGGATGACTTGAAAAATGAAGCGGCAGTACGGTTTATTCGGAAAACCATCGAGCACTACAAAGATCGATCGGAAATTTCTTTGTGGCAAATTGAGAATGAACCGTTCCTGGCGTTTGGAATCTGCCCGCCTCTTTCCGGCGCAACACTTGACCGGGAAATATCCGCAGCTCGCGCCGAAGATTCTTCCCGTCCGATTCTGACGACGGATAGTGGGGAGCTGTCGACGTGGATTCCGGCAGCGAGTCGCGGGGATGTATTCGGAACGACGCTCTACCGGAAGCTCTGGAGCAATCGATTTGGGTATATCACGTATCCGATCGGGCCGAACTTTTTCCGGTTTAAAGAGATGCTGGTTCGAATCTTCTCGCGTCAGAAGAATTTTATGGTAATTGAGCTCCAAGCGGAGCCATGGGCAAATGGCTCGTTCATGGATGTCTCGCTCGACGAGCAGTGGAAAACGATGAACGCCGAGCAATTGCTTGAGAATGTGCGCTATGCTCGACAGGTCGGATTTTCGGATGTGTATCTCTGGGGGGCGGAGTGGTGGTACTGGCTCAGAGAAAAGCGCGGCGTTTCCGATGTGTGGGATGCGGCTCGGGATGTGTTTCGTGCGCGTTGACCGCTGTTTCGGAAGTCGATATACTTTACATATGAAATCAACGGAGAAGACCAAAGCGGCAATTTTCGATATAGATGGGACAATTTTTCGGAAAAATCTCCATTTCGAGCTTATCAATGAACTCTCATGGCTGCGGATATTTCCGTCACATGTTCGGAAAACATTGGTTGATCTGTATTCGAAATGGCTTACACATACGGGAACGTATGAGGATTATCGTCTTGCGCTTATCGACCTGTATGCGCGATTTGTTCGCGGATGTACGCCGGAAGATGTTGCGCGCGCCGCAGAGAGTGTTGTCCCGTTTCGTGAACGGCAGACATACATATTTGCCGAGAATCTTATCGCAAAGCTTCGCGGTGAGGGGTATCTCCTTTTTGCTATTTCCGGTTCGCCTCTTGAGATCGTTGAGGCATACAATCGCGACTATCTCCACTTTGATTCTGTTATCGGAAGTGTCTATGAAGTGAGTGATGATGGTCGCTATACCGGTATAGCGTCGTATGAGCCAAGTCGCGATAAGGGAACGGCGGCACGGAAGCTATTTGAGGAATATCGTGTGTCATTTTCGGATTCGTACGGAGTTGGTGATACTGAGTCCGATATCAAATTTTTGGAACTCGTTGAGCATCCTATCGCTTTCAATCCCAACGAGAATCTCAAGGCTGTTGCTGAAGAAAAGGGCTGGCGGATTGTCGTGGAAAAGAAAGATGTGGTGTATGAGATTGATCCCACGTGTTATCATGCGCTTCCGCTGCGTGAATGAGCGTGTCTAACCATATAGAATGATCGGTATGGGACAGTTTCTCGAGAAATTTCTCAAAAAAATACTTTGGCTCTGGCTCCCATTTTTCGCATTCGGTATCCTTGTTAAGGAACTTCTCGGTCGTTTCAGGAAACATTGAAAACGGATCAATGAATACTTTTTCGGAGCGGCTGGTTCGATGTGGGGGTGTTTTCTACTACTGCATCGTCCCGATTCTTGTGTGGATGAGCGTTATTTTCTTGCTCTCGGATCAACCGAGTCTCGGTGTTGCCGGACAGCATATTTCATTGCCGTATCTTCTTGTGCGAAAGGGGGCGCATGTCGCCGAATATTTTATCTTGGGAGTTCTTTCTTTTCGGCTCTTTGATCGATTGTTTCCTCGGAATTCTCATATAGCGGCCGCAGGTGCCATACTGCTCTCTTTGCCCTTTTCGATATCTGATGAGGCGCACCAACTCTTCGTGACCGGTCGGCAAGGGAAGGTCTCGGACATTATTATCGATGCGTTTGGTATTTTTCTTGCCCTCGTTTTCTCTCTCTGGATACTTCGTCATTGGAAAGGGAATGCAAAAGATGAATTGTTGAGGTAGCGGATGCGCGAATTATCCGTACCTTAGAATCTGTTTACAATCTCCATATTCTACTCCGACTTTCAAATTTTGGCTGCAAAACATTCAGATTTTGTCAGGTTACTCTCCGAGTAGCCTTTCTCAATCTTCATGTTTTTCGCTCAAAATTTGAAAATCTCGTGACGAAAGAGAGATTGTAAGCAGGTTCTTAAGAGATAAAACATAAAAACACCCGATTTTCAAGGGTGTTTTTATGTGGTGTCGTGATTTTCAAACGCTCATTTGTTCACAGACGTCACAAATGTTTTGAAGATGTCCGGATGCTGCACGGCAAGCTCGGAGAGGACCTTTCGGTCAAGTTCGATGTTCTTTTTCTTCTCGATATCGATGAATCGCGCATAGGTAAGTCCGTGTTCGCGCAGGGCATTGTTGAGGCGGACAATCCACAAGCTTCGGAACGAACGTTTCTTGGCGCGTCGATCACGGTAAGCATACTTTCCCGCCTTCAGAATCGCTTCTTTGGCGGCGCGATAGTTGGTTTTGCGGCGCCACCGGAACCCTTCCGCCATTTTGAGGACATTCTTTCTTCGTTTGTTGGCGGAAACACCGCGCTTTACTCTTGGCATAAACGTATGTGATCTCTAGGGGTTATAGCGGACAGCAGTGATTTTCTTTAGGCGTAGGGGAGGGCGGCTTTGATGTTCTTGGCATCTCGACCAGTCATGGTAATATCTCGGCGCTTCGCTCTCTTCGACTCCTTGGTCTCTCGGAGATTGTAGTGATTTTGTTTTGTGGTGCGGCGAATCACTTTGCCGCTCTTGGTCACCTTGACTTTCTTGGCGACGGATTTCCGAGTTTTCTGCTTCATAGGTTTTCCTTATTTTGGGGCAATAATGATGTGGAAGCCGTTGGGGAATCGCTTGATATCCTCTTCAATGCCAAAGGGCGCTTTTATGCTGTTGAAGAATTCCCGGAGGGCATCTCGAGCCTTGTCCGGAAGCGCTTTTTCTCGTCCGCGGAGCACGATCTCTATTTTTACTTTGTGTCCTCGTGTGAGGAATTTCTCTGCCTGCGCCCGCTTGAAGTTGAGGTCATGCGTGTCAGTGCGAAGACGGAGGCGAATGCCCTTGGTCTCAACCTTCTTCTGTTTGCTTTTGGCTTTCTGCTCTTTCTTTCCTTCGGCGTAGAGATACTTGCCGTAATCGAGGATTTTGCAGACCGGAGGTGTTGCTTTTGGGGACACTTCGACGAGATCGAGCTCTTGCTCCTTGGCGCGAGCGATAGCTTGTTCGATCGGCATGTTTTCGTTGACGGTTCCGTCCGCATCGACGACAAACACAAATGGCACGCGGATATGTTCATTGACACGTGCCTTTGGGGTTTCAACAACTTTCGGTCTGGGTCTTCGATATCGACGTCGGCGCATCGTGGTTTTGCAAAAAATATGTGGAGTTGATGGGAATTGCACCCATGTCCAGTGATGAGTTTCAAAAATAGTCTACAAGCATAGCGCACTTGGTATGCGTCGAACCGTCAGGAAGTGCGCGAAAACGGCTCAACGTGCCTTATGTGCAGAAGCGATCGGCTTTCCATAGGGCAAGAAAACCGAGCTTTCCCGATGATATGACACCGGAACATTCCCTATCGGGAGTCGGGAGTCCGATGGCTCCTGCCGAAATTAGGCGAGAGCGGAAGCGAAAGCAGGCTGGAACGCTTGCGCGAAGGCTTGCTTTGCCTTTGTGATGAAGTTTGCAGGTATCATCGCGAAGGGAAGATTTACGATATCACCTTCATAATCGGCTTGCATATTTTCAAAGTGCACCCTGTCGAGTCTAGACAACCCCTCGATAATGAGAATCTTTTTCGGTTCCCATTATTGCGCGGCTGTTTAGGATCTTCTCATTGCTCGGGCTATTTTACGATCAGATTCGCGCTTTTGGGTAGTGGCGCGCTTGTCGTATTCTTTTTTTCCTTTTGCCAAAGCAAACTCGACCTTTATGAGGTGTCTCTTAGTATAGACCCGAAGCGGAATCAGTGTCAAGCCGTTCGTTCGAACTTTTCCAATCAGTCGCTTGGATTCGTTCTTTTTGACAAGGAGGCGACGCGGACGTGTCGGGTCGTAGTTTGACGGATCGCCCGCAAAGGGATAGAACGGCACAAGCGCGTTGGTAAGCATCAAATCAGAGCCTCGTATGGTAACGAAGCTTCCTTGAAGACTCACATGCCCGGTTTTTATCGATTTTACCTCGTGTCCGGAGAGTGCAATACCCGCCTCGAGAGTCTCAAGGATTTCGTAGTCAAACCGAGCGCGCTTGTTGTAGGCGAGAGTTGGCATAGTGTCGGAAAGCTCTTCCGATATCACTCTAGCATGAACGGGCATTCGGGCAAGGACAAGAAGTAAATCAACCCCATTCTTTGGAGGTGGAAATATGACTTTCTTCCTCGAATTTTTTTGGAGTTGCCTCTTTGGAGTTATCTCGAAGTGCTATATAATAAAAGAAAATAAACATCTTCCATATGCGGGGGAATTCCCGTCGTTTGGATGCTATGCGAAAATACAATAATTTCTATCGCCTTTTTGCTTCGGGCGCGGTTTCTGTGGCGCGAGTCTTTGTGTGGACTGCGCGGTTTTTATGGAGTCTGAAGCCGAGATATATCGGTCTGTCTGTCTTGTCCGCTTGCGTGGCAGCAGGCGCATTTTTGTTTCTTTCCGGTCGGATCCACAGTATTCTCGCTGACGGAGAAATCAGCGAGACATGGGATTTTTCAACATCAAGCGAGTACGTCTCTTCAAGCGGAGTTACGATTGATAGCGCGAATACGGAATCTCGTCTCTCGGTTAAGAATTACACCGATGATGACAATACGGTGGCACTTTACCATTTCGATGAATCGAGTGGATCGACGGCGAATGACAGTTCGTCGAACGCAAATCACGCGACGGTATCGGGTGGAAGTTTCGTAGCCGGAAATCTCAACAATGCACTCTCTTTCAATGGAACAACGGCGTTTGCATCGGTGCCGGATTCGGCTGAAAATTCTCTGTCGCAGGCGAATACGATTGAAGCGTGGACGAAATTCTCTTCGGCATTTTCGGCAGGAAGCCATGCTCAGCGCCAGGGAATTGTTGATAAGGGCGACTATCAATTGTACTACGACAATGAAACGGGCAAGCTCACCTATGAGCTGGCAAATGATTCGGCATCCGGATGGACGCAGCAGGCAGGAAATGATATAAACGGGAGTTGGGACTTGAACGGGAATCCGACTATTGAATCCTCAAATGTTCTTGGGGGAGATTTGTATGTCGGGACGGGAAATGGAACGGGCGATGCGGAAGTCTGGAAATGGAACGGAACGAGATGGACACAGATTGGTGGTGACGGTCTCAATAACTGTTGGACAATCAATACGTTTGAAGCGGTGTATGTCATGGCGAATGACGGGACGAATCTCTATGTCGGACTCGGAAGCGGAACTGGCGATGCGGAAGTCTGGAAATGGAACGGATCAACGTGGACAAAAATCGGTGGTGATGCGCTCAATTCGAGCTGGCAAATCAATACGTTTGAAGCGGTCAATGCGCTCACGTTTGTCGGCGGAGAGCTCTATGCCGGACTTGGGACGGGAGCAAATGATGCGGAAGTCTGGAAATGGAACGGATCAACGTGGACCAAAATCGGCGGCGACAGCTTAAACTCCGGCTGGACGACGAATTACGAAGGCGTCTACAGTTTGGTAAATGACGGTACGAATGTGTATGCCGGCTTGGGTTTAACGGCCGGAGATTCCGAAGTCTGGAAATGGAACGGATCAACGTGGACCAAAATCGGCGGCGACAGCTTGAATTCGAGCTGGGATGCGACATACGAGTATGTCTATTCGATGACGTACTTCGGCGGGAATCTCTATGCCGGTCTCGGATCGACGGCTGGCGATGCGGAAGTCTGGAAATGGAACGGCTCAACATGGACCAAAATTGGCGGTGACACCGTAAGTTCAAGCTGGGACAGTTCGAACTATGAAATGGTGTATTCTCTCGCGAATGATGGAACGACGCTCTATGCCGGTCTCGGATCAACAGCCGGAGACAATGAGGTGTGGAGTTTTGACGGATCAGCATGGACCAAAATCGGCGGCGATGGAGTCAATGGGAGTTTTTCGAGTACGCACACGATTGTGAGTACGCTTGCTGTATCCGGGTCGACGCTCTTTGCGGGTGTCAGCACTTCAAGTTCAACGGTTTCGGCACAGGAATGGGCATGGAATGGTTCATCATGGGAGCTTATCGGCGGAGATTACATAAACTTCAGTTGGGGTTTTCGCGGTCTTCGGAGTGTCGAGGTCTTGAATGTGACCGGCGACTATCTGTATGCGGGGACAGGCGTTGCCACTATCGGCAATGCCATGGTGTGGCGATTTGACGGTTCATCCTGGGAACTCATTGGCGGTCAAGGCGTGAATAATAGTTGGATTTCCAATACGTATGAAACTGTGACGAGCTTGATCGGGCATGGAGGTGAGTTGTATGCCGGTTTGGGTTCAAGTGCCAATGACGCCGAAGTGTGGCATTGGGATGGATCGACTTGGGAGCAGATCGGCGGTGATAGTTTGAACTCCGGCTGGACGACGAATTTCGAAGAGGTGAACTCGCTTGCTTCGTATGGAGGGTTTCTCTATGCCGGTTTGGGGAATAGCGCTAATGACGCCGAAGTGTGGCGATGGAACGGATCGACGTGGACCAAAGTTGGTGGGGATAGTCTCTATTCCGGTTGGACGACGAACTTTGAGCGGGTGACGACACTTGGCATATATGCCGGAAAGATATATGCCGGTCTCGGCTCGAGTGCCGGCGATGCCGAAGTGTGGGAGTGTACGAACTGTGATGGCACGCCGTCGTGGAGCCGTGTTGGTGGAGACGGTGTCAACTCGAGCTGGGCCAATAGTACGTATGAACAGGTAGACAGCATGATTGTCTACGCCGGGTTTCTCTATGTCGGACTCGGGACATCGACCGATGATGCGGAAGTGTGGAAGTATGACGGCTCATCGTGGACTATGATTGGCGGTGACGATGTCGGGGGAAGTTGGGCAAGTGGAACATATGAGCGGGTTCGGACGCTTGCCGTTTACAATGGCGCGCTCTATGCCGGGCTGGGGACAACTGCCGGCGATGGAGAGGTGTGGCGATATGTCGGTTCATCATGGACGCAGGTCGGCGGTGATAATATCAGTGGAAGTTGGGGATCGACGATTGAGGAAGTCGGAGCATTCAGTGCGTACAAAGGAAAGTTTTACGCCGGTACCGGAAACACTGCGAATGCTGATGCGGCCGTGTGGTCATTCGGCAACAATGCTTTTCTTCAGTCGGCGACCAGCTCTTTTAATACGAGTTGGCATCATGTGGCGGCGACGTATAACGGCTCCACTATGAGTCTGTATATTGACGGGACGCTCAATAATTCGCGGTCTGTTTCCATGTCGATTTCGGATTCATCGAGCGATCTTTTGATCGGAACGACATATGCCGGGCGGGAATATGGAAAGCCGGAAGGGTTTTTCCAAGGATCTCTCGATGAGCTTCGTATTAGTTCCATAGCCAGGACATCATTCCAGTCAACTCCGTATTCGAGCGGATATGAGACGGTAACGCTCGCTTCGGCAGTGCATACGTCCGGAGTGAAGAAGTGGGACTCATTCGTTGCGGATGAGGAATCGCCCGGTGCCATCACCTATCGCCTCTCGGATGATGGCGGATCAACGTGGCAGTACTGGACCGGTTCCGCGTGGGCGACATCGTCCGGATACGCGCAGTCGAATGACGCTTCGACGGTATCGGCGAACATATCGACATTTCCCGCCGGATCGGGCGGGTTGCTGTGGCAGGCGGTGTTTCTTGGCAATGGAAATGAGTTGGTTCGATTAAATTCTGTTGTCTTGACTGCTACTGCGGATCTCTCGGCGCCGACGTGGTCCGGGACGCCGACACTGACCGCCAAAGATTCCGATGGCGGGTCGACGGACTTGACGACAGCTACGTGGTACTCATATTCGGCGCCATCTTTTGAGTGGTCGGCGGCAACGGATACGGGCGGATCGGGTGTTTCAGGATACTATGTTTATTTCGGCACGTCGGCGAGTGCTGAACCGACGACGCAGGGGGATTTTCAGTCAGGGAATAGTTATGTGGCGACAACGGACACGGATGGAAACGCCTTGGTAAGCGGGCAGAAATATTATCTCATCGTAAAAGCGAAAGATGTGGCGCAAAATTCGAGTGTTGTGTTTCCGGTTTCGTTCTCCTACTGGCTTGATTCGACAGCGCCAACCAATCCTCTTGGTGTGACGGCGGCACCGGCTGTGTATTCTCCCGATAATGATTTCTCATTTTTGTGGAGCGCGGGAGTGGATGGGAATGGTAATCCGGCAACCAACTCGATGATTGCCGGGTATCAGTACCAAATCGGGGCGACTGTGGCGAGTGACAGCTGGTCAGCTACCACGACAGCGCTTCAGGTTGATATCGCGGATGCCGCCTACCAAACCGGAGAAAATTTCTTCTATTTGCGCACGATTGACGTCGCTGGCAATGTGAGTTCGGGAAATGTGCGGACATCATTCTACTATGCGGGGTCAGGACCGACTGCGCCGCAGAACGTCCAGGCAATTCCAGAGACAAATACGGCGAACTCCTTCGCTTTTACATGGGATCCGCCGTTCAGCTTTTCGGGAGAAGCGAGTGATCTCACGTATTGTTATACGGTGAATGCCATACCGTCGGAAGATGCGTGTACGTTTACGTCTCCCGGAGTGGAATCGGTTGCGGCGTCGGCGTTTGCTACGCAAAAAGGCGCGAATACGTTTTATGTCGTGGCGAAGAATCCGGAAGATTTGGGAGGGGTGATTAATTATGGCGCCTATGAGACGGTCGAGTTTGTTGCTGATACGAGTGCGCCGGGGATTCCGCTCAATACCGATATTGCCGACGTTTCGGTAAAGAATACCGAGTCGTGGAAGCTTGCAATCTCATGGGAAGCACCCGCGGATATCGGTTCCGGTGTCGACTCCTATCAGATATATCACTCGCTGAGTGAGGGTGGCACGTATGCAAAGGTTGCTTCGACGAGCGGTATCGCCTTTGTGGATACGGGACTGACGCAGGCGACGCATTATTACAAGATTCGTGCTTGCGACAGCGTTAACAATTGCGGCGCCTTCAGTGAGGTTGTTTCATCGTATCCGACCGGGAAGTATACCGAGGCGGCCGGACTCGCCTCCGGTCCGTCGGTTTCGCTTATTACGACCAAAAGCGCAACAATCGGATGGTCTACCGATCGAGCGTCTGATAGCAAGGTCCAATATGGAAAGGGCTCCGGAGACTATTACTCCGAAGAACCAAGCAACTCCGAACAGGTGACGGATCATGAAATTAAACTCTCGAATCTTTCTCCGGGGACAACCTATCATTATCGCGCGCGTTGGACGGATGAGGATGGCAATACCGGTCTTTCGGGAGAAAAGGCATTCAAAACCGATCCGGCTCCGACTGTTGTCGATCCGAATTTGAAGAGTGCGGGGCTTTCGAATGCCATTTTGGAATTCACGGCGAAAGGGGCGAGCAAGGTGAAAATCTATTACGGACTTACGGAGGCGTTCGGCTTGGTGAAAGAAATATCCACATCAACATCGGAGACAACGTATACAACCAGTATCGAAGATCTTCTCGATGGGACAAAATATTACTATAAGATAAACACTGTCGATAGCGAAGGAGAGGAGTATGAAGGAAACACGCTCTCTTTTGAAACGTTGCCGAGACCGAAAATCGAAGAGGTTCGTATTCAACAGGTGAAGGGAACGGCGCAGACCGTGTTGCTGATTTCCTGGAAGACGAACACGGAGACGTCTTCCATTGTTACGTATGCTCCCGAAGGAGGTGCGGGGGACGCGCGGGATGAAGTGGATGCGAAGATGGTTGTCGGGGAGCATCGCATACTGCTTCGAGATCTCTTGCCGCAGACGTCGTATTCGCTGGTGGTGAGAGGGCGTGACAATTTTGGCAATGAAGCCAAGTCGGATGCTTTGCAGTTTACTACGGCAACTGATACGCGCGCTCCGCAAATTATCGATGCGAATGTTGAGGGACTTATCGTGAAATCGTCGGACGGAAGCCAAGGTGAGGCAGAAGCTCAATTGGTAGTTACCTGGACGACTGACGAATCGGCTACTTCTCAGGTGGAATACGGTGAGGGTACGGGATCGGTCTATCCTCAAAAGACACAAGAAGACGCTTCGCTCGTGTCAAACCATACCGTAGTGATATCGAAATTGACACCGTCCAAGGTATATCATCTCCGTGTTCTTTCGAAGGACAAGGCGGGAAATGTCGGCGAGTCGATTGATATTGTTTCCATTGCGCCCAAAGCGACCGAGAATGCGCTTGATATTGTGTTCTCGAGTCTCAAGTCAATTTTTGGCCAGTAGTCATCGTTATGATGGATACTCTCGTTCCGCTTTCGAATCAATTGTCCTCCGTCGGGTACGAATCGTCTCCTCGGGCGGGGGAGTCCGTCATTACGGTGACAGATGTATATAAATCGTTCCATGTTGGAACGCAGATTATCGATGTCCTGAAGGGCATCAGTTTTACAGTGGAACGATCGGATTTTCTTATCGTGTTCGGACCGTCCGGATGCGGGAAGTCGACTTTGCTTCATATTATTCTCGGACTCGAGGGCCCATCGAAGGGAAGCATGACTTTTCTCGGGGAGAACTTGTATGGTCCGGGAATAGAAGAAGACGTTCGATCGGAGTTTCGGAAGAAACATATCGGCATGGTATATCAACAGTCGAATTGGGTGAAATCTCTGAGCGTCTTGGAGAATATCGCCTTCCCGCTCTTTCTGCTCGGATGGGATCGGCTGGCGGCATTTGAACGCGCTCGCGAAGCGCTTCGCATGGTGGAACTTGTCGATTGGGCGGACTATCATCCGATGGATCTTTCGAGCGGACAACAACAGCGTATCGCGGTTGCTCGGGCGCTCATTACCGACCCGGAAGTTATTATCGCCGACGAGCCGACCGGTAACCTTGACTATGATGCCGGAGAAATGCTCTTGAAACTCCTTCGATCCTTGAATGAGAATGGAAAAACTCTGATCATGGTGACGCACGACCTCGAATATCTTGCGTATGCAAAAACAGCGCTTTCTATGCGAGACGGGCATCTGCTTGGTATTTACCGTGGCGAGGAAAAGGCGAATTTGGAAAAAGAACTGAAGTATAAGCGCGGCGTAAGCATTCAGCAGGGCGCTGGCATTGAGGAGGATCCGAATGTTGAGCCGGTGGTATTCTCGTACGGAGGATCATCGGGCGGGAAGTAGCTCGTTTACGTGTAAGCGGTCTTTTGCGGATTGATTTTTTATGCATTTCCCATTTTTTGGCAAGAAAAAATTTACTCAAGATGTGCAGGACGCCGCCGCTCATGGCGTTGCTGTTCTGGAAACCGCCGACGCTGCTCGACGCGCGCCGTTCTTCGTGCGTCTGTGGCGTTCGATAGTCGGGATTCCCGAATTTTTCAAGAGTACATTTCTCCGCTTGGTTCTCTTTGTCGTGCTGCTCCTCTTTTATATTGTGGCTCGCGGGATATTTTCAGTGTATGGACATGTTCGGAAGCTTCTTCGCTCCCCGTCTCCCCGTTCAAGCGAGGAGATGTTTGCCGCTCTCTACAGTAAAATTGAGAAACTGTTTCGTATTGAGCGGCGGAAATCCATCGATCGCATCAGTCTTATCGGTATCGCTGTCCGCAATATGAAGGTGAAGAAAACGCGGACCGCGATTACTATCGGCGGCATGGCGCTTGGTATTGCGTCAATCGTATTTCTGGTTTCGTTGGGGTATGGTGTTCAACGGCTGGTTGTCTCCCAGGTGGCGCGACTGGAAGAGATGCGACAGATGGATGTGTCGCCTCAGGCCGGCGGCAAAGTCAAGATAGACGATGAGACGCTTTCAAACATGCGTGAAATTCCGAATGTCGAATCGGTTGCGCCGCTTGTTGCCGTGGTTGGCAAAGTGAATTATCAGGGTTCGGTATCGGATATGGCGGTGTATGCGGTTACTTCGGACTATCTGCGTCAGTCGGCGATTCAGCCGTCTTCCGGAAAAATTTTTGAGAGCAATGATCTTTCCGCAAACCTTCCTGCCGTGAAAACGGTTGCTGGCATCTCCGATTCGGTGAATCCCAAGGGATTTGGAGATATTCTTGAGCCGGTTTCGGTGCGGGCGGATTCGACTCTCTGGGTTCGCTTGCGGGAATCTCCCGACTCGAAAGCGAGACTTCTCGGCTATGGTCGTATTTCCCGCGTTCCTGTTTCCGGCGATCTCGTTGCCGGGGAGCCCTACGGAAGCACGGTTCCGGATTCCGGCGAGGCGTATCGCGGTACGGACGGGGAGCCATTTGGAAAGTGGATTTCATCGGAAATGCCTCTCTGGGAAAAATCTTCCGATTGTGGTGATGTCAGTGAGTGCTCCGATGGTTTTTCTCCGGCGAAAAATTCCAGCGGATCCGTTCGAGTCGAACAGGGATATTTCGCTCTTGTGGACGACGAGGTTGAGATCTCATTGATGCATCAATCTGACGATGAGCCAGACAGTGTTTCCGGAATGGTGCTTGGTGAGAGTACTGAGGCGGTTGTTTCGCCCGAAAGCGCCGCTTTGTCTGAATCGGCGTCCGGTTCAGACGATACGTCGGCGACAGTGAATAATATCAAGGTGTCTTCATCGGACGGAGAGTGGGTTGAACTGGATCTCGGCGATTCGTCCGAAGGAGATAAATCGGTGGATCGAGTCGCACTCGGCGATGCGGCGAAACGCGAAGCGGTAGTGAATCGCGCTATGCTTCAAGTGCTTTCGCTGTCCGAGTCTGAAGCTATCGGCAAGAAATTCAATGTCTCCTTTGTGATATCCGGTTCTCTGCTTGGCGGCAAGGCTCAGAAGGCGGAGTCCGTCGAATCGGAGTATTCGATTATCGGGGTAATTCCGGATGATAAGACGCCGGTATTCTATATGCCGTTTATCGACGCGCGAACGCTTGGCGTAGTGAACTATTCCCAGGTAAAACTGACAGTTGCGACGCAGGAATCGCTTGCGAATGTGCGGCGACAGATCGAAGGTATGGGCTATGTGACAACTTCCGTTGCGGATACGGTGGAACAGATCAATAATTTTTTCGGGACGGCGAGAATTGTGCTGGCGCTTCTCGGGATGGCGGCGCTCGGCGTTGCGGCGCTTGGCATGTTTAACACGCTCACAGTCTCGCTTCTTGAACGGACGCGCGAGGTGGGACTTATGAAAGCGATGGGCATGAAGGCGTTTGAGGTTCAAGAGCTTTTCCTTACGGAATCCATGGTAATGTCTTTCTTTGGCGGCGTGCTCGGGCTTTTTTTGGGATTTTTGGCAGGAAAGTCTATCGGCGTGCTCATCTCGACGGTTGCGTTTTTCCGTGACAAAAATCTCGGTGTTCTCGATGTTGCGTACATACCGAATCTCTTTGTCATTACGATCCTTATTTTCTCGTTGGCGGTCGGCGTATTGACCGGGCTCTATCCGGCTCGGCGAGCGACAAAAATCTCGGCATTG